>NC_011060.1:2409658-2713948 GCF_000020645.1 Pelodictyon phaeoclathratiforme BU-1
AATTTGGGGCCATCAAAAGCCCTCAGATAAGCCTCCGGAAAACCGATATCAAGCAGCTTCACCACCGGCACACCGGGAGTAAAAAAAACTCCCTCCCCACAAACAGCGGTGAGCAGATTCGGCAGCTTGGCGCCAAAATTCCGATGCGGGTGGGCAATAGTGACGCGGCATGCATGAATAGGGCCTGTTTCGAAATGCACGACCGGATAGCTGAGAGCCTCAAGCTCCCCCTCTATCGTCAGACTGATCACCCTGGCGGCATACTTTGGACGAAAATCTTCATCATGATCAACACGTTTCCACTGTGCTGTCGATTGTTCACTGCAGAAATGGGCAAGCGCCGTCTCTATATCTCCCACACACTCCAGGTAGTAATCCAGCGTCAGGTAGTCAGCCATATCGAGCTGCTCCCTTGATGCAAAGAAACCTTTTATATCCTCAGTATTCATAGAAAAACGTCATACCCCCCCCCGCTATTCCGGCCTGCCGGATGCTGCAAAAGGGTGCCCATTAAGAAAATCGAACGCTACTAAGACTACCACAGCAGGCGCTCAAGCCTGCTGCAGCGATGATCATTACTCCCTGCAATTATCCTTCAGCCTTTATGGTATTGAAATAGTCGAAGGCATCCTGCGGACTCATCTGCTCATGAACAACCTTGTTGACCGCTTTCATCATCGCAAGGGGAGCATCACTCTGGAAAATATTGCGCCCCATATCAACACCTGATGCGCCTTCATCAATTGCACGGCGAGACATCGTAAGCGCTTCGAGTTCAGGAAGCTTCTTTCCACCGGCCATCACAATCGGCACCGGACATGAAGCGGTGATGGTATCGAAATCTTCAGGCACATAATAGGTTTTAACAATCTGGGCGCCAAGCTCGGCAGCCATCCTGCAGGCCAGTCTGAAATATTTGGCATCGCGCACCATATCCTTGCCAACCGCAGTCACCGCCATGGTTGGAATGCCATAACGCAGCCCCATATCAACAAGCCTTGTCATATTGTGAATCGAGCGGGTCTCAAATTCACCGCCAATAAATATCTGGAGGGTGATTGCCACAACGTTCATACGAATGGCATCCTCAATATCAACAGCAAGCTCTTCATCAGAGAGCTCCTTGAGAATACTCGGGCCTCCGCTGCAGCGCATGACGACCGCCTTGGTAAGAGTTGGAGGAACCGTGGTACGCAAAATACCACGGGTCAGCATAATTGCATCGGCGTAAGGCATGAGCGGAACAATATTGACATCAGGACGCTCCAGACCAGTAGTCGGGCCCTGGAAATAGCCATGATCGATAGCAAGCATCACCGTTTTTCCGGTATCTGGCCGGAAAATCCTCGACAGGCGGTTTTTCATTCCCCAATCAAGAGAGTGTGCCCCCTTAAGAAAAAATCCATAGTTATTGACCGGCGTATCGAGATAATACTCTTTGGCCTGCTTGTCTTTATCGTATTCCGCCATGATGATGGTTCTCCTCTTTTCAGTTGTTTTTATTATACCTCTTCTCTCTTCATTCAGCGAAGCGCGGCTGCAATATTACCGCCATCCACTGTAGTAATTGAACCGGTCGTCCTGATTTCAAGCGCAAGATGAACAAATGCCTCGGCAACATCCTCTGCCGTTACCTCAAGCTGCAGCAGGTTTCCGGCCATATACTCCCTCTCACTCAAGCCACGTGCCGCTGAGCGGGCTTTGATCATCTCCGCGGTAAGCAGACCACTGCGAATGCGGTCAGCATTGATACCATTTGAACGAATACCATCGCGACCGTGATCAAGCGCATATTGCCGTACAAGAAACATGGTCGCCGCTTTCGCCAGACCGTAAGGGCCAAAGTCCGGACCTGGATTGACAGCCTGTTTTGAAACATTGAACAACAGCACACCGCCCGTACCCTGAAGTTTCATCACCCTGACAGCCTCCTGGGCAATGGAGTGGTGTGAAAAAAAGTTTATTTCAAAACTTTTGCGCAGCAACTCATCAGAGACCTCACCGATGCGCCCCTGGATGGCAGCTCCCACATTGGAGACAATAATGTCCACGCCTCCAAACCGGCGACAGGCGACATCGAAAGCTGCACGAACATCTGAGCGTGAAGTTACGTCACAGGTGAGGGTAAGAACATTGCCGCCAAACTCCTCCGCTGCACGATCGAGCGCTTCACGAGTCAGATCAAGAAGCACCAGCTCGGCCCCTCTCTGACGGAAAGCTTTAGCCGTTGCCAGACCAATACCACTTGCCGCCCCGGTAACCATAACAATTTTACCGGCAAAAACATCATGCGTAACCTTGGTCATCTTGGCCTGCTCCATATCCCAATACTCGATCTCAAAAGCTTCACGATCGCTGATGGATTCAAAGGTGCCAACCGATTCAGCATCAAGAATGGCCAGAGCAGTACCCGTTGCAATATCGGCATTAACTGCAGCCGATTCCGCATTCCTGCCAAGGCCAAACAGCCCGAGACCGGGAACAAGCACCACTCTTGGCAGTGGATCAAGCATGGTTACCTTCATATCGGCAGCAGCCTGCTGCTGGGTATTGAAATAGTCGATATACTCCCGACAATAACGCTGCACAGCCTCATGCACCGCAACCTTGAATCCTGCAATATCCCCCGCATCGGGAGCAGGAACAACAAGCGGCCTGTTTTTCGTCCGGACAATAAAATCAGGGGTCATGGAACCCTTCTGACTCATGGCAGCAAGATCAGCGCTGTTCACATAGTCAAGAATGGCGGGAGAAGTACGGAAATCAAGAATAAACTGATGGTACTCACGCGTACCCGGCGCCTTTTCATCAACACAGGCGCCCCTGATGACAGGAGCCACCACCTCAACCGGGGCAATCTCTGCTGGCAAGATGACGGATGGAAAGGTCTTTCTTCCGGCTGCGGCAATCCGCTCTTCAAGCGTACTGACCGCATCAATCATTCGGCAATAGGCCTCCCTCGCCGTAGCGCCAAACGTTACCAGACCATGCTTCTGCAACACAAGCCCCTTCATCTCCGGGTTTTGCTCATAAACCAGAGCTGCCGAACGGGCAAGGCCAAGGCCAGGCTTGATATAGGGCACAGAACCAAAGCTCTCACCAAGAGTCTCACGGCAGAGCCTTTCGCCATCGGGCTGATTGCTGAGGGTGAGCAGGGCAAACGAATGAGTATGAAAAATAAAGCGATGCGGCAGAAAAGCGTGAAGGAGAGTCTCAATTGAAGGAGTCAACCGATGCTCGGCCATATGATCAGTCAAACTGAACATATTCAGGAGCAGGAGATGCTTGAACTCTTTGGTTGAAAAACGCCGAAGAGCCTCTTCACTCATCAGATCGTTGCGGCTGAAAAGCTCCCCCAGCTTACGCAACGGCACCAGCCGGAGTGGCGTGTAATCACAACCGGTAACACGGCTCAAATCAACACCGCTCGCCTTGATCAACAGCACTTCAGCCCGGTTGCCAACCATATCAACCAGCTCACATTTCACGGAAGTATTCCCCCCGCCATGCATCACCAGCGAACTTTCGCTGCCAAGCAGACGGGAGGCATAGACCAGCTCTGCAAGTTCTGTCTGTACCCCGGTTGAGCTGCACTGCTCTTTGACGGAGCACTGAAGATCTGCGTCATTCCATAGGTTCTGCAT
This sequence comes from Pelodictyon phaeoclathratiforme BU-1, assembly GCF_000020645.1. GTDB lineage: Bacteria > Bacteroidota > Chlorobiia > Chlorobiales > Chlorobiaceae > Chlorobium > Chlorobium phaeoclathratiforme. The sequence continues at coordinate 2,413,303 of NC_011060.1, forward strand.
AAAATATCAAACTTCTCACGCCGAAAGTCGGCATGTATGGTTGAAAAATAACGATAGCAAAAAAAGAGAACTCCCCCGGCCTCACTGTCTGCCTTTTTTTTTCTTCTCATGCCACCCCTCAATCAAAAAGCCGGAACCGTAAATAAGCAGAAAACCGGGGATTACCATGCCAAGAAAAGAGATCTTGTCGCCAATGTCCTGCAACTGACCCGAAGACCAGATCATCCATACGAGGAGATACCAAGCTGGGCCAACAAACAGAAACATGGTATTCCAGAGCTTTCTAAAATGGTATTTCATGATGATATTGAGCGTCTTGACAGAAAGAGAGAGATATCCGGTCAGATCTGACCATCAATCCGCAGCTTCCGTTCATTGAGTTTTTCAAGAATAATCCTGATCAGATACTGCAGCGCATTGAGCACATAGGTAAAATAGGCGAGAAAGGCTTCCCAGATAAGAACATGCTCAGGATAACCAAGGTAGGCCATGACAAAATAGAGCAGATGAAACGCCGCCGCAATCGTGCTCCCGATATCTTCCCACAGAAACTCTTTTGAATAAACCCATTTATCGAAAACCTCCTTCTCAAAAAACATACCAGTGATGAAAAGCAGGGCAAAAAAAAGCGTTTTAAAAAGAATAACCACACTGACCCAGTAAAAACTGGTGACAAACAAACCGTTTGCATACAGGGCTGTAGTGGTAACTCCACCGACAAAAAAGAGGAATTGGATCGGGGCAAGAATAATCTGAATATCGGTCCAAACAGAAGCATTTCTTTTGACAAGCTGTTCCGGAGTATAACGGGCCATCTTCTTTTACTCTTAACTGATAAAAAAAATATTTGTGGACATCACGAATGCCAGACCGACACGCTCACCATGGACGCATGGAATATAGTAAAATTGAAGAGAGAGAAAAAGCCCCCGAAAAAGGGAGTATTGCATGGCAGAGTGGAATTGTGATAATTGAGCGGCATGGTGCACTTTTCTTTTGCCATTCACTGCCGAAAGAGCTCCAATCGTCGGACCACCTTCGGTGGTCGTTTCTGTAGTCGGTTGTTACCGAAAATCATGGCGCACGGCAGTTCGTCCCTCACTGCCGTTCACCACGATTTTGTAACTGCCCTCTCGCTCAAAAACAAAGACGGAATGAGCTGCCAACTGACTACGGGACGAAAACCGGGCGGAAGCCCACGTTGCTGCGCCGGTTGCCGGGGGCGCAGCTGCCCCGATACGCCGACCGACAGTACTCGGCATCGTAGCGCCAGCACCCGCCACGAAGCACACGGAGCGAAAGCTTTTTTTCCTCCCACCAACTATCCGTCCATTCCCATACGTTACCAGCCATGTCGTACAGCCCTTCGGGTGTTGCTCCATCGGGGTAACTGCCAACCGGTGTTGTTGCCCCAACAGTACTATTGTAATTGGCCAATCGAACAGAGATATCTCCTTCTTCTTCCGGCCAGGGATAATCTCGAACTTTCTGCGGAGTCGTTTGCCGTATTCCTCCTGCAGCCCACTCCCACTCAATTTCCGTTGGGAGCCTATAACGCATAGTACTCCCTTCAAGCATTGAAAGCCACAGACAGTATGCACGGGCAGCATACCAAGTTACACCAACCACGGGTTGATTATTACCCTTAAATTTTGCTTCCCCATCGAAACTTGATCGAAACAAAGCGGCAAGGTCGTTTTTACCCTCATAAAGATAATCTCCCAACTGTGGCCACCAGAGGTTTCGTTTTGCAATTGCCTTAAGCTCTTCCCTGATAGATGAGACCGATACAGAAACGCCTTGAGACGAACCATCTGACTGCAAAAATTGTATAAAATCACGATAACGTTGGTTGGTCACGGGATACTTGGCAAAATAAATATCAGACACTTGTTCCTCCTTCTCTGTTGCGGAATAAAGGTAACTCCCACCCGGGATCAGGATATACTCTGCATTCTGTTCATTCGTATTTCGAAACAATTGCTGGCGATTTTCAACCTTCACAATCGGTAGCGTTGTCGAAAGTAGCCTGAAAGGAATCTCAGGCATACGTTGCATTACGGGCGGTGGTTGGGGATGTGAATTAAGGAGTGCAGCAAGCAAACGAGGATAGTCGCGTTCATCTTCTACCGGGGTGCTTAAATCAACATAAAATTTACCTTTCAACCATGATGGAGCGCTTTCATCCCAGCTCCCTTTCGCAAGTACTGGAATAAATTTTCTATGATTTTTTGTTGTAAAAACCTCGGCAGTCATAATGTCGCCCTCATACCCGGCGCCACCATCACGTTTATCGCATTTACTACGATACTTTGGGGTGCAAATAATCAGCACATAATCATTATTGCGGATCTCCTTTTCCATAAAATCCGGAAGCTGATCTCCCGGCACGGCATGCCATTGATCAAGAATAGTTTCAACACCACTGTGACGAAGGCGAGTTGCAAGATCGGCAACCCATTTTTTATGATTATCGTCTTCCCAGGAATAAGCTATAAAAGCTTTTGGTGCACTCAATTTTGATAAGAGATCTTTATCATAACCCGTGCCAAGGCGGCGAGGAAGCACAAAGCTCCCTGTATATGATGGAGAAGGATAGAGACTGGTATCGAGCGTCCATTTCTCACCGGGTTTGTCCTCATAGCGTATCGGAAAAATCGTTACCCCGCTGTTTTCGAAGGTGACATACATTGCTGTGTTTGGCCACTGTCGGGTCTGATATGAGGCCCCTGCAGCAAGCTTCAAGTAACCACCATTGGCTGACACAATACCTTTAACCGCAACCTGATGGAAATGCCCTTGAAGCAGGAGATCAACCGACTCTTCAAGAACAGCCTCAATGTTTGATTGCTCAAAAGGGCTTAACCAGTCGAGAGGATGATGAATCAAGGCAACTTTGAGATCGGCTGCTTCAAACTGCTTCCTTGCCGCATCAAGACATCGGCAACCAATGAAGAGCTTCTCATGATCATGATCGTCAATACAGAAGAGCGCACTGTTCAGGGGCAGAACGGCAAGACGGAGTCCGTTGATCGTTACGAGTTCTACCGGACTGCATGTTGTGTTTGTCGGGAACGAGCGGATGGCTTTGAAATAGTCGTTATACCATGACGAGAATGCTTGAAACTTATCTCTCAATTGTGGAAAAGTCGATTCAGGATCAAAGTACTCGTCGGCTTCTTCAGCATTATCAAGATGGCGGTGACTCCATTTCCCCATTTTGCGGTCAACATCATGGTTGCCGGGAATGATGAAAAGGCGATCGCGATTGAGAGCGGCGGCTTCGAGCAGATCATCGAAAAATTTCGTGGCAGCATCATACTCGTTGGCCTTTCCGTTTTGCGCAATATCACCAGTTGCAAAAATCAGGTCAGGAACATGCCCTTCTTCACGGAATCGCCTGACCGATTCAACAAGAGCACGAAGTATAACCACCTGATCATAAGGAGCACCATTGCTCAGATGGAAATCCGAAACATGCAGCCAGGTAAGAGCCATGTGATGAAATTGAAAGAATTAACCGCAACGAAAATGAAGTGGCTGCAATATAGTGTATTCTTTAGGAAATGGGCAAGTAATGGCAGGATGCACTGTAGATCATGCCGAAAATGTGGGCGGCACCAAAAGCCCAAGTTAACGGAGATTTGGATGTTATGAAGAGAGAACGAGAATATTCATCTCTGATTGATCCTTGCAAAAACATCTTCTGCTGATGAAGCTTTGATTTCACCACGGTCTAAAGCCTCAAATCGAGATTCGACCTCTTCTGCCCACGCAGCATCTACGGCATTGCGTGCGGCACAATCAAAACTCTGAAAAAGTTTTTCGATAAGTTCAGCCCTCTCTACAGGAAGCAAATCAAGAGCATCTTTGAAAATACGTTCTGCAACTGCTGTCATATGTTTATCCTGAAAATTATCCTGAAAAAAAATGCCCGTCATCTTCGAAACGGCTATCCGGCTCGTCCTACCAATGCCGGGCATGGGTGGTGGCTCTTTTTGCCCTGATGCTTACAGGGGCGGGGTCATCAATCTGTTCAGAGGCAGTCATCCGACTTTGCTTTTGAGCTACGGGACGAAAACCGGGCGGAAGCCCACGTTGTTGTTCCGGTTGTCGGGGGTGTTGTTGTTCCGATACGCCGACCGACAGTTCTCGGCATCGTTGTTCCAGCTCCCGCCACGAATTACACGGTTCGAACCCACGACTGATGCCCGTTTTCTTCAATGGCCACCATTGCAGAGTACACATTTTTTCTGAATTCTCTTGCATTGGCGTATTCAGTACAAGCGACCATTGGCATCGCATGGTTTGCAAACTCTTTTTGTGACCATCGCCCTGTTTGCAGGTAACCTTCATAAAGCCAGGATTTCTGGATAAAGCGTTTTTTGCTTCGTCGGGCAAGGCGCACAGAGCCCGGAAAGAGCAGATAGCCCAAAAAGGGCAACCCTTTTCTACTTTCGTTCAAACAAAAGGGTTTGAGCTGAAGCCGCAACTCCCTTGCAAGATAGTCCTGAAGGCGGTATCCAGCTTCGAGCAATGCCTCTTTATCATGATGCCATAACACCATATCGTCCATATAGCGGACATAGGCTGGAATGCACAGTCTTTGTTTGACATAATAATCGGCGACCAACAAATAGTGGTTGGCAAAATACTGGCTGGTCAGGTTGCCAATCGGAACACTTTTACCGGCTTCGGTAGCGTAGCTGTCAATTATGTTGTCGAACATCAACAGCACATTCTTGTCTTTGAACATGCGATAAAGCTGCTGTTTCAGAATTGAGTGGTCAATGCTCTCAAAATATTTGCGAACATCAAGTTTCAAGAACCAACGGAAGTGGCGATGATACTCCCTTGCCTTGTCGAGCGCCGCATAGGTACCTTTTCCGGGGCGGCTGGCAAAACTGGTGACAATCTGCTGCTTTTCGAACGAGGCATGGCAGACATTCATCAAGGCATGGTGCAGAACCCGCTGCGAAAAAGGGGTGGCGCAAATCAGCCGTTTTTTGGGATCGTAAATAGTGAAGGTGTGATACCCTCCCGTTTCGACTTCTCCCGAAAAGAGTTGCTGTTGCAGCCGTTGCAAATTTTGCGGCAACTGCTTCTTATAGGCGCCTACATAGTGTTTGGAAACTTTGCCTTTTTGCGCCTTGTAGAATGCCTCATAGAGATTCTTCAGATCAGCAATCTCTTCAAGCAACTGCCCCTGACGTTTCATTGGTTTCCGGCTTATCCATGAAATAGTGAGCAAAACGCTCAACTTTCTTTTCACCAATACCCTTTATACCAAGCATGCTCTTGATGGTGATCTCTTCAAGTTTTGCAAGCTCCGCAAGCTCTTCGTCGGTAAAGACGATAAAAGCGGCAACACCTTCCGTTATCGCCACTTTTTTCCGTATTGCACGCAGATGCGAAAATTTGCGGAATGTTGGCTCATCAAGCATCTCACGGTAATCAACCTTTGCCTTGCTCCCGTGTGCCGGGTTGAATGTTTGCTCAATGTAACGCACACAAAAACACCAGTTGGCTCCATTATCGTTGCTGATCAGCTTATGCTGGATTTCCAGAACTTTATGCGCCTTCAGAAAGGTGTTCATCTCCTGCAAAGCGCCCCCGCTGTCACCGATGGATATGGTAAAGAGTTTTATCTGCATAAGCGTATAGCGGCTGATTTGATAACCCTGGAAGAGATACTCGCTTTTTCAAAAATATCGTCGGACCACCTGCGGTGGTCATTTCTGTTGTCGGTGGTTACCGAAAATCGTGGCGCACGGCAGTTCGTCCCTCACTGCCGTTCACCACGATTTTGTAACTGACCTCTCGCTCAAAAACAAAGTCGGAATGAGCTGCCAACTGACTACGGGACGAAAACCGGGCGGAAGCCCACGCCGCTGCGCCGGCGACCGGGGGTGTTGCCGTTCCGATACGCCGACCGACAGCGCACGGCACCGTAGTTCCAGCTCCCGCCACGAATCACACGGTCCGAACCTACCGAATCATTGCACCATTCCCATACATTACCTGCCATATCGTACAAACCTTCCGGAGTTGCTCCTTCGGGGTAACGGTTAACGGGTGTTGTATATCCAACATTCATACCAAAGTTGGCCAACGTTGGTGTTGGTTCACCCTTCTCATCTGACCAGGGATACTCCCGAACTTTCTGCGGTATCGGTTCCCGTTTTCCACCTGCCGCCCACTCCCGCTGGATGTCGTTTGGCAAGCGATAAGAGTCAGGCTTGCCTGCACACAGTGAGAGCCAAAAACAGTAGGCTTGAGCAGCATACCATGTAATACCAACGACAGGCTGTTCGGCGCCGCTGAATTTTCGATCTTCATCATAGGTTGAACGACACAAAGCTGCAAGGTCGTTTTTACCCTCTTTGAAAAAATTTGCAACAGTTGAATGCTCTGTATTGTTTAATGCAATTTTGAACAGCTCTTCCTGTAATGCTACCGATTCCTCAAGTGCTGCAATAAAAGAGCGATAGAGTTTGTTTGTTACCGGATACTTGGCGACATAGAGTTCCGGCACACTCACAATTTCTTCTGTCACCGAATAAATATAGCTTCCTCCCGGTATCAGGATGTACTCTGAGTTTTCTTCATTGGAATTCCGGAAAGAGAGAGGATTTCCGCTGACACTCTTTTCAATGTTTCGCTCAAGCGCTTTGCCGCCGAAAGCAAGAATCACCTCCTCCGCTCGATCAGCTACATCATCGTTTTTTGCAAGTTTTCCTGCTCTGAACTGATAAAGGGTATTGAGTGCTTCGGGATTCCCAATTGTCTTCAGGCAGTCGAGAATCACCTGCTGTCGGCGTAGTGTTGTTTCGGAATCCAGAAGCTTTTTACATAACGTATCAATCTTTCTTTTTTCCTTCGGGGTTTCCTCTATGATGGTTTGCAACAGCTCTTGTTTTGACTGAATCACCTCTTCACTCACTACATCGAAGAAGTTTTGCATAAAGGTATTGAAGCTCTCTGCATCAATCTGACCAAAAAAGAAGCGGATGGGTTCTTCCCAAAAGGGTTCGCTGAAATGCTCAATCAGTTTCTGTAAGGAGAGATCCATTACAGGATTTTTCATGAGCTGAAAACCGGTCAGATATTCGCGGAATGACTTGTGACGAAAGGCATAATCAGTCTGACCATATCTCACCAACAAACCGGCACGATCAATCAGGTCGTCACTGAATGCCTTTGCTTTTGGCGGCTTCTGCTTCTTTGGTATCTTGTTTAATTCTTTCTGCATTCTTGTCTTCATAACTTCCTGATCGGCTTCGTCCTTTTTCAGCTCCTCCTGCATCCAGAGTGCAACTGGAGCGAGAACTCCAATGGCATCTGCTTCGGGAAGCTTCGGGACTATGTTTCGCCGCTTGTACTGATAACCAAGGAGATAATCCAGTGCTTTTTTATAGAGAGTAGCCCGGCTTTCCGGCAAGGTATCGTCCTCGTTCCAGAGCATGGCCATAATCTGCAACATTAACGGTATTCCGGCCAGCTTCAGTAAACTTTTATTTTCATCCTTGTTCAAAAATTTGATAACAGCACTTGCTTTATCGAGGGCTTTTTCTTTCTGACGGTTCTCCCATTCCGGATCTTCAGTGTCTCCACTGTCGGTTGGAATTTTGCTGAGAAAGACTTCAGTAAACCAGTTTTGTAAAAATGTTTTTTGTTGTACAGGCTTGAAATCAAGGATATCAGCTCTCTTTAAAGGAATTTGAATCTCAATGTCATCAACGGGACGGTAGCCTGTCGGGCGTGAGGTGACAACAAAGCAGGCTTTGGGAAAGTCAGTAATGGTATTCTTGATCCATTCACACACCTCTTTTCTCTCTTCCAGCTCACTGATTTCATCGAGCCCATCAAGTAAAACCAATGATTTTTTTTGACAGAGCGATTCGAAAATCAATGTTTCTAAATTTTCCGGTCTCTCTTTCTCTGACGATGGAACAGTATGCGCCCATGCCAGAATATTGACAGGAAGTGCTGAATAACCAGTATCTCCTTTTTTCAAGTCGCGTAATTGGAGATAAAAAACCATGACCGGTTCGGGAAAACCAAAATCTTTACATCGCTCTTTGTCGATGCATGAGAGTGCATAATGCTGGAGCAGGGTTGTTTTGCCTTGACCAGGATCACCAATGACAAGCAAAAGGCGATTTTTTTTAAATGCCGCACGCATAACGGCTTCTGCAGTAAAACCGTCTACCTCTTTTTGCCTGTCATACACTTTTGTTTCGGGAGAATAACGCTCTTCACTCTGCCATGTATCAGAAAGACTCAACGAAACAAATATTTGGCTTACTTTTGCTGAAAAGCCTTGAACCGCTGTTGGAAGCACGTGATCCAATGCCGCTATAAGAAATTCCTGATAACTCGTCCCATATTTATTTTCCGGATGTCCATTTGTTTCAGTTGTAACGACCGGGTCTGGTGCGGCGGAATTCCGCAGGCGCAGAATCTCGAAACTTCTGGTTGCCTCTTTGGTTTTGTAAAAAACGTTGGGATCATCCGACCATTGAGAACTCTTTTCATAATAGCAGATTGGATAAACCTCTATTTTTTTGCCATCAAACCGGCAATACATGGCATTTTTTGAGCTATTAGCGCTGAAGTATGCAGCCCCCGAACCAAGCTCTACCAGTTCACCGAAATTCACTTCTGTCTGATGCAAGTGACCATTCAAGAGAATGTCAACCTGTGAGGACAAAACATTCTTGAGTGCAATGCTCTCGAGTGTATGGAGCACAAAAAACGGATGATGTATCATCGCAATCACAAGCGAGAGGTCACCTTTTTTCCTCTCCGATTCGAGTTGCTCTATAAGTGGGTTAAGACAAAAACGACCAATACAGAGTTTTCCAATGTCTTTACTGGCATCTTCACAAAACAGGGCGCTGTTGATAAGCAGCAGTTTAAGCGAAACTTCATCATCATTTTTTCTGAGCGTGTAAGGAATTAGTTCACAAGTTGATTTGTCGGGAAAAGTTCTTTCAGGTTTAACAGCCTCGAAATAATCATTATACCATTCAGAAAAGGCCTGAAGCTTCAGAAAATGATAACGCTTACTTTTCTCAAAGTAGTTATTAATATCTACTTCTGTTTGAAAGGTGGGTGGAACAAGCCCTTGATCTCGCTCAACATCATGGTTGCCTGGAACAATAAACAAGCGCTCCCTGCCTTGCCCTGCAGCTTGAAGCAGTTTGTCAAAAAATTTGGTAGCGGGAGCATCGTCACCGCCTTTAAAAATCGCAACATCTCCCTTTCCTGCGATATCACCTGTAGCAAAAATCAGATCCGGTTTCCACTCTGTTGTTTGCCGAAATCGTTCAACAGATTCAACCAGCGCTTTAAGCACCTGATTAACGTCATAGGATCCGAGAGGGCTCAAGTGGAAATCCGAAACATGCAGCCAGGTAAGAGCCATGTGATTGAATTGAATGAATTAACTGCGACGAAGATGAAGCGCCTGCAATATAGTGTATTCTTTGGGGATCGGGAAAGTAATGGGTATCCCTGTAATGGAGGTCGAGGGGGCTGGGAACCTGAACTATTTTGTTTTGATGGGCATCATGGATATACTACAAACGGCCTGTAGCAAGTTTGGCGGTGTTGGCTGATGAAAACAAGCAGTGGAAACCCACCTCTTATGGTTTTTCTGTACTGGGATGCCGCCATACGCTGGAGTTTCCGGTAGCCAAGCTGACCGATTATGAGGAAAAACTGGATGAGCTGCTGGCGTCGGAAAACGCTTTTGGATGGATTACGGCAGCACACATCCTGACCCAAAAAACCAGAGCAGAGGATCAGGAACGGTACAACGCCAAACTCCGCCTGCTACGAATACTGTATGAACGGCATTGGGATAAACAACGGGTGATCAATTTATTCAATGTCATTGACTGGTTAATGCAACTGCCAGAATGGTTGAACAGTCAGGTCTGGCAAGAACTTGAAACAATCGAGGAGAGGGAAAAAGTGCAATACATCACCAGCATAGAACGAATTGGCATCGCCAAAGGCATAGCAAAGGGCGAAGCCAGGTTACTGAAAAGGCAGCTTGAACGCCGCTTTGGCCTGTTGCCCAAGTGGGCATCTGAGCGGTTAGAACGCGCTAAAGAGGAGGAATTGGAAGCCTGGAGTGAAACGATTCTCACAGCCCCGACCCTGGAGGCCGTTTTCAAAGATGCAGACCCTCATAACAAATTTACAGTCTCCGAAAAACTGTAGAATACACGCAGTGTGTTTTTTTGGAAAAAAGATTGGGATGATGAAAGAGGGAATGATCCATCACTCTGTTCAGAGGCATTCATCCGGCTTCGCTGTGTTATCTGCATAAGCGTATAGCGGCTGATTTGATAACCATGGAAGAGATATTCACTTTTTCAAAAATATCGTCGGACCACCTGCGGTGGTCGTTTCTGTAGTCGGTGGTTACCGAAAATCATGGCGCACGGCAGTTCGTCCCTCACTGCCGTTCACCACGATTTTGTAACTGCCCTCTCGCTCAAAAACAAAGTCGGAATGAGCTGCCAACTGACTACGGGACGAAAACCGGGCGGAAGACCACGTAGCTGCGCCGGTAGTCGGGGGTGTTGCTGCCCCGAGCCGCCGACCGACAGACCTCGGCCGCGTAGTCCCAGCCCCCGCCACGAACAACACGGCGCGAACCCGTTTCATTCCACAAATTATCTGTCCACTCCCAAACATTACCGGCCATATCGTACAGCCCTTCGGGGGTTACTCCTTCTGGATAACTGCCAACGGGTGTTGTTTCTCCGACATTGTAATTAGTGCCAGAAAGAAAACCCCTGTTTTTTGAAAATTTGACAACCTCCCGCCGGATTAAAAACCATTTTTAATGATCAACAAAAGGCGTTTTTGTGCTGATCGTGACACGCCATGGGTAAACTACCGAATTTTGCTCCAGGAAGCGTCATAACGAACGGATCTCTCCCTGCGAATTGGTAAAAAACTCTTTTTTTGGGGAGAGAACTCAGGCAGCTTTTTTGTAGGGCCCTCGATGTCGCTTCGCATCCTGCTTGTACAAGAGTGCTCCATAACGATGAATGTTGCGAGCCAGCACTGCAAGGGCAACATAGCGATTGAATCCTTTGATGCCATCATCAGGGCATATATCCAAGCCGTGAACCTCAAGTGCGTTGATTGCTGATTCAACTGCCGAATGCTGCCGTCGCAGTCTCCTGAATTCCGGCTCGGATTCATGAGCTTTGTCGATTTTTGAGAGCTTGCCTTTTTTCGGCATAACAACTTTTTCAAGAAGCGCTTTCAGGTCGCGTTGGTTATCCGGGCTATGAAAGCCTTTGTCGTAGCTGATCGATCGCAAGTTTGGAAAACGTTGCTTGGTCTCTTCGATAATGGACACTGCGATGTCGCTATCGACAACTTTTTCCATGACCTGATGATGCAGGATAAAACGATACTGATCTTCGATAATACAGACCCGTAATCCCAACTCAACCGGCACTCCCGCCTTGCCTTTACTGATCCACTCGGTGTGTGGCTGAAAAATTGAAAAGACTTTCTCCGCATGCGGAATAACCTCGTCATTTATCCGACGACGAATTTGCCCCATTTGTACCTCAGCATGAGCAATATAGCCGTTAAGCTGGCTGAGCCGCAACGGATTTAAGCCACCCAGTTCTGCGCCGGTACGCACTGCCCGTTGTAACTGATAATCGACTGCCGCAAGGTAATCGAGGAGTGCTTGCTTTATTTGTTGATCTTTGAGAGCTTTCTTTTCCGGCTTTTTTGATGTCGAGTGCTTGAGCTGTTGCACAATACGACGCATTCTTTTGATATGCCGGATGTTATGATCGTATTGGCGCCATTGACTTAATCCTTCATCAAAAGACCATTTCGCACAGACCTCAATGGCTTTGCGAATGGCATCGAACAACTGGCTTGTATCAGCAGGAAAGTGAACGTTGGTTTCCACCACAAACGAATCACCTCGGGCCATTAAAGGGAAATTTTCTTCCTCTTTTTTTTTACTAACGTATGACCTGCACGGACAATTTCCTGGTTGATTCGATCAAGCAATTCGGGGGTAAACAGTCGGACATTATCTTTGATGGTCTGGAGTTCATAAGATGTTTTATCAGTCCAATCGTTGTGACCAAGCATCTGGCGAAGCGTATCGTGGTGATTGACCAATTCATGAAGCCGATCGTAATCAGCGTTGATTCCCAGTCGAACGACACCCAGTACCAAAATTGCCCATTGCTCCATACCGGGACGCCCTGTGTTTGGGTCAGCTTTTCCTTCTCCTTTTTTCCGTTCAGGACGAACCTCTTCGAGGATGGCAAAAACACGCTTGCGCAACTCCTCGTCGGTGTAGATGCCCTGAAGGCCCCTCAAGATTTTTGGGATATCATCTCGTGATTTCGGATCGAAAACAATGGCAGAAATATCGGTACGACCGAACATCATTTGGTGGTTGATGACGCTACGCATAGTGGATTTCAAAAAACGAAGTTTGGAGTCTGTTTCTCTTTGAGGGCACCCCTGCAACACCTTTTCTCTATCAAAAATGCTTCTAATGGGGTATTATTACGCTTTAGCTCAGGGTCCGTCAAATATCTTTGACCATGAAATAACAATATAAACTATTATTTTATAATATCATAACAGTTTTTCGTTCATCCACTAATTATAGTTGAGCAGTGTCGCGCTTGGCCCGCCCTTTTCGTCTGCCCAAGGATAATCTCGAACTTTCTGCACAGCTTCACCCTGCCGTCCCCCTGCGGCCCACTCCCACTCAACTTCCGTCGGCAGGCGGTAAGAGTCTGGTCTATCCTCAAGCTGCGAGAGCCAGAGACAGTAGGCCTGGGCGGCGTACCAAGGAATACCAACAACCGGCTGTTCGTCACCACCGAATTTCCGATCTTCATCATTCTCCGAACGAAACAATGCAGCAAGGTCGTTTTTACCCTTTTTGAGCCATGGGGCAAAATCCGTACCCCATCGGTCATTTTGTGCAATGTCTTTTATTTTTTTCTGTAGTGCGGTCTCTTTCCCAAGTGCAGCAATAAATGAGCGGTAGAGTTTATTGGTTACTGGGCACTTGGCAAAATAGAGATCTTCTACACGTTTTTCTTCGTTTGTTTTCGAGAAAAGGTAACTCCCTTTCCTTATCAGGATGTACTGCACGCCATCTTCATATGTATTGCTGATGATACGGGGCCGTTGTTTTGGCTGGCTGTCATGGTTTGTTTTCTCTTTTTCTCTCGGCGGAAGATTACGCTTGATACCAGCTCTCCGTTCAAGTTGGATAATAAGCCCATCAGCTTTATCAAGTACCCGCTGTTTCAGGTTATTATCAGGTTCTTGCATTTTTTTGGCTCGCTCGTGAAAATTCCGAACAGCATCAAGTGCAGCAGACTTATTGATAACCTCAAGACAATCAAGCACATGCCACTGTACTCCCAGTGAAAGTTTACTGTCTTTGAGCTTTCGGCATAACGCCCCGGTTGAGCACTCCCTGGATTCCCGGATCAAGGTTTTCATCAACTGCAACTTTCGTTGCAACACATCGGTCGTTATTTCCGGATTGAACAACTGATTCATAAAGCCGTCAAAAATATCCGCATCGATCTGGGCGAAATAAAACCGCAGCGTTTCATCCCATTCCCACTTACGGTCATCATAATGCTGAACGATCGAGCGGATAAACGCATCCGATTTGCTGCAACGCAGCATCTCCAAACTTGCCAGATATTCCTGAAACGTCTTGTGCCAGAATCGGAATGCCTTCCCGTTCGGTTTCAGAATTCCACTTCTGTTTACCATAAAACCGAAAAACGTGTCAAGCCCGACTGTTGTATTGATCGATTGAAAACGGCTTTCCATAATCTCTTTCATTTCGCCCTCAGAAAGATCGAGACAGGTTTTTTTTTGCATGGTATAGGCAAGAAGTCCGAGAACCGTTGCTGACTGTTCCGGATCGATACCATACGATATCTGCCGGGCGTTATCCCTGCCATGAAGCAGATACACGATGACAACACGATACAAGGCTATTCTGGAATCAGGTTTAAAATCCCGCAGCTTGTAGAGCAAAGCCATAAGCTTCAACAGCAGAGGAATACCTGCAATCTGCTGCAAACCCTTTTTCTTCTTTTCCGTTTCCTCGCTGTTCATCTCTTCGCTCTTATCGCCTTCTTGAGGATAGAGATATGCATATAGTTCCCTTGCCTTATCGTCCGGAGGGGTAGTATCGTGTATCGTGAAGCCCCGCTCCTTTTCAAATTTCGAAGCAGCCCTGAACCACTTCAATAAAAAGTCCCATTGCTGGTCAGGCTCAAGATCATCCAGAGCAGCCCGCCTGTGACTTTGAATGAGTTCAACGCCATCACTGGTCACATATCCGGTTTTGCGTGTGGTTACAATAAAAAAACGATTGGGATAGGCATGACCTTCTTCGTCAATCCATTGGCAGATGGCTTTCCGTTTTTCAAGTTCAGTGACCTCGTCAAGACCGTCAAGCAAAACAAGAACCCTCTCCGTTTCACCCATCCCCCGCCACCATGTTTCCGCTTCATCGGCAGCAAGAGATAACGACCTGTTAAGCTCAACAATCTGCGCAGCCAACCGCACAGGTTTATTGTGGGCATCAAAATTCAGTTTGCGCAATTCAAGAAACAGAACCCGGACGCTGGCAGCTTCGGGAAAAAGTCGCCCATGATCACCTTCGAGGCAGAGCATCGCATAATGCTGCAGTAACGTGGTCTTGCCAGAGCCTGGATCGCCGATCAGAAGCAGAACATTGGTACGGGCATTCCCATGAAATATTTCCTGAAGCAGTGCATCCTGTGACATTTTTTTCGTTTCAACGGAATGCCCTTTATCATGAGCATCCACTTTGCCGTACAGCTCACTGATGTGAAGATCGATAAACACATCCTCAAGTGGAATCTCGATATCCTGATAATTGTCGAGCCCGCGTGATGCAACTATTCCGAACTGGTTCCTCAATGATTCACGGTAGCGCTCGTAGCTATTTATCTCTGGTCGCCCTGAAGCAGTAACCATACCGTTATCACAAGCGATCAAAGGTAGCGAGCTGACTTGCTGATCAGCATTACGCCCCGGAACAGGAAACTGTTTCGTATATGATGGTAACGGATAAAGACTGGTATCAAGTGTCCAGACTTCACGAGGAGTACCCTCATAACGGATGGGGAAAATCGTTACCCCGCTTCCGTCGAAAGTTGCATACATGGAGGACTTTGACCATTGCCCTTTCTGGTATGCAGCTCCTGCAGCAAGCTTCAGATATCCGCCATTTTCGGCAACAATGCTTTTCGTTGAGGTTTGATGGTAATGCCCCTGAAGCAAAAGATCGACTGACTCTTCAAGCTTTGCTTCGATATTTGACTGCTCTATCGGACTCAACCAGTCGAGAGGGTGATGAATCATGGCAACTTTGAGATCGGCTGCTTCAAACTGCTTCTTTGCAGCATCGAAACAGCGGCAACCAATGAAGAGCTTTGCATGGTCATGATCGTCAATGCAGAAGAGGGCACTGTTCAGGGGCAGAACGGCAAGACGGAGTCCGTTGATCGTTACGAGTTCTACCGAACTGCATGTTGTGTTTGTCGGGAACGAGCGGATGGTTTTGAAATAGTCGTTATACCATGACGAGAATGCCTGAAATTTATCCCTCAGTTGTGGAAAAGTTGAGTCAGGATCAAAGTACTCGTCGGCATCTTCAGCGTTATCGAGATTGCGATGGCTCCACTTGCCCATCTTGCGGTCAACATCATGGTTACCGGGTATTATGAAAAGGCGATCACGATTGAGCCCAGCAGCTTCAAGCAGGTCATCACAAAATATTGTGGCCGCGTCATACTCTTTTGCCTTTCCGTTCTGCGCAATATCACCGGTTGCAAAGATGAGATCCGGGACTTGCTCCCCTTTTTCGCGGAACTGCCTGACTGAAGAGACAAGGGATCGAAGAATAACCTCCTGACTGTAAGGGCCTTTGTCACTCAGGTGGAAATCCGAAACATGCAGCCAGGTAAGAGCCATGTGATTGAATTGAATGAATTAACCGCGACAAAGATGAAGCGCCTGCAATATAGTGTATTCTTTGGGGATCGGGAAAGTAATGGGTATCCCTGCAATGGAGGTCGAGGGGGCTGGGAACCTGAACTATTTTGTTTTAAGGGGCATCATGGATATACTACAAACGGCCTGTAGCAAGTTTGGCGGTGCTGGCCGATGAAAACAAGCAGTGGAAACCCACCTCTTATGGTTTTGCCGTGCTGGGATGCCGCCATACGCTGGAGTTCCCGGTTGCCAAGCTGACCGATTATGAAGACAAACTCGATGAGCTGCTGGCATCAAATAACGCTTTTGGATGGATTACGGCGGCACACATCCTGACACAAAAAACCAGAACGCAGGATCAGGAACGGTACAACGCAAAACTCAGCTTACTGCGAATACTGTACGAACGGCATCGGAATATACAGCGCGTTATCAATTTATTCAATGTCATTGACTGGCTGATGCAACTGCCGGAGTGGTTGAACAGCGAGGTCTGGCAAGAACTTGAAACAATCGAGGAGAGGGAAAAAGTGCAATACATTACCAGCGTAGAACGAATTGGCATAGCCAAAGGCATGGCTAAAGGACGTGTTGAGGGTAAATCCAGCCTACTGAAAAGGCAACTTGAACGCCGCTTTGGCGTGTTGCCCAAATGGGCATCAGATCAGTTAGAGAATGCCAAAGAGGAGGAACTGGAAGCCTGGAGTGAAACGATTCTCACAGCCCCGACCCTGGAGGCCGTTTTCAGAGAGGCTGACCCCTCATAACAAATTTACTGTCTCCGGAAAACTGTAGAATACACGCAGTATATTTTTTGGAAAAAAGACCGGGATGATGGAAGAGGGAATGGACCATCATTCTGTTCAGAGGCATTCATCCGGCTTCGCTGTGTTATCTGCATAAGCGTATAGCGGCTGATTTGATAACCCTGAAAGAGATACTCGCTTTTTCAAAAATATCGTCGGACCACCTGCGGTGGGTTTTGTTGATTGTGCGGAATGAGCTGCCAACTGACTACGGGACGAAAACAGGGCGGAAGCCAACGTAGTTATACCGGTAGTCGGGGGTGTTGAAGTACCGATACGCCGACCGACAGAACTCGGCATCGTAGTACCAGCTCCCGCCACGAATAACACGGTTCGAACAAGTCTCTTCATTGTACCAACTATCCGTCCATTCCCATACGTTTCCAGCCATATCGTACAGCCCTTCGGGTGTTGCTCCTTCGGGATAACTGCCGACTGGTGTGGTTGCGCCGACATTGCCATCATAGTTGAGCAATTTCGAGTCAGGTTCTCGCTTCTCGTCTGCCCAGGGATACTTTCGAACTTTCTTTCCGATTGTTCCCTGCCTGCCTCCTGCGGCCCACTCCCACTCAACTTCCGTCGGCAAACGGTAAGAATCTGGTTTATCTTCACACTGCGAAAGCCAGAGGCAGTAGGCTTGAGCGGCATACCAGGTAATGCCAACAACCGGCTGATCGTCACCACCGAATTTCCGGTCTTCATCATTCTCCGAACAAAATAATGCCGCAAGGTCGTTTTCACCTTTGTTGAAATAGCCGGAAAATCCTGCATCCCAACTGTTGTTTTTTGCAATTTTCTTCAGCTCTTCCTGTAATTTTGATGATTCCCCAAGCGCAGCAATAAATGAACGGTAGAGTTTATTGGTTACCGGATATTTTGCGAAATAGAGATCCTTTTCTGCATTCTTCTGCTTTTTTGTCTCCGAGTCAAGGTAACTCCCCTTCTTTATCAGGATGTACTCGGCATTGTGTTCGTTGGGGTTGCGGAACGATATTGGCCGGTTTTCAAAATTGATGATCTGCGATGTAATCGTTTTCGGCGCTGCTTTTTCCATATTACCCGATTGAGCTGTTTTATCTTTCAGCTCTTGCAGAGTATACATCACCTCATCAGCACGATCGGCAACATCCTTGTTTTTTGCAAGATCTCTGGTTTTGAACTGTTCCAAAGTTTTGATGGCAGCAGATTTGCCGATGGTTTTCAGGCAGTCGAGAATCACCCGCTGACGACTTGCCGTATTTGTGGCGACAAGCAGTTTTGTGCAAAGTGCATCAACCTTTTTCAGGGGCGCCTCTTCTATGAGCGTCTGCAACAACCATTGCTGCTTGGGAGTCAGCTCGTCACTGACTGGCGAGTCAAAGAGCTTTTTCATGAAAAGATTGAAGATCTCTTCATCTCCCTGTGCAATAAAAAAACGGATCGGTTCATCCCACCAATCGTTGCCAAAGCCTGCAATCAGGTTTCCAAGATACCTGGTTGAACGCACTTTGGTAACGAGTTGAACTCCTGCCAAATATTCACGAAATGATTTATGGCGAAAGAGGTAATCGTGTGCTCCCGTCTCCACCAGCAAGCCTGACCGTTTAACCAGATAGTCGCAAAAATCATCAACCGAGGGCGGCTTATCCTGTTTATCAAGTTGCTCCTTCATCTTTTTGTGCATCTCTACCCTCGAAGCCTCATCCTTTTTGAGCTTTTCCTGCATCCAGAGCGAAAGCGGAGCAAGCACCTGTCGGGCACGTAGCGCTGAAAGAAGTGGGACAATCCCTCGGCGCTTGTCGCGGAATTCAAGCAGATAATCGAGTGATGCCTCATAGAGCTTTACACGACTGTCCGGCATATACTCTCTATCCTTCCACAGAATTGCCATGATCTGCAGAATCATTGGAATAGCCGCAAGCTGCCGCAGTCCCTTGTTCTTCTCCGCGTTAAGATGCTCAACAATGGTGATGGTTCGCGCCTCAGCCTCTTTTTGCTGCTTTTCCTGCCACTCCGCTTCCTCAAATCCCTTTTCACAAGGCTCTTTCAAAAATGCTGCCTTGAACCAATTTCTCAAAAACCGCTCCTGCTGTTCCGAAGTGAAATCCTGCACGTCGGCCCGTTCATAATCTGCCGCAAGCTCAACTCCTTCATCTTTGCGGTACCCCGTCGCTCGTGATGTGACCACAAAACAGGCGACAGTAAAGGTATTCAAGGCCGCATCAATCCACTTGCATACCTCAATTCGCTCTTGCGTGTTGCTGATTTCATCAAGACCGTCAAGCAGGACAAGTGAGGTTCCACTTTGCAACCAATCAACAAAACACTCTTTCTTGATGGCATGATGTTGCATGACAGACCAGCTTGCAAGGTTTGCCGGCAAGGTGTCGTAGTGACCTGCATGACTTGAAAGCTCTCTCAGTGGCAGATAAAAAACGTTGACCGGATCGGAAAAACCAAGCCTCGCAGAGTCTTCAAGTGCACGAAGGGCATAATATTTGAGAAGTGTTGTTTTGCCAGAGCCGGGATCACCGATAACGAGAAGCATTCGGCAGCCTCTCCGATCGCGAAATGCCCGCTTCATGATCTCATCGGGAGAAAAGATATGCTCACCCCCTTGCCAAAAACTCTTTTCAGGAACTGAATTGCCTTTATCCTGCCTGTCGGACATGCGCAGAGGGACAAAGGTATCGTCATTCAGGTTGACTTTGACGCTCTCGACACCCGGCAAACCAAGCATACGAATATAACCGAGCTCCTCTTTGAGAGTCGCCTGATAACGCTCTTTGCAGGGATGATGGAGTTTATCAGATTCTGGTGACTCGGCAGATGTACCTTTTGATAAAAAGAACGTTCCGGTATACAAGGGCGAAGGAAAGACGCTGGTATCAAGTGTCCACTTTTCATTTGGACTATCCTCATAGCGAATTGGAAAAATGGTCACCCGATTACCCTCGAAGGTAACATACATGGCGCTGTTTGGCCACTTACGTGTCTGATAAGCTGCGCCAGCAGCAAGCTTGATGAACCCACCATTAGCAGAAGCAATGCTTTCCGCATCGATCTCATGGCAGTGACCATGCAGCAGCAAATCAACCGATTCGCCAAGAGCCGCTTTTATGTTGCGTCGCTCCACCTGGCTTAACCAATCGAGAGGATGGTGAATCAAGGCAATGGTAAGTTCTGCTGCTGCCTGCCTCTTTAACTGCTCCCTCGCATTATCAAGGCAGAGACGCCCTATGAAAAGCTGTGCAACATCACGATCGTCAATGCTGAAGAGTGCACTGTTCAGGGGCAAAACAGCAATACGACAGTTGTTGATTGTGAGAATTTCTACAGGGCTGCATGTGGTGTTTGTGGGAAACGACCGGATACCGCTGAAATAGCTGTTATACCAGGATGAAAATGCCTGGAATTTCTGCGTCAGGTGAGGAGTCGGCGTCTGAGGATCGAAGTACTCATCAACGTCATCCTTCGTATTGAAGGTTCGCTCAAGCCCCTTGCCCATCTTGCGGTCAACATCATGGTTACCGGGTATTATGAAAAGGCGATCACGATTGAGCCCCGCAGCTTCGAGCAGATCATCGAAAAATTTTGTGGCCGCATCATACTCTTTTGCCTTTCCGTTCTGCGCAATATCACCGGTTGCAAAGATGAGATCCGGGACTTGCTCCCCTTTTTCGCGGAACTGCCTGACTGAAGAGACAAGGGATCGAAGAATAACCTCCTGACTGTAAGGGCCTTTGTCACTCAGGTGGAAATCCGAAACATGCAGCCAGGTAAGAGCCATGTGATTGAATTGAATGGGTTAACTGCGACGAAGATGAAGCGCCTGCAATATAGTGTATTCTTTGGGGATCGGGAAAGTAATGGGGCAAGCACAGGGTATAGTGTGATTTTCGCAACGGCAGCAACCTCGGGACATGAGGTAAGCGCCCTTGATTTTCTGATTAACATGATATGGTTATATTTGCCGGGGAAGCTGCCCCGACAAACCGAAGTCTCTCCTGGTTCTGATTATGACCGACAACAATGCGCCTGGCGCGATGACATTTGCCCTTAAACTGCTTGGACTGCGCAGCCACAGTAAGGATGAACTGAAACGGAAACTGCTGAAAAAGGGATATTCTGCTGAGGGTATCGAACCGGTAATTGAAAAATTGAGCCGGATGGGAGCGCTTGACGATCATGCTTTCGGCATGGAAGTGATCAGAAGCAGGTCAAGAAGAAAGCCCTCTGGAAGGTTAAAGATTGTTGCGGAACTCAGGAAAAAGGGTGTTGCTGAAACCATTATCAGCGAGCTCCTCAAGGAGTATGACAGCGTTGCGCTTTGCCATCGGGCGGCAGAAAAAAAATTGGCCTCATTGCGTGAGATGAGTGAAGCGGATCGGAAAAGAAAACTTGAAGTCTTCCTTTCCAACCGGGGGTTTGAGTGGCAGGAGATTCAATCGGCGCTCAGGTTGCTCGTTCTACCCGGCGCCGATGATGATGAACCCTGTTAAGCCACCCTGTCAAAGCGGGTATCACCCATGAACCAAAGAACCAACCTTCTCTCCGCGCAGCAGTCTGCTCAAATTCCCTTTTTCGTTCATGTTCATGACTACAATGGGCAGCGTGTTTTCACTGCAGAGGGTGATTGCTGTCATATCCATAACCCTGAGGTTTTTTCGGATCACATCCTGATAGGATATATCCGCAAAAAACTCTGCATGGGAATTTTTTTCGGGATCGGAATCGTAGACTCCCTGAACCCGTGTGCCTTTGACAATAATATCGGCCTCAATTTCGATGGCCCTCAGTGAAGCTGCCGTGTCGGTGGTAAAGTAGGGGTTTCCTGTGCCTGCGCCGAAAATAACAACCCGCCCCTTTTCAAGATGACGGACTGCCCTGCGCCGGATAAAGGGTTCTGCCATCTGCTCCATTTTTATGGCTGTCTGAAGTCGGGTAAAGACTCCTTTTCGTTCAAGGGCATCCTGAAATGCAAGGGCATTGATAACCGTTGCGAGCATCCCCATGTAGTCGGCCTGTACGCGATCCATATTAGCCGCTGCTTCGGACATGCCACGAAATATATTGCCTCCGCCAATCACCAGTGCAATCTGGGCGCCCATCTCGCGAGCCTCCTTGATTTCCTCTGCATACCGTTCAAGCATCGCGGAATTAATGCCATAGCCGTCCTCTCCGGCAAGTGCTTCGCCACTCAGTTTCAGCAAGATGCGCTTGTAGTGGAGCATATCCTTATCCTCAGGAAGAAAGGTTTAAAAAAACAAAACCATCATTCTATGTACAAAAAAAAAGCCTCGCAACAACGAGGCTTTTTTTTTACTCTCCCAACTTGCAGCGGACAAATCCGATCACATCAACCTTTACTTGATGCTTTTTTCGGAACTCATTGAGCACGTCAGATACCTTGACGGTGCTGTCCTTGATGAAGAACTGCTCGCTGAGCACAACGTCCTGATAATACTTTTCAAGTCTGCCAAGAACAATCTTGTCGACAAACGCCTCTTTCTTTCCCTGTTCGAGAGCCTGCTGACGATAAATTTCCGCCTCTTTTGCGATGTAATCGGCTGGAACAAAGGAGCGGTCAACAACAATCGGAGCTGCTGCGGCGACCTGCATGGCAAGATCCCTGGCCAGTTCGCGAACAGCATCGGGCTGATCGGTAGCAAGATGAATGATTGCGCCAAGCTGTGCACCGGGATGAACATAGGATTCGACCACACCGTCACCTGCGTCAATATAGACCAGACGTTTGAGGCTGATCTTTTCGCCAAGCTTGCCGGTCATGGTTTTGATGGCATCATCAACCGTTTCGCCGCCATACGCTTCGCCAAGTGTCAGCGTCATTAAGGCTTCAGGTGATGAGATGCACTTTGCAAGGGCAAGCTCACCAAGGGCAACCGTAAAATTGGTAAAGTCCTCACCGCGGGCAACAAAGTCGGTCTCACAGTTCAGTTCAAGAATAATACCGGCCTTATGGTCGGCGGTCATTTTAATTTCGACCATACCCTCTCTGGCATCCCTGTCTGCACGCTTCGCAGCAAGTGCAGCGCCTTTCTTGCGCAGATAATCGATAGCCTGCTGCATATCCCCTCCAGTTTCATCAAGGGCTTTTTTGCAGTCCATCATGCCTGCACCTGTTATATCACGAAGATTTTTTACATCTTTTGCTGAAATCTGGCTCATTGAAATTTCACTCTTATTGATTATAGACACGGATTATTCGCTGATCTCTTCCTTTTCGACGTCGATATCGCCATCCTCTTCCTCTTCATCCATACCGGCAAGCACTTCATTTTCCACTTTCAGCGCCCGTGCGTTGATGACGGTATCGGCAACAGCCTTGACCATCAACTGAATGGAGCGGATTGCATCGTCATTGGCTGGAATGACGAAATCAACCAGTTCAGGATCGCAGTTGGTATCGACCATGGCAATGATGGGAATACCGAGTGAGCGGGCTTCCTTGATGGCAATATGCTCTTTCTTGATGTCAACGATGAAGAGCGCGGCTGGAAGCCTTGTCATGGTGGCAATACCACCGAGAATCCTCATGAGCTTCTCTTTTTCACGGCCCAGCATCAGGCGTTCTTTCTTGGTAATCATATCATACGTTCCATCCGTCGCCATCCGGTCGATGGAGTTCATGCGCCGGATACTCTGCCGAATGGTCTGGAAGTTGGTAAGCATACCACCCAGCCAACGCTCGCAAACGTAAGGCATCCCTGCACGCTCTGCCTGTTCGGCAATAATGTGTTTGGCCTGTTTTTTGGTACCGACAAACATGATCTCCCTGCCTGTCTGTGCAATTGCTTCAAGCGCCTTCAGTGCCTCATCGGCAAGAACGACGGTTTTCTGCAGATCGATAATATGAACGCCGTTTTTTTCCATGAAAATGTACGGCTTCATTTTTGGGCACCAGCGACGTGCAAGGTGACCGAAATGGACTCCTGCGCGGAGCATCTCTTCAAGCTGAAAATGTGACATACGTGCTTTTTTGTGATTTAGTTGTTCCTCTATCATGCCTGTACTGCCCGGTATCCGGCGCAAGGCGCCGAACACTTCCGGAGAGCTTCATCTGAACGATTTTCAGAATAGCATGATATGCGAAGTTGTATCTTTGAAATAAAACGAAATAACACCGGATTAACGTTTCGAGAACTGGAAGCGTTTGCGGGCCTTTTTGCGTCCGAATTTTTTCCGCTCAACCATACGGGGATCCCTTGTCAGAAGCTTCTCTGTTTTGAGGATAACACGGGCGGTTTCATCAAATTCGGTAAGTGCACGAGCAATGGCAAGGCTGACTGCGCCGGACTGACCACTTACACCGCCACCCTGAACATTGATCTTGATATCAAACTCTTCCGCTCTTTCGGTAATAACGAGAGGCCGAAGGGCTTGCTGGCGCTTGAATTCATCCTTGAAATACTCTTCAATCGGCAGTTTGTTGACAATAACCCGGCCTTTTCCCGGAATCATAAAAGCTCGAGCCACCGAGGTTTTACGGCGGCCTACTGTATCGATAACCTCTTTCATTCCCTATGCTTTAATATTTAGTTTACCTTCATTTCAACAGGAGCCTGCGAAGCATGCGGGTGCTCGGAACCGGCATAAACCTTGAGTTTTCTGAACAACTGACGGCCGAGATTGTTGTGCGGCAACATTCCCCACACAGCATTTTCAATAATCCTTTCAGGTCTTTTTTTCAGAAGGTCCTTGACATGGTCAATCTTGACACCACCCGGATACTGGGAATGCGAGAAGTAGCTCTTCTGCTCCTCTTTTTTGCCGGTTAGGGCAACTTTTTCGGCATTGGTTACCACAATGAAATCACCGGTATCGATATGCGGCGTAAACTGTGGCTTATGCTTGCCCCTGAGGACCTTTGCAATTTCAGAAGCCATTCTGCCCAATACCTGACCCTCGGCATCAACAACGTACCACTTCCTGTCGACCTCTGCAGGCTTTGCCGAATATGTTTTAAAACTTAACGTCTTACTCATGCTCTTACTATAGATTAACTGGACTTTTCCGAAAAATAAAGTTTATCAATGTAAATTATTCCACTTAATTCTACAAATTATACCTTATATCTGTTACAGGGAATTCCCTGGCAGAGCTCTGCCATTTTTTTTACCAAGACCGTATCTGTTCTTATGAAGCCTTTAATCGCTCTGGTGGGCCGGCCTAACGTCGGCAAATCAACCCTGTTCAACCGAATTCTGCGCCAACGAAGCGCCATTGTAGATCCTACCCCCGGTGTAACGAGAGATCGGCACATCGCAGAGGGAGAGTGGCAAGGCAAGCAATTTCTCCTGATGGATACCGGAGGCTATAATGCCGATGGCGACACCATCAGCATGGCAATGCTTGAGCAGACGCTGATGGCTATTCGTGATGCCGATATTGTTATCTTTTTGACCGATGTACGTGCCGGACTCTCCTACGAGGATCTTGAACTCGGAAGATTGCTGCAGCGAACCTTCCAGCACAAGCAGCTTTTCTTTGTGGTAAACAAGGTCGAAACCCCGCAACTCTCTTTGGACGCAGAGTCGTTCATCAAAACCGGTTTCACCGCCCCCTATTTTATTTCAGCAAGAGATGGAAGCGGAGTTGCCGATATGCTTGACGACATCCTTGAGTCGTTACCTGAAACAGAAAAACAGCTTCAGGAAAAAGAGAGCGCCATCCAGCTTGCCGTTGTCGGAAGGCCAAATGTCGGGAAATCAAGTTTTGTCAACTCCCTGCTCGGCTCAAACCGCCTCATTGTATCCAACATACCCGGCACAACACGGGATGCTATCGACAGCCGCTTCATACGCAAGCAGCAGGAGTTCATTCTCATTGATACGGCAGGACTGAGAAAACGGACAAAAATCGATGCTGGTATTGAGTACTACAGCTCGCTGAGAACGGAGAAGGCCATTGAGCGCTGCGACGTTGCACTCGTCATGCTTGATGCTGCGCCAGGCATTGAGAAGCAGGATATGAAAATCATCAATATGGCAGTTGAGCGCAAAAAAGGGGCGCTCCTGTTGATCAATAAATGGGATCTGATTGAAAAGGATTCAAAAACAAGCAAGATCTACGAAGAGACCCTGCGTTCCAACATGGGCAACCTCTCCTATGTCCCCGTCCTCTTTATTTCGGCGCTCACCAAAAAGAACCTTTACCGGGCAATAGACACGGCTCAGCAAATCAGCCAAAACCGCTCCCGTAAAATCAGCACCAGCGTGCTCAACAAATTCCTTGAGGAGGCGCTTTCACATACACACCCTTCCACAAAATCGGGCAAAGAGCTCAAGATCAAGTACATGACCCAGATCAACGCCGCATGGCCGGTCTTTGCCTTTTTCTGCAATGATCCTCTCCTGGTTCAGGCCAATTTCAGGAAGTTTCTTGAAAACAAGCTTCGCGAACATTTCAGCCTGGAGGGAGTACCCATTTCCATGCGTTTTATGCAAAAATGAACGCATCTATCAGAACCAAACCATATCATTTCTCTATTTTCTGTAATTTTCAAACGAACACGCTATGACAACAAATCATGATGAATCAACACATGCGTCCTGCAGCCATAATCAAGGCAATGGAGAAGCTGCACATGCATCCTGCGGCCATCATCACTGCGAGCATGAACGTCCGCTGCAGCAGGTAAAACACATTATTGCCGTCGCATCAGGGAAGGGAGGAGTTGGAAAATCAACCTTCGCCGTAAACCTCTCCATTGCACTTGCCCAGACAGGAGCAAAAGTTGGCCTGATTGACGCTGATCTTTACGGCCCGAGCATTCCAACCATGTTCGGACTGCTCGATGCCAAACCGGAAGTAACTGAAAAACATCTTGTCCCACTGGAAAAATGGGGTGTCAAACTGATGTCCATCGGTTTTCTGATCGAAACCGATACGGCGGTTATCTGGCGCGGCCCAATGGTTTCGAACGCCATCAAGCAGTTTATCAGTGAGGTAGATTGGAGCGAGCTCGATTACCTGATCTTCGATCTTCCTCCCGGCACCGGAGATATCCAGATCACAATCGCCCAGACCGTTCCCCTGACTGGCGCCATTATTGTTACAACACCGCAGGATGTAGCCATTGCTGATGTATCGAAGGCTGTCAGCATGTTCCGCAAGGTCAATGTGCCGATTCTTGGAGTGGTTGAAAACATGAGCTATTACGAACTGCCGGATGGAACAAAAGACTATATTTTCGGACATCATGGAGGAGAGATATTTGCCCGTACCCAGGGACTTTCCTTCCTCGGCTCCATTCCGATCGATCGTGCTGTACGCGAGGGTGGAGACAACGGAACACCCTATATGCTCAGCCATCCCGATTCGGCGACATCAAAAGCCATCAATCAAGCCACAATGGAGGTTGCACGCAGGATTTCCATCACCGAAGCGGAACGGGGAAATAAACAATCATAAATTTCGTATTGTTTTTTTCCGCAAGAGGTTTGATATTAGATTTCGTAAAGATGATAACGGCCCTTTTTTTCACTCAATTGTAAACCAATTATACCATGAGCTCCACCAAGGATTACCTTCCAAACAGCGATGCGCTTTACGACAGGGTTATTGCAGCACTTGAAACCGTACGTCCCTATCTGCAGGTTGACGGAGGAGATTGCCAGATTGTCGGCATTACCAAAGATATGACCGTTGATGTAAAACTGCTTGGCGCATGTGGTTCATGCCCCATGAGCACCCTTACCCTGCGTGCCGGTGTCGAACAAGCTATCAAAAAAGCAGTTCCGGAAATTGTACGCGTTGAATCAGTGTAACAAACTCATCAGTCAAGATTACGCAATAAAAGTTCCAGGGAGTCTTCATTCTGAATGAGGACTTCTCTGGCTTTACTTCCGTCTGCCTCACTGACAATCCCGCTGAATTCAAGCTGATCCATCACTCGCCCTGCGCGGCTGAATCCCAATCTGAGACGCCTTTGCAGCAGCGATACACTCGCCTGCTGGTGCGTCACCACAAGCCTTGCCGCCTCCTCAAACATACTGTCCTTGCCATCTTTTTCCTGATACCCCGATGATGATATCCCGTTACCTTTGTTGATATCAGGGGAGGGAAGCACATACATGTTCTTCAGCGCATGTTGTGAACCGATAAAGGAGGTAATCTCTTCAACCTCACCCGACGAGACGTAAGGCCCCTGAATACGCATCGATTTTGGCTGATTGGATGGCTGATAAAGCATGTCGCCATTACCAAGAAGCTGTTCAGCCCCTGAGCCATCGAGAATGGTGCGTGAATCAACCCTGCTTGCCACCTGAAAAGCGATCCTGGCAGGAAAGTTTGCCTTGATGATACCGGTAATGACATCGACCGATGGCCTCTGAGTCGCCACAATCAGATGAATACCGACGGCACGGGCAAGCTGGGCTATCCTGATGATGGGCTCTTCAACTTCCCGTCCTGCCGTTATCATGAGATCGGCAAGCTCATCAATGACCACAACAATGTAGGGCAGAGCCTCCTCGGGGATACGGCGATTATGGTCTCCAATATTGCGAACACCTGCTTTTTCAAGGGTCTCGTAACGGATCTCCATCTCTTTGACAACACACTTCAGCGCATAGACCGCCTTCTGGGGATCCGTGATAATCTGCTCCTCAATGCCGGGAAAACGCATGAGAAAATGGTTTTTCAGATGCTGATACTGAAATAGCTCAACCCGTTTTGGATCGATCAGCACAAATTTGACCTTGTCGGGACTGCAGGCATAGAGCAGGCTTGAGATAATGACATTGATGCAGACCGACTTTCCGGCTCCGGTAGCGCCAGCAATCAGGAGATGCGGCATGGTGGCAAGATCGGCAATATAGACCTCATTGGCGATAGTTTTACCGAGCACAATCGGCAGCATCATGGTGCTGTTCTTGAATTTTTCAACCTGCAGCACCGACCGGAGCCAGACCGTTTTCGGCTTGCCGTTGGGAATCTCCACACCAACAGCATTCTTTCCCGGAATCGGTGCAATAATCCGGATACCTCTTGCCGACAGCGCCATGGCAAGGTCATTTTCAAGGGATTTGACCCGACTGACCTTGACATCCGGTTCAAGTTCGAGTTCAAAAAGGGTCACACGAGGCCCAACCGTTGTTGAAATCCTCTTCACCTCAATCTTGTAGATCTTGAGTTTCTCAAGCAGTTTCCGCTTGCTTTCGTCGAGATGCTGCTGATCGATCTGATCATTGTCATCGGGGACTTTTTCCAGCAAGTCGATCGACGGGAAACGATAAGGCTCCCTGTCCTTGGTCTGCACTTTCAGACGACGCTCATCAAGATCAGCCTCTTTTTCACGGACAGCCTGGTGAATGATCATCTCCGGCTCTCCGGGAATCTTCGACTGCAGCGCCAATGGAGTTCTCTCAGCAGCAGAGGGCTCCGGCAAAGGAGGTTCCGGCAGCAAAAGCTCTTCCTGAAACACCGGGGTAACCAGTGGAACAGCAGAGGCTGATACAAAAGGTTCGGATTCAGGCTCCTGCTTCAGTGTCTGTTTTTTCAACTCCTCTTTTTTCTGAGCCTCCTTTTTCAGTGCAAGCTTTCTCTTTTCCTCTCTTTTCTCCTCTCTCTTTTTCTCTTTCAGCTTCTGCAGTTCAGCCTTTTTCTTACGCTTCTCAGCACGCTTTGCCCTGAAAGCAGCAAACGACCTGACACTGCTTTTGACGGCAGCGAGCACCAGCCTCATACCTTCAGCCAGCGCAGTCTGCCCCATGTAGAGAGTCAAAACCAGAGCAATAACGGAGAGAAGAACAAGCGCTGCGGTAAAACCAATCACGACAGAAAGAAACTCCGCAAGCATCCGCCCGATTGCTCCAGCCATCATATCGCTGAACGGCGCAGAGGTAAGGCCGAACATCGTTGCGATATCAAGTGAAAAGGCGAGGCTGTAGAGAGAAAAAAGAATGGCTGGTTTCAGGCTTTTCGCCCGCAGAAGCAACCATCCCCATAAAAAAATGGCTGTTAACGGTAGAATTACCGAATAGCCAAGAAATGAACGGATAAAGAACGCGGAGATCCTTGCTCCGAATAATCCGAATGGATTGTGAATGCTTTCAGCCACATCTCTGGCAGATCTACTGAAAATATCGTGCCATGCAAGGGTACCAAAACTTGCCTCATCATCCGGATGAAAACTCAGAAGGGCCGCAATCAAAAAGAGAGCCAGCAACATAAGTACCAGACCGCCGATCTCTTTTTGCAGCGCCTTCATGTCGAGAGGAGTCCCCTTGACACCTTTGTTGTTATTTTTCATTTTCACCTGTGCAGTCACTCCTGTAATACCTATGGGGTTGCATTCAACTCAAAGAGGTTGTAACAAACGGCAACCTCCTGATCACACCCGTATGAAGGCTTCCGCGAACCTCAACCAGAATTGGAGTACCCGGCTTCAGGTACTCACGCACCACATTGCAGGTACCAACCGGCTCCTGGAGTGTCGGCGAAAGTGTCCCGCTGCAAACCCAGCCAATCTCCTGGCGGTCACTGTTGTAAAGCTTGAAATGCTGGCGGGGAAGAACGCGGCCATCAAGGCTGAAACCAGCAACTCCCCGCTTCAGATTACCTTCAACCTGCTGGCACGCCTCCTTGCCCATAAAATGTCCTTTACCCATTTTTACCACCCATTTCAAACGCGCTTCAAGCGGGTTCGTATCCTGGTCAATCTCGTGGCCATACAGTGAGTACCCCATCTCAAGGCGGAGTGTGTCGCGTGCACCCAGTCCTATGGGCTGAATGCCGCTCTCTTTACCCGCTTCAAACAGCGCCTCCCATAACGGCAGAGCCATCGCATTCGGCAAACAGATCTCAACTCCCTTCTCACCCGTATAACCTGTTCCGGCAATCATCACCTCCGTTCCCTGGAACAGAACCTTACAGAAGCGGAATGCCCCAAGCGCAGGAACATCAAGCGCAGGAAAGACCGTTGCAAGAATATTCAGGGCAAGCGGACCCTGCAGGGCAATCAAAGAAAGTTGATCGGTATGATCCTCAAGCACAACCCCTTCAAATGCTGCGATATGCTGCTGCAGCCATTCAAAATCTTTTTGGGCATTACTTGCATTGACAATAAGAAAAAACGTTTCGCTGTCGATGCGGTAGATAATCAGGTCATCAACAATGCCGCCATGAGGATAGAGCATGAGATTGTACTGCGCCTGACCATCCTCCGCGTTGTCGAGGTCGTTGGTCGTCATGTACTGAAGAAACTCTTTTGCCCGTGCACCCCTGACATAAAAGTTGCCCATATGCGACACATCAAAAAGCCCGGCCGCACTGCGGACAGCATGATGCTCAGCAATAATTCCCCTGTATTGTACCGGCATCAGGTAACCACCGAAATCGATAATTTTAGCTCCGGCTTCTTCATGCCAGGAGTACAATGCTGTTTTTTTCATAACGACCCTTCACGAAAGTTATTGAGTGGAGTTACAACTGACTGTAAAAAAACATTTAAACAGGAAAATCAAAGCTTTTTTTCCAATGGGCTGAATTTTCCATTGCAGATCAGCTCCATGCGCTCACCCGTCACAGCCAATATAAGAATACTGATTTCTTGCAGAAGAGGTTGGAAAAACATTTTTTAGCAGCAATGCTGAATAGATATCGGATTACATGATGTTCAACCCAACGGGCTGTCATGTTTCGTAACGTTGTTTCCCGCACTGCCAGCATGAACTGAACTGACCTTCAATCGTTTCGCCACAATCCGGACAAACCCATTGACTGAGAGTTTCAGCCTGAGAACTTCGCCAAGCCTCTATCAACTCAAGGGCTTTGGGGTAGTCCGCATCATTGAAAATCCAGAGTGCCGGGAGGCACTCCTGAGGCGAAAGTTCACCCACTGCAATAAAAAGATGTTCATTGCGGATGACACAGGCTACCTCTTCCTTTTCGAGCAGGCTCTTCAGCACATAAACCTCGCCCGATTCGCTCATCGTATTTGGTGCAAACAAGTATTTCATAGGTTACTCCCCAAGGATTACAATACCTGAAGTAATCCTCAGCCCAATACACTTGTTGTTTCGGTACTTCACTTACCCCGGCCAATAATCACCTCATTGCCAAGCTCATTACGATCTCCGGCTTTCAGGGGAAAATGGGCGGCAAGAATTGCAGCGCACCGGTCAACGGCTCCCGCTATTGCTGCGGCCTGGGCCTTGCTTTTGATCCCTCCAACAATGGTATCGACAATCTCCTGCCAGACCGCCTTGTCAACTTTGGCATTAATGCCTTTATCGGCAATCACACGAACATGATGCTCAAACAGTGAAATATAGATGAGAATGCCGGTATGATCAACGGTCTGGTTAATATCCTTCTGATAAAAGGCGTTGATGGCAGCCTCTTCGACCTCCTCCTTCATATCCGATGCCGTGACAAAGAGACGTTTGAGAAGAGGAATTCGTTTGAGCAGTTCGTGAAGCACGATAAACGAAAGGCCAAAGAGTTCAAGAAAAAACCACATACTCTCGTGCCCGGTAAAAAAGGCCACGGCAACACCAAGGAGTATCGCCAGAAGCGAACTGCCGATCATGCTTGCAAGAGGATAGTGATAACTTGACGGAACGACCATAACCACAATTTCACCTGAGGTGCGCATTTCAGCTTCCGCTATTCGCGCCTCAATCTGAAGCCGTTCTGCCGCTGCAAGAAATTTTTCTGCCGGATCTTTCATAAGCTGTTCTCTTTTTTTCACTGCTTCTACCAATCACCTGACGCTCCACCGCCGCCGAAACCACCGCCGCCGCCGCCAAAGCCACCTCCACCGCTTCCACCACCAAAGCCGCCACCATAGAAGCCACCACCAAGACCGCCGTTTGCCATTGGGCCGCCTCTGTGGCCACGAAAAATCTGGCTGATCAGATATATAAGAAAGAGAATACTGAAGAGGAGGGGAAATGAAGTTTTATCCTTTTTCTTCACTGGCTTTGCCTTGTACTCTCCATGAACAGCCGCAATAATGGCATCGACCCCTCGGGTAAATCCGGCATCGAACTGCCTGGACTTGAAGGCTGGAACAATCTCGTCATTGATAATTCGTCCTGCAAGAAGATCGGTCAACCTTCCCTCCAAACCATAGCCAACCTCAATGCGCACCTTTCGATCATCGCGTGAAACAATGAGTAGTACACCGTTGTCGGTACCCTTCTGGCCAATCTTCCATGCCTCGACCGCCCGTATCGAAAAATTTTCGATGGGGTCGCCCTGAAGCGATGGAATGGTCAGAATAACAATCTGCGTTGACTCGGCAGCCTCAAACTGCTGAAGCTTTGCTTCAAGCTCCGCCTTTACCGGTGCGGAGATCATGGAGCCATAATCGTTGACCCGTCCTGAAAGAGCCGGCACCTGAATTGCCGTATGGCCGTTGAGCGGCACAAACTGAATCAGTGCAACCATCAAAAAGAGCAGAACCCTCAGAACGGATCTCATGAATTGATTCATAACAGTTAACAGAATCAGAATTTAACAGCAGGCACCGCTTTGGCAGCTTCATCGGCCTTGAAGTACTCCTTGGCTTTCAGCTTCAGCGCCAGACTGTTGGTCAACGAGTTCGGAAACTTCCTTATCGAGAAGTTGAACACTTCTACCGCCCCGTTATAACGCTGACGGGCAACGCTGATACGGTTTTCGGTTCCCTCAAGCTGATTCTGAAGATCGCGGAAGTTCTGGTTAGCCTTGAGTTCAGGATACCGCTCTACCGCCACCAGCAGACGCGACAGGCTTGAGGAGAGACCACCCTGGGCGCTGGTGAATTTTGCCATCGCCGCCGGATCGCTGAGCATAGCGGGAGTAAGCTGAATCGAACTCGCTTTTGCCCTCGCTTCCACCACTGCCGTCAGGGTCTCCTTTTCAAAATTTGCTGCTCCCTTGACCGTTGCTACAAGATTTGGCACCAGATCACCCCTGCGCTGCAACTGGGACTCAAGATCACCCCATGCGCGGTTTACAGCCTCTTCATTCTGCTGAATGGTGTTGTACCCGCACCCGGAAAGGGTACTGAAAAAAAGAAACAGTGCAATAAGCCTTGCCATGGTCACCTTCATAATGTTCTCCTTGATGTTTGTTCTGTCAGTTTAAATAAATGCAAAAAAAATATACCATCTTTCCGTTTTCGATTGTCATCCGCTCCCCCCCCTCTGCAGCACTTTCCCCAGGCAGCCAATCTGGGGAGCCGGGGACTGGAACATCTTATCCAAGATGAAGTTCCAGTGCCATACTCCTCCAAACCTTTCAGCTTACAAGCCGTTCGACCGTAAATATTCCCTGCACCTTTTTCAGTTTGTCCATAAGGGTATTCAGTTTTTCCGCATTGCGAACGTAGATCATCATGGTACCGACAAACATCCCGTCATGCGCGTTCAGCGAAATGGTACGGATATTGGTATCGAATTTTGAGATGACCGTTGTAAGCTGATTCATGATGCCGAGACGGTCTTCTCCAACAATCTTGATACCGGCAAGAAAATCGGTCTCAACTTTTCTGTTCCACGAAACCGAGACAATGCGCTCGCTTTTCAGCAGATTCTCATTACTGACATTGACGCAGTTTTTACGATGTATCTTGACCCCCTCAGCGGTAACAAAGCCGATCACCTCATCACCGGGAACAGGCTGGCAGCAATTCGCATAGGCATAGGCGATATTGTTCATACCTGCAATAACAACATCGTCCTTTTTAGCCGGAACACCCTCCGCATCCAGTTCGTGACGCGCTTTCTGCAGATAATCTTCAACCTCACGCGCCTCTTCAGTGAGTGTTTTTGCTGTCGGCTCCTCCTTGCGGGAATTGTTGGCCCGCTCAATAACCTCTTCACCATTGATCTGCTGGCTCGCAAGAGCGCTGAAGAAATCTGCTGGCGTTTTAAGGCCATACCCTTTAACATGCTGGATGATGTCGCTGTCCGATAAAAGCTTTTTGGTACCAGCAACCATCTTCTCCCACATACCCCGCCCTTTCTCGACCTGCAGACGGCGCTCCTCATTGATGGCTGAACGTATCTTCAGCTTGGCCCGCTGGGTTATGACCACCTTAAGCCAGTCAGGTTTCGGCTTCTGGTTTTTCGAGGTGATAATTTCGACCCGATCACCCGATTTAAGCTGCGCATTCAAGCGAACGATCTTGCCATTCACCTTGGCCCCGATACAGCCGTTGCCAACCTCCGTATGAATGGCATAGGCAAAATCGATCGGTGTAGCCCCCGCAGGCATGGTTTTCATATCTCCTTTCGGAGTAAAAACATAGATTTCGTCGTGGTAGAGGTTAAGTTTGAACCCCTCCATAAAAGAGGCCGCCGAATCAGCATCCTTGATCAGCTCTCTGGCCCAGCGAAGAAACGAATCGATGTTGACATCATCGCGCGATATCTTCTCCTTGTATCGCCAGTGAGCCGCAACGCCGAGTTCTGCAAACTCATGCATACGCTTCGTGCGAATCTGCAACTCAACCATATGACCCTTCGGGCCGATAATGGCCGAATGAAGGGACTGGTATCCGTTATGCTTCGGTACCGAGATATAGTCCTTGAAATACTGCGGAACCGGAGGATATTGCTGTGTAATAAAACCGTAAACCGAAAAGCAGTCAGCGATACGCTCGGTATCAATAATCACCCTGATACCATAGAGATCATGAATATCTTCAAAGCTCTTGTTCTTGTTGCGCATCTTGTTGTAGATCGAAAAGAGATGCTTTGCCCGTCCCTGCACCTCCACCTTGAACTCCTGCTGCTCAAGATCATCTTTGATGGGAGCAATCATCTTTCCGAGATAGTTGACCCGGTCACCTTTACCCATACGGATTTTCTGCTGGAGAAATTCGTACATCTCCGGATCGATGAATCGGAGGGCAAGGTTTTCAAACTCGACCTTCATCTTTCCAAGACCAAAGCGGTGCGCAAGAGGTGCATATATGTCCCGCGTTTCAAGCGCAATCTTCAACCGTCTGTGCTCAGGAAGCGATTCAAGTGTTCTCATGTTGTGCAGCCGATCGCAGAACTTGATCAGAATAACGCGGATATCCTTGACCATCGAGAGCAGCATCTTGCGAAAGCCCTCTGCCTGGGTCGTCTCCCGGTTGATCATGATACCGGAAATCTTGGTCAGCCCTTCAACAATATCAGCAACTTCAACGCCCAGCTCAGCAACAATATCCTCATAGGTATAGCCGCTGTCTTCAATGACATCATGCAATAAGGCTGCCGCTACAGAGACGCCATCAAGAGGAAGTTCCTTGAGCAGAATGGTGGCAACTTCAACAGGATGGTAGAAAAAGGGTTCACCTGAAGCCCGTTTTTCTCCCTCGTGTGCCCGATAGCACATAAAAAAAGCACGCTGAATCAGCGATTCATCAAAATTTTTGAGATTCTTGCGAGAAAGCTGAAGTATCTCGTGAAGCTTTTTGTAATGATCTTTCCCTATCTGTGCTAACATTGCAGATGAACTCTGGTGAACAACATATGAAAAAGGTAACGGACGACAACCGATGCACTATTATATAATGTATTTATGCATAACAACACAAACAGCAGCACCCCGGAAAAAATTATTCTCCTGCCGGTAATCGCTCCAGAGCCTGTTCCAGCTTTGTGATTTCATCACGCAGATAAGCTGCCTTTTCATACTCCATCTGAACAGCAGCTTCCTGCATTTCAAGGCGGAGTTCCGCTGCGAGGGCATAACCCGCTTCAGGAGTCAGTGTATCAATATGACCGGAAAGCACCCTCTCAGGTTTCGGCTCAAGACCGAAGCGCTTTCTCCGGTAACGCTCCTCGGCATCAGCCACACCGGTGGTGTCGAGAATCTGGTCAACCGATTTGATGATTGAACGGGGAGTAATGCCGTGCTCTTCGTTGTAGCGTTGCTGGATGGTACGACGCCGGGCAGTTTCATCAAGCACTTCACGAATGGAACGGGTTACCACATCGGCATAGAGCACAACCAGACCATCAACGTTGCGGGCGGCCCTGCCTGCGATCTGCATAAGCGAACGGGTATTGCGCAAAAAGCCCTCCTTGTCGGCATCAAGAATCGCAACAAGAGAAACTTCCGGAAGATCAAGCCCTTCACGAAGAAGGTTGACCCCGACAAGCACGTCAATGTCCCCTACCCTGAGCTCACGAAGAATCTGCATCCGCTCCAGACTCTTGATCTCCGAATGCAGATAACGCGAACGAATACCTGTCTTTCTGAAAAAGTCATGCAGATCTTCCGACATTCTTTTGGTCAGCGTCATGACCAGAACCTTATTGCCCTTGGCGGTATGAATACGGATTTCGGCCAGAAGGTTGTCGATCTGGCCTGTAACAGGACGAACCTCCACCGGAGGATCAAGCAGACCGGTAGGACGGACAAGCTGCTCCACCACCACACCACCCGAGCGCAGCAGTTCATGTTCACTCGGAGTAGCGCTGACACAGATAACCTGCGACGCCATCTCCTCAAACTCCTCGAAACGCAGCGGACGATTATCGAGAGCGGAAGGCAACCGGAAACCATGCTCAACCAAAATGGTTTTACGGGAACGGTCTCCCCCATACATCCCCCGTATCTGCGGCAGCGTCACATGGGATTCATCAATGATGACCAGAAAGTCCGAAGGAAAATAGTCAAGCAGACAACAGGGGCGCTCACCGGGAGGGCGAGCCGAAAGATGCCTTGAATAATTTTCAATACCGGAACAGTAGCCAAGCTCCTTCATCATCTCAAGGTCATAACGGGTACGTTCTTCAATCCTGCGAGCCTCAAGAAGACGATTTTCAGAACGAAAATAGTTCAGCCTCTCGGCAAGCTCATTTTCAATAGCGAGCATGGCAACCTTAAGCTTCTCCTCGTCAGCAACAAACTGGCGGGCCGGATAGATGAAGGCATAATCCTCAACCCCAAGCACCTCTCCGCTATGAATATCAAAGGTCTGAATACTTTCAATCTCGGAGCCAAAAAACTCGATGCGCAGAGCAAGCTCCTCATGTGCAGGGACAAGATCGATAATATCCCCCCTCACACGAAACTTCCCCGAACTCGGCTGCACATCATCACGAATGTAATGGAGAGAAATCAGCTCCTTCAAAAAAAGATCCCGATCCTTCTCCATTCCGGAACGCAGTTCCACAATCTGCGCTTTCCAGTCTTCAGGAGAGCCCAGACCATAAATACAACTGACAGAACTCACCACAATCACATCCTTCCTGCCACTGAGCAGGGAGCTGGTCGCCTTGAGCCGAAGCCGTTCAATTTCGTCGTTGATACGCAGATCTTTGGCGATATACTTGTCGAGAGAGGGGAGATAGGCTTCAGGCTGATAAAAATCGTAATAACTGATAAAATACTCGACCGCATTGTCGGGGAAAAACTGTTTGAGTTCCCCATACAACTGGGCAGCAAGCGTCTTGTTATGGCTCATCACCAGAACCGGCCTGTCGAAACGGGCAATAACGTTCGAAATGGTAAAGGTCTTGCCCGAGCCAGTGACACCAAGCAACGTCTGGTAG
This sequence comes from Pelodictyon phaeoclathratiforme BU-1, assembly GCF_000020645.1. GTDB lineage: Bacteria > Bacteroidota > Chlorobiia > Chlorobiales > Chlorobiaceae > Chlorobium > Chlorobium phaeoclathratiforme. The sequence goes on from NC_011060.1 coordinate 2,451,674, forward strand.
GGGTTCCCCGACCTTACACCGTCGCAAAGCGCCTCGATGGCTTTCGGCTGATCGCCGGCAGGACTGTAAGGACTGACAATTTTATATATTCCGCTTCCGTTCACCTCCATAAACAACTCTCCAAACTTGATAATTATTTTCACTCCTTCCATTGCAGCAACTAAAAGAACTATTTATGCTATTTGTTAGTTCTTCCACAATGATTATCTACCGTAATAGCTAATGGACTTCCCTCTTGTACAAGCCCCTCTTGAACAACAGGCCTTTCAGGGGATTTTACAGCTCTCGTACACCCTTAGCCTGCGTGGACTGTTTATTTTCAGAAAGGCGGGTGAAGGCGGTTGCAATTATCCGCTTTAAATACCATTATTATCTTTATTTCTGATGACCGATACCTACACGACCGCCATAAAACGCCGTATCCCCATATTCACCATCGGGATACTTTTTTTGCATCTAATTTCCTGTAAGCCCATGATCAACGAAGAGAGACCCTATCCATACACAACCGTTCCCGGAGACTCACTCCACACCAGAATCTACACGCTCAAAAACGGCCTGACCGTCTACATGAGCCCTTACCTCGACGAACCAAGAATATACACCTCCATTGCAGTCCGCGCAGGAAGCAAGAATGACCCCGCAGAGACAACCGGTCTTGCGCACTATCTCGAGCATATGCTCTTCAAGGGGACCGATTCAATCGGCTCGCTTGACTATGAAAAAGAGCATGTCGAGCTTGAAAAAATTTCCGAACTCTACGAACAATACCGAACAACAACAGACACGGAAAAACGCGCCGCAATCTACAAGGATATCGACAGCATCTCCAACGTTGCCGCAAGCTATACGGTGCCTAATGAATATGACAAAATTTTAAACTCCATCGGCGCCCAGGGCACCAATGCCTACACCTGGGTCGAACAGACCGTCTATGTCAACGACATCCCGTCGAACAAACTTGACCAGTGGCTTACCATGGAGGCGGAACGGTTCCGCAATCCGGTCATGAGACTGTTTCATACCGAACTCGAAACCGTCTATGAAGAGAAAAACATGACCATGGACAGTGACAGCCGGAAAATATGGGAAAATCTCTTTGCCGGACTCTTCAAAAAACACACCTATGGCACCCAGACCACCATCGGCAAAGCGGAGCATCTGAAAAATCCCTCCATAAAGAACGTCATCAACTACTACCGGACTTACTATGTGCCAAACAACATGGCGCTCTGCATCGCCGGTGATTTTGATCCGGATGCAACCATAAAACTGATCGATCAGAAATTTTCAGTCCTGCAACCCAAAGAGGTTCCGCACTTTACACCCGCAGTGGAAGAGGCAATAACGGAGCCCTCCATCATCAAGGTAAAAGGGCCGGAATCGGAAGAGCTGGTCATCGGATTCCGGTTCGATGGAATCAACAGTTCCGAAGCCGATTACCTCACCCTTGCCGACAAGGTGTTGTTCAACCAGACTGCCGGACTGATTGATCTGAACCTGAACCAGCAGCAGAAAGTACTCGATGCCGGTTCAATGCTCGTCATGATGAAAGATTATTCCACCCATATTCTGAGTGGAAAACCAAGAGAGGGGCAGAGCCTTGAACAGGTAAAGGAGATGCTGCTCGCACAGCTTGAACTGCTCAAAGAGGGGAAATTTCCCGACTGGCTGCTTGAAGCTGCAATCAATGACCTGAAAATTGAACAACTGAAACTCTACGAAAGCAACCGCGGTCGTGTTGAAGCCTATGTTGACGCCTTTGTCTGGGGTATGACCTGGCCCGACCACGTCAGCCAGATAGAACGGCTCGAAAAAATCACCAAAAAAGAGCTTGTCGACTTTGTCCGCAACCATTACAGCTCGAACTATATCGCCGTTTTCAAGGAGCATGGCACCCCGAAAAGCGAAACAAAAATCCAGAAACCACCGATCACACCCCTGAAAGTTAATCGGGACACCTCATCGCAATTTGCCGAGAAACTGCTGGCCCTGAAATCAGAAAAAACCGAGCCACTCTTTCTCGACTATAAAAAAGATATTGGCTTCTTTGATGTCAATCCTTCCATCAAACTGCACTATCTGCAGAACAAGGAAAACGAGCTTTTCTCGCTCTATTATGTCTTCGACATAGGAAAAAACAACAGCAAAAAGATCGAACTCGCACTCGACTACCTCTCCTATCTCGGCACCTCAAAACTCACGCCAAAAGAGTTCAGCCAGGAGCTCTATAAAATCGGTGCAAGCTTCTCGGCATTTACCTCCGACGACTACGTCTACCTGAAGCTCTCCGGACTGGAAAAGAACTCCGCTGCAGCCATTCGACTGCTTGAAAATCTTCTCGTTGATGCCAGACCCGACCAGGAGGCGCTTGAAAAGCTCAAAGAGGGCACACTCAAAGAGCGTACCGACGCCAAGCTCTCCAAAAAGAAGATCCTCTTTGAGGCCATGACCAGTTATGGCAAATACGGTCCATCCTCTCCTTTCACCAACATCCTGAGCAACAAGGAACTTGAGCAGGTCACTTCACAAGAGCTGCTGGGAGAGGTGCACGATCTGTTGCAATACCGCCATCGGGTACTTTATTACGGCCCAGCCTCTTCACAAGAGGTGCTCAGCGAACTGCGCTCCGTACGCCATTACCCCGAATCAATGAAGACCCCGCCGGTCGCCGACCTGTTCCGTGATCTCGAACAGCAGAGCAATCTCGTCTATGTCGTCGATTACGATATGACCCAGGCAGAGGTTATCCTTTTAACAAGAGATGAGTTGTACAACCCATCCATTCTCCCCCTCTCCACCCTCTTCAACGAATATTATGGTGGAGGAATGTCATCGGTGGTTTTCCAGGAGCTGCGCGAAGCCAAAGCGCTCGCCTACTCGGTCTTTTCCGTCTACAAAACACCGAAACAGAAGGACGAGCATAACTACATTGTCAGCTATATCGGCACCCAGGCCGACAAGCTCCCCGAAGCGCTCGACGGCATCAGCATCCTGATGAACAAGCTGCCGAAATCACCCGAACTCTTTGCATCGGCATTGAACGGCATTCAGCAGAAAATTTCAACCGAACGGCTGACAAGAACAGAGATCCTCTTCAATTACGAAGAGGCCGTACGACTCGGGCACGACCATGATATCAGAACAGACATCTACCGCGAAACAGCCCGGATGAGCCTCGCCGATATCGAACAATTTCACAGTGCCCATTTCAGAAACCAAAAACATGTCATGCTGGTGCTTGGCAAGAAAAAAGATCTTGACATGACAACCCTGAAAAAATACGGAACGGTAAAAGAGCTGACGCTGAAAGATATTTTCGGCTATTAACAGCTTTGCAGCAACCACCCGACAGGGTTTTTGACTATGAAAATTCTTAACAAGTATATACTGGGGCAGTTTGCAAAGGCATTTCTTTTTACATCAATAGCCTTTGCCTGCCTCTTTATTCTCATCAACATGGTTGAAAAACTGGATGAGTTCATCGACAAGAAGCTTGGCCTGTGGCAGATTGTCCATTATTACCTGCTCTCAATACCCTCCATTCTTCTGGTCGTCTCTCCCGTGAGCGCTCTGCTCTCCTCAATCCTTGTCGCAGGGAAGCTCTCCTTTTCAGGTGAACTTCCGGCAATACGCTCCGCCGGTGTCAGTATGCGCCAACTGCTGACACCCTTTATAACCGGAGGAGTGCTGATTCTGCTCTTCAATCTTCTCAATGCAGGATGGATCTCCCCATCAACATTTGCCGAAAAGAACCATTTTGAACAGCGCTATTTGAAAAGAAATCCAGCCCAGCCCCAGGAAAACCGCAACATCCACATCCTCGAACCGGGAAACCGTATGCTCTCCATTGGAACCCTTGATCCTGACCAGGCAGAAATCAGCGCCGTCTCCATCGAGGAGTTCAGCGGCGCACGCCTCAAATCCCGAACCGATGCCGACAGTATGCGCTACAACCAGAAAACAGGCGAATGGATACTGCTGAATGCCGCAAAACGCAGTTTCACCGGAAAAGATGAAACCTTTCATCTCACCCCTGTAACATCAGTAAAACTTGCCCTTTCGCCCCGCTCTCTGTCGGAACTCAACCTCCAGCCGGATGAAATGAACCTCATCCGCCACTACCGCTACCTCACAGAAAAAGAGGGAGCCGGTTTCGCCGGACTGGAACGATCGACAGTAAAATTTCACAACAAAATCGCACTCCCCTTCGCCTCGCTCATCATCATCCTCATCGGAGTCCCCCTTTCCGCGAAAAAAAAACGGGGCGGACTCGCATCTGAAATAAGCATCACCCTTTTTGCAGGATTTCTCTTTATGGGAGTGCAAAAGACCATCGCCATCGCCGGATACCAGGGAATGATCAACCCCATGCTCGCCGCATGGCTGCCAAATATCCTCTTTTTGGGCATCGGCTACGCCATCTATAAAACCGCTATCGACTGAACCTCATGCAGACCGGACACCCCCCTGTCATCGTCCTGATGACCGATTTCGGCCTCGCCGACACCTATATCGGCCAAATGAAAGGTGTCATCCTCTCCCTTGCGCCATCAGCACAGATTATCGACCTCACCCACGCCATAAGCGCCCAGAACATTGCGCAAGGCGCCTTCCAGCTCGGCAAGTCAGCCCCCTTTTTCCCTGAAGGAGCAATCTTTGTCGCAGTCGTCGATCCGGGAGTCGGCACCTCACGCAAGGCAATTGCCGTACAATGCGGAAAACAGAGCTTTCTTGCCCCCGACAACGGCCTGCTCACCGCCCTCTTCCAGACCGGGAAGGTCACTCAATGTGTCACCATCACCAATGAACGCTATATGCTTCCTTCCCGCAGCTCAACCTTTCATGGGCGCGACATATTTTCACCAGCAGCCGCACATCTCGCCTCCGGCGTTGCGCTCCGGGAGCTTGGCTCAAAGATGGAGCTGGCGGAATGCACCAAAATCCCGTTACCGGGATGCGAAAGCGGAGACAACGGCGCATCATGGGAGGGAACAATCATCTGCACCGACCACTTCGGCAACCTCATAACCTCACTCGACGCGGAAGTGCTTGACCGCTCAAAAGAGTGGCTGATAGGCGCCGGAAACCATCAACTGCCCATCTGCCGCACCTATGGAGAAGTTGCCGACCAGCAGCCACTCGCCTATACCGGAAGCAGCGGCATGATCGAAATCGCCATCAGAAACGGCAACGCAGCAGAGAGACTCGGGCTGAGGGATGGAGATGCGGTGAGGGCTTCCGCAGCATCCTCCATGCCATTCTCTCCTCGGTGAACGGTAAACTGTTTTTGCCTGTTTGGTTAGGGTGCACGGGTATTTCAGGTTGTTTGGTCAGGATTAACATAACGGCTCTTCATGTTACAAAAACTGTTTATGAACAAGGTGTGGACGGTCTTCACCCTCTTCACCATTTCGCTGGCCCTGTATGGTATTGACTTCAGCATTTACGGCAACCTGAGGGAGATATCAGCCAGCTTTCTCGGCAATCTCGCCTTCCTGCCCATATACATCATCGTCGTCACGCTCCTCTTCGAAAGGGTGCTTCGGGAAAGAGAGCGCAAATCGGTCATGAGAAAACTGAACATGGTCATCGGCGTCTTTTTCAGTGAATTCGGCAACCACCTGCTGAAAGAGCTGTCGGTACACGTAGTCGAAAGCGAAGAGCTGAAACAGCGCCTGCATATGAACGGATCATGGAAAAAACAGGATTTTGACGAGGCGCTCGACTATCTGCGCCAAAACAACCAGAAGATCAGCATCGACAGCGACGCCCTCCCCAGCCTGAAACAGTTCATGACCGGAAAACGAAGCTTCCTTTTGAGCCTGCTGGAAAACCAGAATCTGCTTGAGCATGAAAATTTTACCGACCTGCTTTGGGCAGCGTTTCATATCACGGAAGAGCTTGAGGCCCGCAAATCGTTCGATCGTATTCCTCCAAGCGACAAAGAGCACATCAATGGCGACATAAGACGCGTTTTCGGTCATCTGATCAGGGAATGGATCCTCTATATGCAGCATCTCAAGGAAGACTACCCCTATCTTTTCTCTCTGGCCGTTCGTCTCAATCCCATGATAGACTCGCCGGATCCGGTGGTGTATTCCGAACACTCCTGAAGAGGTATAACAACTGTAGCCCGGTACGGCTCCATCCTGCTTGCATAAGCTCAGAAAAAGAGTCCAGAATCACAACCGAATAAAATCGAATCACAAGGAACACCTATGACTACATCAAGTACACAAGCACCGCTTTCAGCTCAGCAGCAACAAGCTCAAAATCCGGCTCCAAACCCAACACCAACAGCATTGGCAACACAACCCGTTGTGGTACAACAGGTTCGACCACCGTTTCCGACACGCAAAATTATTTGCGATTCTGTTGTAAAACCTACAACGCCAAGTGCTAAAATATTGAATGAGGAAAACAAGAGATGATGTTGGGTCTACCAACGCACTATGTCATGGTATTAACATCGGCGGTGAGTACCTGCCTGTGAGATAATTATCCGCAGGAACAGGTAACCGCAGAACACTCCTGACGTACGATTTCTCACCAGTACGCATTGATGAAGTAATTGTGGAGAGCACAACCGGATGGGCAGGAAACGTGAAACGCCAGCGACACATCGGCGATTTCACCCAATGGAAACAGCACGACGCCTACCAGGCAGCATTCGACCGCCTCTTGCGGGATTTGAAAGCTGTGTAATGTCTCTGATAACTTACACTTGTGAGAGCTGTCCACTGATACCCACCTTTACACAATGCACTTGTTTTATGCCGAGCTGGAGCCCGGTGTCCACAGGGGTGCGGGATTTGAGAGCTGGATAAATGCCCATATTTCATCAGTTCTGACCTTTTCTGCAGCGGCACTGTTTTTTATGTTTTGCTGAATTATCTGTACCGGTTTCGTACTTTTCGGGATAAGTTAACCTCGCAAGTGTTTCATAAAAAGTAGAATACCTTATCCAACATGAGCACAATTTCTATTGCCGACATTCTTGAGCTTCCAGTGCAAGAGCGCATTCGTCTCGTTGAGCTGATCTGGGATAGCGTTGCTGCACTGCCTGAAGCAGTGGAAATCTCGCCTGCGCTCAAGGCTGAGCTTGAAGTACGCCTTGCGGAGTTCGAAGCAAACCCTGAAGCTGGCTATTCCTGGGATCAAGTGAAGTCACATCTTAAAGAGGGTTCATGGCGTACCGTCTGAAATTCTCTGCACGAGCTTTGCGTGAAACTGGCGAAGCTCAAGAGTGGTATGAATTGCAGAGCCCCGGCCTTGGTGCTGAATTTATGGCCGGGAGTTACAGCTAAAACGGCTTGAGCAAGCTCCGTTACTTTATTCCGAAGTTATCCCAAATGTCCGCTGCGCTCTCCTTCCCCGATTTCCTTACGGTTTATTTTATGTAGTGTAGAGTAATTTTGTGCATATTTTGGCAGTGTTACATGATGCTCGAAATCCGGGTTGTTGGCCTCAAAAACGGTAGCCATCAGCCATGATTATCATTCGTTCTTTTCGGAAATTATTTCGTTGTTGATGATCTCATGAATGTTGATAACACCTATAACCCCATACGCCTTAACCCTGCTGAAGCGCCTGCGGGATGATACTGGTCATCCAGATGGTTAAACCAAACGCGCAGTAATCACATTTTTAGAATCCACATTATTCCAAATTCAAACGTTGTTCCGCTTCGCCCTGTGGAGCTCGTTCAAGCGGCTCACCTTTCCATGCTCCCGCAGTATGCTCAAAAAGCTCTGATGCCCGCCCAGCTCCATATCGCCCGCGTACAAATAACAAGAAATCCAATACCTCTTGAGCTAATGATTCTGTAAGAAGCTCGGCTTCATGTCTCAGTTTTTCGATAACGGTCACCCGCGCCACATCGGCGATTTCACCCAATGGAAACAGCACGACGCCTGTCAGGCAGCATTCGACAGCCTCTTGCGGGATTTGAAGGCTTGACAGAGGATCATTTCGTTAATACCACCGATATGATCCCGTTGGATGAATAATAAAATGAATAATCCGGAGCAAGCATGACGAAGCTTCTGCTTTTTACTCATCCCGGAACACTTCGTTTCCAGGAGTCGAGGGTAAACCCATGGCGGCAAGGCCAATGCTCATATACTTGTTGACAGGGCTAACCGGGAACATCGGAGCCGTGTATGCAAAAACAATCACAGGAAAACGTACATTTCCGATATAATAATTGCCCTGTTCAATGAACCGATAATCAACAAGAGGTGCTATGCCAACAATAGCAATGTTCTATGGAATTATTATCAGAATGTATTGCTCACCGGGTGAGCATAATCCTCCTCATATCCACGCTTATTATCAGGAATTCAAGGCGATTATTGATATAAAAAACTGTGAATTGTCGGAGGGCAAGCTGCCGTCAAAACAACTGAAGCTTGCTTTGGCTTGGGCCGAAATTCATAAAGAAGAACTGTTGGCAGATTGGGAGCTGGCTTCGAATGGCGAGCTTCCGTTTCCCATCAAACCGTTACAATAAGGAGATTGTCATGTACCCTTCAGTGATAAGCGTAAGTCCGTTAAACGATTACAAGTTGTTGCTTGTGTTTGAAACCAGTGAAAAAAGAATTTTTGATGTAGCTCCCTACCTCAATACCGGTAAATTTGCAGAACTGCGAAACCCATCGGTATTTCATACGGTAACGGTCAAGTTCGACACGATAGAGTGGTCAAACCAGTTGGATATCGATCCGGAATTTTTGTACGAAAAAAGCGTAAAAGCTGAAGCCTGACATCTGGTTCTTTACGGATACCCCAAGAAGCAATAAACTCAAAACAGGTGGCCCGATGAAGAAAAACCGTTTGTTTCAGGCGAAGAGGTTCACTCTTTTTCTGCTTGTATCCTACCTCTTTTCAGCCTGTGTTGCCCAGAGTCCGGCGCTTGAGCAGGCTGACCTGCAGAAGGCATACCAGAGCGCCATCGTTGATGCGGAAAGAGCCGATCCATCAGAGATATCGAACAATCTGGTTGCGATTGTTCCCTCAAACGAGAGGCTGATATGGAAGAACAGGGATGATGCCAAAAATGCCATGCTGCTTGTTGTCACCTGGACAAACTATAACGGCTATGACAGTATCGTCGGGCAATCGCTCAATCTGTCGAGAGAGGTTTGGGTTACAACCGCGCCGGAGGTGAAGAATTTTTGTAAGGGGCTGAAAGAGAACCGGTCGTTGCGACTGGAGCAGCTTTTGGGGCTTCCACCGAGGGCGGGCAAAACGAGGTTTGTGGAGATGTGGGTCAAGCCGGGCGATCTTTTCAGGCCGAGCGCCGACCCGGAGATCAGTGACCGTGAAGCGGAAACAGAGTTCAGGACATCCAATAAATTTGTGACGGTGAGTGCCGACTATGTCAAGTGGTACAATGAGTTGAAGATGCAATCATACGGAACCAACGGCTATCCGTGGACCAGACTGGGTTATACCTATGACTGGGGAGATCGCCGCCGTCACATCGGGTTAAGTGAATTTGTGATCATGCCGGGCGCCACCGTCGAGATCAATGCGGTTGCACCAACGTCTGACTATTAACGAAATTATGCTCCAATCGTCGGCCCACCTGCGGTGGGCGATTCTGTAGTCGGTTGTTACCAGAACATTTTGGCGTGCGGCGGTTCGTCCCTCACCCCCGCTCACCAAAATGTTGGTACTGCCCTCTCGCTCACAAAGCAAAGACGGAATGAGCTGCCAACTGACTACGGGACGAAAACCGGGCGGAAGCCCACGAAGTTGCTCCGGCCGCCGGGGGTGTAGCCGCGCCGAGACGCCGACCGACAGTACTCGGCATCGTAGTTCCAGCTCCCGCCACGAAGAACACGGTTCGAACCGGTTTCAGGCGCTGGCCCACCGGGGTTTTCAACAAGCCCTTTTGCCTTGCATTCGTCATAGTATGTACCGCTATAGACATCATCGCACCACTCCCAGACATTGCCGTGCATATTGTACAGGCCCCAAGCATTGGGCTCAAAACTCTCTACCGCAACCGTCCTGGCGCGGTATTGGCCTTTCCGGTTCTTGTTGTAGGGATAGTTACCGTCATAGTTGGCCTGTGCTGTTGTGATATTTCCACCCGTATTGAACGCTGTTCTGCTTCCTGCTCGGCAGGCATATTCCCACTCTGCCTCGGTTGGCAGACGATACCACTTGCCTGTTTTTTCGGAGAGCCATCGGCAATATTCAACGGCATCATTCCAGCTCACATGCACCACCGGATGGTTCTCCTCACTTTTGGTGCGTACCTTGCCAGAGACTCCATGACGCCAATTCACCCCTTTTGTGAGTACGGCTTCGCTTCCATTCCAAACATAGCTATCCCCCGCTTTTTCTGCATCTGTCCGATAGCCTGATTCAGCGATAAAGCGTCTGAACTCGGCAACGGTCACCTCATATTTGCTCATATAAAAGTCATTCACTTTTACCTGATGCTGCGTTTCATCGCTCTCGTGGCCAACTTCCGTTTCAGGGCTCCCCATGGTAAATTCACTTCCGCGTATCAGCACAAAATTGGCTGGCGACTGCATGGAGGAGAGGCCCGGGAATGCTGCGCTGAATACCGTAAGCCCGCCAAAGCAGATTCCCGTAAAGCAGAAAAGGCTGGCGGCTAACAACCTGCGCCGTTTGGAGCGGGCGCTGGCCAGGTAGAGCGCTTCGACATTTACGGGTTTGGTGCCTGCGGCACTGCTTTTCGCTGCTGTATTGCGCTTGCCTTTGCCGGAGAGCAGGGCAAGGAGGCTCAATATGAGGGAGAGAAACCAGCTCAAAAATGCCAATCCCATGAGCCAGATGCCACTGGTGGATGCTTCCGTTCCTTCCGCACCTGAAAAAAACTTTAAACCAAGAGCATAGAGCACTGGCACAACGAAGCTGAGCGTGAGGATCACCCGTGCCAGTTTGTCGAGCTGTTTGGGCTGCTCAATGAGATCTGAAACAAAGGCTTTTTCAAGCTCTTCGTCACGGTTTGACCGGGAAGCGGTTTGCTGCGGGGTAGAGTCATCCATATTCAGTTCCGGTTTGGTGTGTATGATACATTACCGTTATGGCATGTGCCGGAATTTACTGTTTATGCAGGTGTTACCCATATACTTTGCACAATAAAGCCGTAAAACGTAAAGTAGAGCAGCGCTATTTTGTGCCGCGCAGAAAAACGCTTGCCGATTGCCTCATCATCTCCGAATAGCATTACCGTAATGATGTGAAGGTACAGGGTAGCTAAATGCATTTTGTTTTAAGCGCCATCCCCTCTATATTTGATTTGATAACGGCTTGGAATGACTCATACCGATTTTTTCTGATTGATACGTTGCCCGAATAAGAGATCGAATGGAAAACTCGAACGATCATTACGACAGCCCGTGGAAGGAGGCCATTGAGCATTACTTCGAGGAGTTTATGACCTTTTATTTCCCGGATGCTTATGCACAAATTGACTGGTCGAGAGAGCATGTTTTTCTTGATCAGGAGTTGCGGGCGGTGGTGCAGGATGCTGAGCTGGGTACACGCTTTGTTGACCGGCTGGTCAGGGTGACCGAGCTTTGTGGCAATGAAAGCTGGATATATATCCACATTGAAGTGCAGGGCACAAAGCAGCCGGAGTTTGCCGAACGGATGTTTGTCTACAACTACCGGATTTTCGACCGTTACAAAAGGCCTGTTGCAAGTTTGGCGGTGCTGGCCGATGAAAACAAGCAGTGGAAACCCACCTCTTATGGTTTTGCCGTGCTGGGATGCCACCATACGCTGGAGTTCCCGGTTGCCAAGCTGACCGATTATGAAGACAAACTCGATGAGCTGCTGGCATCAAATAACGCTTTTGGATGGATTACGGCGGCACACATCCTGACACAAAAAACCAGAACGCAGGATCAGGAACGGTACAACGCAAAACTCAGCTTACTACGAATACTGTACGAACGGCATCGGAATAAACAGCGCGTTATCAATTTATTCAATGTCATTGACTGGCTGATGCAACTGCCGGAGTGGTTGAACAGCGAGGTCTGGCAAGAACTTGAAAAAATCGAGGAGAGGGAAAAAGTGCAATACATTACCAGCGTAGAACGAATTGGCATAGCCAAGGGTATAGCCAAAGGCCGTGTTGAGGGCCGTGTTGAGGGCGAATCAAGGTTATTGAAAAGGCAGCTTGAGCGCCGCTTTGGACTGTTGCCCGAGTGGGCATCAGAGCGGTTAGGAAGCGCCAAAGAGGAAGAGCTTGAAGCCTGGAGTGAAGCGGTTCTTACTGCCCCGACGCTTGATGCTGTTTTCGGGAAAACTGACCTATCATAACTCTACAGCCGCTGGACAGTGTACTCGTCAACAAAAAAAAGCACCGGGTTTTTGCCGATGCTTTTTTGCTGAGAGGGTTGTACCTCCATGAATCTTTGGAAGTCAAATTCTTTTTTGACAATCAGCTTCCAATGTACTCCTTCAGAATCTTGCTGTATGCCGACTGGCGGAGCCTGCGGATTGCCTTCTCCTTGATCTGGCGAACGCGTTCACGGGTAAGACGGAACTTTTCGCCGATCTCTTCGAGGGTGAGGGGGTTATCCATGCCAATCCCAAAGTAGGACTTGATGACATCGGCTTCTCTTGGAGCAAGGACGGAGAGAGAGCGCTCGACCTCAAGGGTAAGTGAGTCGCGGTTCAGGCCGTAATCGGGCAGATGGCCGTCGTTCTGCAACACATCGAGCAGTCGGTTATCATCACCCTGTGCAAACGGGGCATCGACGGAAACATGACGTCCTGCAATTTTCAGGGTATCGGCAACGTCCTGCGAATCCATTTCAAGCAGGGTGGCAAGCTCCCTGGTGTTGGGGTCGCGTTCAAATTCCTGTTCGAGCTGGCTGTATGCCTTGCTGATTTTGTTGAGCGTTCCTACCCGGTTCAGGGGAAGCCTTACAATTCGTGACTGTTCGGCCAGAGCCTGGAGAATGGACTGGCGGATCCACCATACGGCATAGGAGATAAACTTGAAGCCACGGGTTTCATCAAAGCGCTTTGCGGCCTTGATAAGACCAAGATTCCCTTCATTGATCAGGTCTCCGAGGGTTAACCCCTGATTCTGATACTGTTTGGCGACAGAAACAACAAAGCGCAGGTTACCCTTGATCAGCTTGTCGAGAGCGCGTTTCGCCCTCTTGTATTCGGTCGTATCGACAGGCATATCAAAACCCTCCTTGATCGCCTTCGTCAGTTTGACCTCATCTTCGGCTGTCAACAGGTCATATTTTCCTATCTCCTGCAGGTAACGGTCAAGCGAGAGACTCTCTCGATTGGTTATCTGTTTGCTTATTTTGAGTTGCCTCATCTATTACGTCTCCTTGAGAACTTCAGCATTTTAAACCTTCCCCTGCAATTTGCATGACAAACAGGAAAAGTCGGAAGATATCACTTCAGAATGATTAAACCAAAAAAAGTTATTTTCTTCTCACCACGATCCGCCATACCTCCACAAACAGCCTCAGTACTTCACCCTTCGTCAGTCGCTGAGAACAGCGAGATTACTTTTGAGTTTTTCGAGGGTTTCCCCGGCCTCTCTGAGCTTTTCACGCTCTTTTGCAATAACATCGGCAGGCGCGTGGTCAGCAAATCCTCCGTTCGACAATTTTTTCTGAAGCGAGAGAACATAGGAGGAAACATTAGCGATCTCTTTCTGAAGGCGTTCACACTCTTTGTCAAACGATATCAACCCTTCAAGCAGCACAAATAGTTCATTCCCCTCGACCACGGAACCTGCAGCATGTGGTGGACGCTCACCGCCATCCATGAGTTGCGGATTACATTGAGCCAGCGCAGCAACCAGCGCCAGATTGGTTTGCAGAAGTAGCCGGTCACCCTCATTGGTCGGTCTGAGAAGAACCTCTGCCCTGCTTCCATGAGGAACACCAAAGAGTGATCGGAGGCTTCTGATTTCGGTAACGACTTTCTGTATCAGGGAAAAACCACGGAGATCAATCCCTGCAAGTGCACTGTCGGAAAGGGGCATCGGCGAGAGGGCAATGCTCTCTTCCGCCGAACGCTGAAGCACCTGATGCCATATCTCGTCGGTAATGAAGGGCATAACCGGATGCAACGCTTTCAGGGTACCCTCAAGCACATAAACTGCAAGGCAAACCGTCTGTTGAGCATCCTCTCGTGTCAACTCTCCTGAAAGCCTGACTTTGAGAGCTTCCAGATACCAGTCGCAATAGTCGCGCCAGAAGAAGTCATAGAGATTCTTGACAATATCGTTGACCCTGAACTGCGTGAATGCGGTGTGATAGCGTTCCAACATGCCATGATATCCTGCAAGGAGCCACTGACCAGCCAGATCAGCAGTTACTGAGGAGGGATCAAAGTTGAGATAAACGGCCGCAAACTCTTCGTGGTCGCGGAAATACTTTTCGCGCTGCATGAAGACAAGCCGGGAGGCGTTCCATATCTTGGTGGCAAAATTCCGCCCGAGTTCGCACTTTTCCTCACCGAACAAAACATCCTGCCCGAGAGGAGCGATATAGATAATGGTGAAGCGCAGGGCATCGGTGCCGTAGGTATCCATCACCTTGATCGGGTCGGGTGAATTACCAAGTGACTTGGAAAGCTTGCGCCCCTTCATGTCACGGATAATGCTGGTAAAATAGACGTTGCGGAAAGGAACCGCCCCCTTGAAATAGAGCCCTGCCATCACCATTCTGGCGACCCAGAAAAAGATGATGTCCGGCCCGGTTACCAGTGTGTCGGTTGGATAAAAGGCTCTGAGATCGTCATTATCACTCTGTTTCTCTGTCCATCCGAGCGTTGTCAGAGGCCAGAGCCATGAAGAGAACCAGGTGTCGAGCACATCATCATCCTGCACCAGTTTGTCGGTACCGGCAAGATGACAGGCCTCTTCGTATGATGCGGCAACCCATACCTTACCCTCACTGTCGTACCAGGCAGGAATGCGGTGTCCCCACCAGAGCTGACGGGAGATGCACCAGTCACGGATATTGCCCATCCAGTGACGGTAGGTGTTGATCCAGTGCGGGGGGTGAAAGCGTATTTCGCCATCATTAACAACCTGCAGGGCCTCTTCGGCCAGCGGTTTCATTTTGACAAACCACTGCTCGGAAAGATAGGGTTCAACCACCACGTCAGCCCGTTCGGAGTAGCCGACATTGTGTTCATACTCTTCAACCCGGACAAGGTTACCAAGCTCTTCGAGATCCTTGAGAATTTTTTCGCGTGCAACAAAGCGGTCCATCCCGCCATACCCGAACTCATCGGTCATTTTGCCATCTTTGCCGACAACGGACAAAATGGGAAGATTGTGGCGTTTGGCCACCTCATAGTCGTTGGCATCGTGTGCCGGAGTGATTTTCAGCGCACCGGTACCAAACTCAATGTCAACGTAATCGTCCGCAATAATGGGAATATAACGCCCCGCAACCGGCACAATGGCAAGCTCGCCCACCAGATCGGTGTAACGGGGATCAGCGGGGTTGACGGCAATAGCAACATCGGCCAGAATAGTTTCAGCCCTGACGGTTGCGATGGTGATAAATCGTCCGGGGTGGCTGACAAGGGCATATTGAATGTAGACCAGACTGTCCTTGCGCGACTTCATGATCACCTCTTCATCAGAGAGCGCCGTCTGTGAAACGGGGCACCAGTTGATGATACGGGTACCACGATAGATCAGTCCGTCACGGTAGAGCGTGATGAAGGCGTTGATGACCGCTTTTGAGGCGCCCTCATCCATGGTAAAGAGGTTGCGCCGCCAGTCACAGGAGATACCGAGCCGACGGAGCTGCCGGAGAATAAGGTCACCATACTCCTCCCTCCATTGCCAGACATGGCCGAGAAACTCTTTGCGTCCAAGATCGTGGCGGGTAATTCCCTCTTTTTTCAGCTTGCGCTCCACCACCGTCTGCGTTGCAATGCCTGCATGGTCGGTACCGGGAAGCCAGAGGGCCTCTTTGCCCGTCATGCGGCTGTAGCGGATAAAAATATCCTGCAGGGTATGGTTCAGCACATGGCCAAGCGTCAGGCTTCCGGTCACATTGGGAGGAGGCATGAGCACGGTATAGGGCTCCTTGCCCGTTTCGAGTACGCGGGAGCTTTCGGCATGGAAACTGCCAAGCTCCTCCCAGTGCGCACTTCCCCACCGCTCTTCGACGTCGTGATGATTGTAAATTTTTTCCAGATTGAATACTTCGGTCTGATCGCTCATGATAACATCGTTGCGGGTTAGTCCTTCTTTTCGGGTGCGGGACGTTTCTCAAAAATAGCATCAATAATGCCGTAATCGAGCGCCTCCGGTGCGTTCATCCAGCGATCACGTTCTGAATCCTCCCTGATCTGCTTCACATCCTTGCCGGTATGTTTGGCAAGCAGCTCTTCAAGCAGGGTACGAATCTTCTCGATTTCACGCGCCTGAATAACAATATCACTCTCCTGACCCTGCGCACCGCCGGATGGCTGATGAATCATGATTCGTGAATGGGGAAGCGATGCCCTTTTGCCTTTGGCTCCGCTGGCAAGCAGAAATGCGCCCATACTGGCGGCCATCCCGACGCAAACCGTCGAAACCTCCGGACGGATATACTGCATCGTATCGTAGATTCCGAGACCGGCAGAGACACTGCCACCCGGAGAGTTCACATAGATGTAGATATCACGCTCAGGATCTTCCGACTCAAGAAAAATAAGCTGGGCCATGATGAGCCCGGCCACATGTTCGTCTATCCCGCTGCCAAGAAAAATGATCCGTTCACGCAAAAGCCGTGAAAAAATATCGAAAGCCCGCTCGCCGCGCCCTGAAGTTTCTATAACCATAGGCACAAGAGAGTTGGTAATTCCCTGCTCTATTGCCCCTGAATACATTTTTCTTGCATGGTGCTCAAAACCAAAATTAATATTTGCCATAACTGCCCTGTCGTTTGAGTTTGGTAAGTCATTGTACAACCACAAAGAGGTCGGATCAGCGTTGCTGTTGATACAGCCTGGAATCCACACTCCTGATTACGAATGGTTAAAATACGCAGTGCTAACAACAATTCAAGAATTCAGTTCCCAATTAGCAAAAAAGATGCTCTCTGCCAAAGCGGAAGAAGAGGAAAATGAATCCATTTCAAAATGAATCTGTTAATTCTATATTGTTTGTTGTCAAAAAAAACAACAAAACCATTAAGGAACATGCAGGTACGGCTCATCTCGGTCACCTCTCCACTGATCAAGGTTGAGGGTCAGCCGCTCTCCCCGGAAGGGCTTATCGCATACTGCGCAAGAGTATCGAGCCCTCATCAGGAGACTCCCGATTATGAAAAGCTGCTCGCTTACTGTATAGCGCACAAGCACTGGAGTGTCTTTGAAATGGTGGACATGACGGTGGAAATTGTGACATCAAGAGCCATTTCGCCGCAGATTCTGCGCCATAGAAGTTTTCAGTTCCAGGAGTTCTCACAACGGTATGCCAAAGCCCAGGAGATTGAGCGATACCAGCCAAGACGTCAGGACAGCAAAAACCGGCAGCACTCGCTGAATGATCTTGATGAAGCCACAAAAGAGTGGTTTGATAAGGCACAGGAACGTGTTGCCCAAATGACGCTTGAAACGTACAATGAAGCTCTTGAAAAGGGAATCGCCAAAGAGTGTGCACGAGTACTCCTGCCGATGGCAACGCAGACAAAACTTTATATGAAGGGCTCTGTCAGAAGCTGGATCCACTATCTGGAGGTGCGAACCGATAAAAGCACACAGCAGGAACACCAGGAAATTGCCCTTGCCATCAAAAAAATTTTCATGGAACAATTCCCTGTTACGGCAACCGCGCTTGCCTGGCGCTAAACCTTCAGCATGGAAAACAGAGTGACCAGCTCATTTTTCAGATCACGGCGATGAATAACACGATCGAGAAAGCCCTGTTCCAGCAAAAATTCGGCTCGCTGAAACCCTTCCGGCAGATCCCTTTTGATGGTATCGCGGATCACTCTTGGACCGGCAAACCCGATAAGGGCTTTCGGCTCACTGATATTGATATCGCCAAGCATGGCAAAAGAGGCGCTGATACCACCCATGGTCGGGTCGGTCATCAGTGAAACAAACGGCAGTTTTCTTTCGCTCAGCCGGGTAAGTCGCGCAGCAGTTTTGGCCATCTGCATGAGACTGAAGGCGCCCTCCATCATCCGGGCTCCGCCTGACTGGGAAATCACAAGAAGAGGAGCGTCCAGCTCAAGCGACTTGTCGACGGCTCGCGCTATTTTTTCACCGACAACAGAGCCCATGGAACCACCGATAAAACCAAAATCCATCGCTGATACAACAAGGGGGCGGCCTCCACTCTCTCCATGAGCATTACGGCAGGCTTCCGTTTTTCCACTTTTTTCAATGGTATCATGCACCCTGTCGGGATATTTTTTGGTATCGACAAAGCCAAGAGGATCGGCTGACCGCAGATGATCATCAAACTCGACATACTTGTCGTCGTCGAAGAGGATCGAAAAATATTTATAGGGAGATATTCTGAAATGGTGACCGCATTCCGCACAGGTAAAGAAATGATCTTCAAACTGTTTTTTATGAAGCATCGCTCCACACTCTTCACATTTCCACCACAACCCTTCCGGCATATCACGTTTGTCGGTTGGACGTATTGATGGTTTTACCCGTTTAAACCATGCCATTATTCAAAATAAGATGTAAAGGTTATACATTAAAGCTGAAGATATGAAGTCCACAGGAGATTCTCAAAAGCAGTTGCCAGAAACAACCCTTATCACAGGCTTATGAACCAGGAGCATCACCATTGCTGAACCTCAGATCCGTTTTGTACCTTGCAGCTCTGATAGCTGCCCTTTTGCCGGAAATAATGGCGCCTTCACCGGTTTTGGCTTCGCCAGCCTCCCCTGCCCTTGTCTATCCCGACACTTTGAAGCTTCCCGTGCGCCGTTTTGCACTGCATCACGCCATGAGAGCAGCAAGAAAAAGCGTCGGGCTTGCCTTGTCAGGAGGCGGCGCCAACGCTCTTTCACAGATAGGGCTCCTCAAAGCTCTTGATGAAGAGAGGGTTCCTGTTGATTTTATTGCCGGCACAAGCATGGGTGCCATTATTGGAGCGCTCTACAGTTGCGGATACAGCCCGGATGAACTTGAAACGCTTGCCCATAGCCTGAACTGGCAATCCATGGTCACGCTCCAGAAAGATTACAGCCGCTCCAACATCTTTCTTGAACAGCAAAAAATCCGTGACCGCGCCTCAATCGCTATCCGCTTCGACAAGCTGAAACTTCTGATGCCCAAGTCGCTTAATTCCGCTCAGCCGCTCACAAAAACTCTCGACCTTCTGGTTTTAAACGCCCTTTATAAAACGTCAGGGGATTTCTCTACCCTTCCTGTCAATTTCAGGGCTGTTGCGACCGATCTGGTTTCAGGAAAACGGATCACCCTCACCACAGGCTCACTCTCTGAAGCAATACGGGCAAGCAGCACCGTTCCGATTCTCTTTGAACCGATTCTCCGTGATGGCTATCAACTCGTTGATGGCGGACTCGTTGCAAATCTTCCGGTCGATGAACTCAACACGGTCAACGTGCAATACAAAGTTGCCGTCGATACACACGGAAGCATGTACGCAACCGGCGGAGAACTTGATCTGCCCTGGAAGGCGGCCGATCAGACGATGACCATTCTGACCATGCAGCAATATCCTGCACAGTTGGCAAAAGCAAACATCATCATCACTCCTGACCTCGAGAACCATAAGGCAACCGATTTTTCAGATATCAAGGCTCTTGTTG
Organism: Pelodictyon phaeoclathratiforme BU-1; assembly: GCF_000020645.1. GTDB lineage: Bacteria > Bacteroidota > Chlorobiia > Chlorobiales > Chlorobiaceae > Chlorobium > Chlorobium phaeoclathratiforme. The sequence goes on from NC_011060.1 coordinate 2,471,458, forward strand.
ATGCCGGTTATACCAAAGGGAAAATTTCAGCAAGCATTATCAAACGCAGTATAGAGAACAAAACTCCACACGGCACTGCAATCGGGAAGTATGCAAAAAGCCTTCTGTTTGCTGGAGAGGGCCCCGAATTCCGGGAACACTACCTTCTTGTGTCATCCATTATTCACCATGCAACGGATCTCAATCAGAGCCTTCAGGAACTCCTCGAAACGGATCTCTTCACCAGCGTCTATGCCGAACTGGACAGCCGACGCCAGACAGTTCTCTTCCACCTTGCACCGCTTCCGGCAATACGGACGGTAACTGTCAGCGGAGGGCCCGCCGAAGCACTTGCATCCGAAGAGATCGACACCTGCTTCAAGCCAATAGTAAACCGACTCTACACCAATGAGGCTGGCACAAGGGCTCTTGAAGCGCTGGTAAAAAAATACCGGGAAAAAGGGTACAGCCTTGTCACCATCAACAGCACAGCAATAGAGAGTGGCAAACTCCAGGTAAACGTTTCATCGGGAAAAGTGGATGGTATCGACATACGCCGGGACAAAAATATCACCGGCATCACTCCTGTAGAGCGCGAAATCAAAATCGATACCACGCAATCGCTCAGCATCCAAAATGCCGAAGAGTCTGTCGATAATCTTTACGACACCGGCTCCTTCAGCAATGTCTCCATCTCAACAGAATCACCCGCGACATTGCATCCCGACGAGCGTACGCTCCTGAGATTTTCTCTTGAGGAAAAACCATCGTCAGTACTTCGGCTCGGGTTGCGCTATGATGAAACAAACAATGCCCAGTTTCTTCTTGATGTCAGAAACGAAAATCTCGCAGGGACAACAAGCTCAATCGGTGGCTGGCTGAAAGCAGGAAGAAAGAACAACCTCGTCAACATGGAGTTCAATATGCCACGCATAGGCCCCTCCCATTTGACGATCTCCTCACGCCTTTTTTATGACCAGCATCTGTTCGAACAGTGCAATACCGCAGGCGAAACAATAAATTACGGAATCCAGAAATATGGCTTCAGTCCGGCTTTCGGTGTGAGAATCCGAAAAAACGGACAATTTATAGCCGACATGACCCTGCAAAATGCACAATCCTATGCTGAAAAACATAACGACACCCTGCTGAAGACAGCAACAACCAACATGCTCTCTGTGGGAGCACAGTTTACCCTTGACTCAAGAGACAACCCACTGATTCCCTCCACGGGAAGCTATACCAACATCAGATATTCGATGACTCCGATACTGCTCGACAATCACGATATATTCTGGCAGGTATCGGGTAACCACGAAGAAAATATCCATCTCGGAAAGAAAACGACACTGCAACTCACGGGCCTTTTCGGACTGAGCAGCAGCAACATGCCACTGTCAGAGAAATTCTTCCTTGGAGGGCCGGGAACAACCTACAGTCAGCGCTTCATCGGCTTGAAAGAAAACTATCTTCCCTGCAATAACATGGCTGCTGCCGGAATGCATCTGCGCTACAAGCCCTCATTCGCCATTCTCTTTCCGGCATCACTGCTCCTGCACTACAATGTCGGGAATATCTGGGAAGAGCAGAACGATATCTCCCTGGCGCACCTTATTCATGGCTATGGAAGCAGCATCATATGGGAAACCCCTCTTGGCCCGGCAAGATTTACGGTTTCAAAAACGGTTCCATTTCCCGAAAAAGATCCCATTAAAGAAACAGCATCATTACAATTTTCAGATACCATTTTTTATTTCAGTATCGGTCACAACTTTTGAGCCAAACTTTTATGTATTTTTACGCGCCTGAAGTTACAGGTACCACACATCAGAATCAGAAACACGCTTATGAAAAACGAACCAGAAAACGTCGATACAGCACAAAAACCTCATATACTGGTTTGTAATGATGATGGCATCGAGGGTGAGGGGATTCATGTTCTGGCAGCCGCAATGAAAAAAATCGGCAGGGTTACGGTTGTTGCGCCTGCCGAACCACACAGCGGCATGAGTCATGCCATGACCCTCGGCGTTCCGCTGCGCATCAAAAAATTCATGAAAAACAACCGATTTTTCGGATACACGGTATCAGGAACCCCTGTTGACTGCATCAAGGTTGCACTGAGCCATATCCTGCCCTCAAAACCAGACCTTATTGTTTCAGGTATCAATTACGGCAGCAACACCGCAACAAATACCCTCTATTCCGGCACCATCGGAGCCGCTCTTGAAGGCGCTATTCAGGGAATCACTTCACTGGCCTTTTCGCTGACCACCTATGAACATGCCGATTTTACCTATGCAGGAAAATTTGCACGCAAACTGGCAAAAAAAGTGCTTCTTGAAGGGCTGCCGCCCGACACCATTCTTTCCGTCAATATTCCAAATGTTCCGGAATCCGGGATCACCGGCATCGTAATTACCGAACAGGGACGTTCACGCTGGGAAGAGGATGCCATTGAACGAAACGATATGTTCGGCAACCCCTACTACTGGTTGAATGGAACCCTGCGCCTGCTTGATGAGAGCTTGCGCAAAGATGAATTTGCCATACGGCAAAACTATGTAACCGTCACACCTCTCTCCTGTGATCTGACCAACCATCCGTTTATCGGAACCCTTGAACAATGGAACCTGCAAAAGTAAAAGAGTGAATACCTATCTGCTTGAATACAAACATATCCTGACACCCAAAAAAGGATTTTCGAAGCTTTTCCGTGACTATACATCGGAAAGCTCAGAACGCTCGGAATTGATCGCTGCCTGTTTTCACCTCGATTACCAGAAAGAGGCTGATTACTATCGGCAACTTGGACTGCTCGGATCGAGAACGTTTGAGAGGGAGAGCCTTGTGCGACTGCTTTCGAGGCAAAACACCCGCTACGGCGCGACCGCGCTTCACCTCCGGGAGATTGAAAAACTGCGATCCCCTCGATGCATGGCCATCGTTACCGGTCAGCAACTCGGCCTTTTTACCGGTCCGATCTATACCATCTACAAAGCTCTGACCGCCATTATTTTTGCAAAACGACAAAAAGCGCTCTTTCCTGAATACGATTTTGTACCGATTTTCTGGCTTGAGGGTGAAGACCATGACTATGACGAATCGGCCCAAACCGCAATTTTTTCTGAAAATCAGGTCGTTCATTTCAAGGAAGAGCCATACCGGCGTCTGCCAAACCAGATGGTTGCCAACAGTTGCTTCGGAGAAGAGATCAGCCGCACCGTTGAAGAGTATCTTCGACTGCTGCCAGAGACGACCTACAAAAAAGAGGTCTCGGAGATGCTCAGAGAGTTTTATTATCCGGGCAATACCTTTGAGATGAGCTTTGCATGCACCATGATGCGTCTCTTCAGGGAGCAACCCTTGATTCTGCTTTCAAGCCAGGATCCCGATTTCAAGCAACTTTCATCCAGGATTTTTTTACGGGAGCTCTCATCTTCACCGGCCTCCTCCTACAATGTGGTTGCACAAAGCTCCTGCCTCGAAAATCTCGGCTATACAGCACAAACAAAACCGAGAACCGTCAATCTTTTTCACGTCAACCATCTTGGCCAGCGCCAGAAAATTGAACACCCTTCAGAAGACTCTTTTTCAATTCTGCCCGACAAACAGCGTTATTCAAAACACCAATTCCTTGAACTCTGTCAGGATCACCCTGAACAGTTCAGCCCCAACGTCGTTCTCCGACCGATTATCCAGGACTTCGTCCTGCCGACCTTTGCCTGTATTGCCGGACCTGGTGAGATCAGCTACCTTGCGCAATACCGAAAAAACTACGAGCACTTTGGCATCAGCATGCCCTTTATCATTCCGAGGGGGAGTTTTACGCTGGTCGAACCGAAAATAAGCCGGATCATGGACAAACTGCTCCAGGTTATCGGAAAACCAGGTGTTTCACGCAAACAAATTTACCATGCCGTCTTCGGCGACCTTCAGCAATTGAAAAAAAATGCGGTTGGCGTCACGGAAAACCCGCAGCTTGAGACTTTGTTCGAAGAGACAAAAACAGAGATCCGTCGGGCGTTGGCCGCCCTCGGGCCCTTGCTTTCCAAAATTGATCCCACTCTTGAACCACTTCTGGCAGCATCAACGGTACAGTCAGCAAAAATTATCGAAAATATTGAACAGAAAACCTGGAAAGCGAGCAGACGCAAACATGAAGAGCTTCTTGAGCAAATCCTGAAAGCAGAAACTGCCCTTTTTCCGGACGGATTACCCCAGGAGCGACTGATCAATATTTTTTATTTTCTCAATAAATACGGCACAGAGCTGATTGACACCCTGAAAAATCTGTTGAACGGTCACGCAACTGAAGCGCATATTATCGTGGAACTATAGAAATCACAAGCTTTAATCACCACCGCACACAACATGTTCACCCTCCTCTTGCAGCAGACGACAGCAGTTGCAGACAATCCGATGAAGATCATTGGAGGAGGCATCTTCAAGGATTTTCTGAACTGCAATATCAATCTCCTTGCGGTAGTTTATGCTTTTCAGCAATTGCATGCCCCGTTTTTTATGAATATACTGGGAGACAGCAGCAGGCGTAACGCCAAGCTTTTTCGCCGCCTGCGACTGGGTCAACCCCGTTTTCACCAATTCAATAGCAAGATCAGCCCTGATTTGAGGAAGATGATACCATACGGCTTTTTCACAAGGAAATATCACAATAACACTTTTTTAAGATTAACAGGAATTGCGTTCAGCACTTCAGGGTAATAATGACTTTTTCGCTCAAATCCACAACAAGCTGGGCTCTGCTTGTACTGATACTCATGCAGTTCACGCCACTGAAACGCATCAACCCACCGACCGTTTCGGCCATTCAAGCACCTGATAACGTCAAAATCGCCCTGAAAAAGAGCTGTTATGACTGCCATTCCAACGAAACCCGCTGGCCCGCCCTTGCCTGGATAGCTCCAGCATCATGGTTAGCCTCCGGCATCGTCACTTCAGGCCGGAATGCCCTGAATTTTTCAACATGGAACAACAAAAAGAGGGCAAAAATCCGAAAAACACTATCCGAAGGCTCTGCTCACCAGCAGCTCTACTATCTCTTGAGACCGGAACGACAACTGACGGCTACGGAAACCGGCACGATCCTGCAATGGCTGAAATGAAACTTGAAGAACAACGATTCAACATTAAAAATTCAGGGAATAACCATCCGGATAAAATCTCTTGATAATTGCTATCACCTCGTCCGGACTATCTTCCAGATAAATGAATCCAAGATCATCAGCATGGATATAGCCCTTATCACGGCACATGCTCTCCTCAATCCAGCGATAAAACCCCTCCCAGTAACTTCTTCCGACCAATATAACAGGAAAGCGCTCACTCTTCCCGGTCTGTATCAACGTAATAGCCTCCATCACCTCATCAAGTGTACCAAAACCACCTGGCAAAGCGATGAATGCCTGGGCATATTTCATGAACATCACTTTGCGCACAAAAAAATACTGAAAACTGACCAATTTATCATGATCAATGTATTTGTTCGGCTGCTGCTGGTTTGGAAGCTTGATATTGAAACCGATTGATACCCCGCCAGCGCCTTGTGCTCCCTTGTTCGCTGCCGCCATAACACCCGGCCCACCTCCGGTTATCACCGAAAAACCTTCAGCAGCAAGGAGACTCCCAAGCCTCTCGGCAAGAAGATATTCAGCACTCTCCGCTGGCACCCGCGTAGAACCAAAAACAGCTACCGCCGGAGCTGCATCAGACATCATCTCAAAGCCACTGACAAACTCCGCCATGATCTTGAACACCCGCCATCCATCAGCCATGAAATCAGTTTCCCGGCTCGAACCCGAAGAGGGCATCAGACCCTTGCCTGACCCCTCCTCCTCTCTTTCTGAAGAACGGCGATAAATGTCCATAGGTTCAACCTCGCTCAATCACATGCTACAGTTTCAGAAAATTCCTGATAATTTTTTTCCCCTCACTGGTCATGATTGATTCAGGGTGAAACTGCACTCCATAGAGCAAAAACTCCTCCGAATCCATCCCCATGATGACCCCCTCCTCAGTCCATGCACGGATGACCAAAGAGTCGGGCAGCGTCTCACGCTCCACAATGAGAGAGTGATATCTGGTAGCCACAAAGGGGTTGTCAACTCCGCTGAAAATCCCGTGACTGTCATGGTAAACCTGTGAGGTCTTGCCATGCATGATAGAGGCGGCCCGCACCACCCTTCCCCCCAAAGCAGCGCCGATCGACTGATGACCCAGACAAACACCGAGAAGGGGGATCTTCCCCTTGACGGCATGAATCAGCGGCACCGATACACCAGCATCATCGGGAGTACCGGGACCCGGTGAAATGACAATCTTTTCCGGTGAAAGGGCAACAATCTCAGCAACAGAAAGCTCATCATTGCGGTAGACCTCAACACAGCCCCCCGACTCTCCGATATACTGAACAAGATTATAGGTAAAAGAGTCATAATTGTCGATAACAAGAATCATACCTCTCCATGCTTAATAATTTAGACAAACAACCGGGATGCGCTCTCCACGCTGGCAACAAACCGGAACATCGCTTCATAGGCACGGCTCATCACAACCTGACGACGCTCCATAACCCTTCTTGCTGTTTCGACGGCTTTTTCAACATCATACGGCACGATCCCATCAATGCCGCCCCAGGAAAAAGAGGGCACCTCCCTCGGCGGAAATCCAGAACCAAATATGTTCGAACCTGTACCAACAATCGTTCCGGTATTAAACATCGAATTGATGGAACTCTTGCTGTGTTCACCCATCATCAGACCGAGAAACTGCAGGCCGGTCATCTGCAACTGGCCATTGCGCAACACCTTTACCCGACCATAATTGTTCTTGAGGTCACTGGTGTTGGTACCGGCGCCAAGATTGCACCAGGAGGAAATATAGGAGTGTCCCAAAAAACCATCATGCTGCTTGTTGACAAAGGGCTCAATCAATGCATCTTCAATTTCACCGCCAACCCGCGATGCCGTACCCACAGCAACGTTACTGTACAGTTTTGCACCAATCTTCACCCTCGACCAGGGCGCAAGAAAAACATTCTGCATCAACACCGCCTGCGGATCAACAATCGCGCCAGCCCCGACGGCTATAAACCCGTCATCGGCATCAAGAACCGCACCTGCCCGAACAACAGCTTCAGAACCAACATAGATATTTGAACGATTGACAAGGGCTACAGAAGAGTGGACATCCCCCAGAATATGACCAAGTTCAAGCGTTTCCGCATCCCGCAAAAGCTCATCAGGATGGAACGCAATCATATCCCAGATATCACGGATAACCGTGAAACCCGTTACCGACTCTGTAACAAGCTCTCCGGCAAGCGCTGAGGTATCAAGAAGATCAGGCATCAGGCCGTTGTTATCGGTAATCAGGGAGCTGTCTACCCGTGCAAACAGCAGATCATCACCCTGCATATACGCTCTTCCCGGATCGATCCCACCCTCTGTGATTACCCTGCACGCCGCATCATCAAAAACAATACGACCGTTGACCAATAACAGATCCCTCTCTTCAAGCCGGTTAACCACTGCGTCAGGATGCTGTTCAGCATACACCGAAGCAAGATAACGTCGAAGATGCCAGGCAAGCTTCACCTCACCCCTCAACGAGTACTCAAGCTTCTCCCTGAGAGAGCGAAATCCGGTATAAAGAGCATAAACCGGTTTAAGATTGACGAGAGGCCTCAGCTCCAGAACCCTGGTATCTTCAAATACGATAACCTGCATTTTATAAGTGGCGTAATTTAAAATCAATAACTGATAGCGGTGTCAGTTTTCTCATTGACGTTTATCATAACGATTATGGCCGTTTCCTTCAGGCAACCGGGATAAAGGTTGACCCAAAAAACCGGAAGCTCTCTAAACAGTCAAAAGCTGACGTTCTGGACAAGATAAGAATAATCGAAAAAGATTTACAGTTTGATGCCGCAACTGTGTTCAACCGAAAAGGTTGCCAATATCAAACCAACTGATATTCAGAGGCATTTTTGTTGACATTTACCGATGAAAAAGTCTCACCACTGGTGCGACAATTGTCATGGACTCATAATTTGATTATTCTCGGACAGGGTAAGCGTCAAGAAGAGCGTGAGTTTTATCTGTAAATATCAAATAAATAACATCTAAATCCTCAATTATGTTTTTTGTATAAAACGCTGTAACTCAATAACAAAGAATGGATTGTGTGATAAATGAACACCTCGATATGCACCTTTTCTTCCGATGATTAATGATGACTTATCATATAGGAAAGAGTTTGTCAAGCCTATCTTTCCATTTGTTCCAAAAACAACATAAAGACCTTTTCCATCTCGATAATTTTGTAATGCCTTTCCATATTCAAGTTTTATAAGCTCCCCAAGCTTACATCCCCGCCACCCACTCAATCCCTCACTCATCGCCACCTCCCAATTCAGCTTCAATCTGTTCGATACTCGGCAGGGATGACTGATATTCTGCGGGCAGGTTTTTGGTAATCATGTATTCACTGACACCAATCGGCTTGTGAATATCCTTGAGTGCGTATTCGACCACCACGTCATTTTTTGACTTGCAAATGATGATGCCTATGGTGGGGTTATCCTGTTCGGTTTTCAGGATACCATCAACTGCCGAGACATAAAAATTCAGTTTTCCGGCAAACTCCGGCTTGAACTTTACCGCTTTGAGTTCAATCACCACAAAACAGTGCAGACGGGTATGGTAGAACAGGAGGTCAATATAATAGTCGTCGCCACCGACTACGAGCTTGTACTGCCGCCCGATATATGAAAAGCCTGCGCCAAATTCCAGTAAAAATCGGGTAACATGCTCAATCAAGGCATCTTCAAGCTCTTTTTCGTCGTGCTTTTTTCGCAGTAAAAGAAAATCGAAATTATAGGGGTCTTTGAGAATTTGCTGGGCCAAATCCGATTGCGGGGCTGGCAGGGTTGCCTTAAAGTTGGTGATTGCCTTACCTTCGCGCTGGTAGAGGCGGCTTTCGATATGGTGGGTTAATACAGCCCGCGACCAATTATTCTGAATGGTTTGCTGCACATAAAAGAGCGCTTCATCTTGCTCCTTGATCTTGCTGATGATGACAAGATTGTGACTCCACGGTATTTGGGCAACAAGCTGCTGCCCAAATAGTGAGTTTTCAAATTGGGCAACAGGCTGTTGCCCAATTGCAGATTGGTTCAATTGCGTAGCAGCCTGCTTCGCAATTGCATTCGTTCCTGACCAGAACCGATACCACTGGCGCATATATTTCAGGTTGCGCACGGAGAACCCTTTCATATCGGGAAATTCGGACTGCAAATCGCGGCTTATCTGCCCGAGAATGCCGTCACCCCAGGCCGAGGCCTGTTGACGGGCAATAATGCGTTCAGCCAAATCCCAGTACAACTGAAGCATAGTCTGATTGACCGAAACCGCAGCTTTGAGTTGTGCCGATTGAATCCGGTTTTTGAGTTCCTTGATAAACTCCCTGTACTCTGTTGTGTTGAGCGGTGTGTTCATATTTTTATCCTCGCCAGATTCTCCGCAATTGCCTTGTTCAGCTCAGCTTCTTCCAACAACTGGGCCTCAAATTCAGCCTTCAATGAGACGAAACGTTCTGCAAAATCAAAATCATCCTCTTCTTCAGCGAGACCAACATAGCGCCCCGGTGTGAGCACGTAATCGAGTTCGTGCACTCGTTCCAACGGGACGGAGGCACAAAAGCCTTTGCTATCCTCATACTCACCTTCGCCTGCCTGAAGTATGGCGTACATCTCCTCGAAAGAGTCGGAGATGTATTTAAGGAACATGAGCCCAAGCACGATATGTTTGTATTCGGCGGCGTCAATGTTTTTGCGCAGCTTGTCGGCGGCTTTCCAAAGCGGCTTGCTTTTTTAAAAAATGTTATCTGAAGCGAAATTTTGTTCCAGAATTCTTCATGAACAGGATCGGGGTTGCTGAATGATCTTAACGGAAAATGTACGTGATAATATACATATATGCTTTGATTTACAGCGGTTTTGGGGAGGGGTGTTTTTTTCGATTATCCGGCGTTTCTGTTGGTATGTGGGTGCATGCGGGTTTATGAGGGCGGGGAGACCCCGCCCTTACGAGGTGGATCGAGGGTGGATCCGGGGGTGGATCGGGGTTCCGGGGTTACGGGGGTGGATCGAGGGTACGGGGGTGGATCGGGCCTTGACGGTGGCGTAGGCAGGGATAACTGCTTATGGTTCAGCTTCGGGCAGCAGATCGCAAAGGAGACGAATACCGTCGGGAAGAACCGAAATACCGACCTTGCCGAGAATGTTATCATAGACCTCTCCATCCATATGCATCACCTCTGGCGCCATCAACGTCAGGGTTACAGCCTTCGCCTTGCAGTAGAGAATTTTCGGATCGTTGATATGGGTTCCATTAAGGTATTTGAGTACAAAACGAAAAAATTCGTACCTCCGAATATCTTTGAGAATACAGATATCAAGCAAACCATCCGACAACTCGGCATGGGGCGAAATGATGAATTTTCCCCCTTCGATCTTTCCGTTTGAAACCGTAAAGGCGAACACCGGCTCATGAAGCTCCAGCACCGAATCTTCGAGGGTAATGGTGATATGCATATTCAGGGAGGAATAACCGGCAAGCACACTGAAAAGCGCATACACGTAGCCAAGTTCTCCTTTCAACCAGGGGAGACGCTTAACAGCCTTTGCAACTCTTCCGGTAAAACCAATACCAAGAGAGTTGACAAAATAGCGGTGATTGGCAACACCGAATGAGACACTCCCGAGATCAACCTTTTTACTCGTCCCTTCGAAAAGATGAGCGATACCCTTGTGATGTTCCTTTCGGGGATTAAGCGTCTTGATAAAATCATTTGCCGAGCCGATCGGCAAAATTCCGACCGTACGTTCCTCTCCCGCAACGGCATTGACCACTTCATGAAGGGTACCATCCCCGCCACAAGCAATAAGACAACTGCTCTCCCTGATCCCGGAACGGGCAATCTCTCCGGCATGTCCGGCATAGTCCGTAGTGGCCATTATGGAATCATTCCTGTCGGCAACAAGCGCCTTCAGCCACTCCGCCTTGCGTGAAGCCCGGCCTTTATCTGCCGCAGGATTAAAAATAAAAAGGTAGCGGGAACTGTTGTTCATCATCCTGAAAACGAAAAAAAGGAATCGTGTGCTCTCTTGCTCATGGCGCATTACCATCACAGACAAGATACGGGTATTCTTTGAACCCGCAACAAACGCTACATGAAGGAGTCAATCAAGAAGTGAATGGAGTATTAAGCGGGCAAAACAGAATAAAATATTCCTCCCGAAACGCAGATAATTTACTTTTGCACTGTAATTTTAAAAAAAATAACGTGTTTTGTTATAGAAATACGAATAATTATTGCTTTTTTAATAAAAAAAAACAATATTACTTCCCGTAACACGTCAGACATACCAGTCTGGATGAACGAGCCTCCATCCCCCTCCCGGCTGGAAGCGGTTACGGAAAAAGAAGCTGATTGCAATGAGGTGAGCTGGGAGGAACCCTCGAATAATAAAGGGCAATATTCTCGAAGCTGTTTAGAGAATTTGTCGGTTGAACGATTTGGAACAGCGTAAAGATGTTACCATAAAAATAACCAGGATGATAAATACTATGAACGCACAAGCAGAACAGACTACAAAAAGCGTCGTTGATTATGAAAAGGAAATTGGAGCCCTTCGGACAAGAATCGCTAACCAGGATTTGGAACTGACAAGAGTTTCCACGGCAATCGCAGAAAAGACCAATGCGTTGCGTAATCTTCTTGACCAGATTCATGCTCTTGAAATTGATACTGCAGTGAAAAGATCGATGACCGATTCATGCCTGAGCCTTATTGAAACCGAGACCATTGAAAAGCGTCTGAACATAGAGCTGACCGAGTCTGACTCCGTCTTTTTGTCAAAACTTCAGAAAAAACATGCAAACCTCAACCAGCGTGAGCTGAGAATAAGCCTGCTTGTCAAGCTGAACTACGACACCAAGGAGATTGGACGCTCTGTAGGTATCTCAACCAGAGGAATGGAAAGCATCCGTTACAGAATGCACAAAAAGCTGGGCCTTGGAAAACATCAGTCAATCAAGACCTATCTTTCAGATCTCGCTGTTGCTTTTTAAGCTTTAGCGAACGCTCCGGGTATACAATCAAAAGCCTCTGCTTCGAGAAAAGCAGGGGCTTTTGTGCGTTCTACCTCCCCGTCACCCACCGATAATGCAAAACCCTTTGATGTTGACAAATTCCCTGATACCGTAGCTTGAAAGTTCGCGACCATATCCCGACTCTTTAACGCCACCGAAGGGCAGGCGCGGATCGGATTTTACCATGCCATTGATAAAACAGTTCCCGACATCGAGCTGGTCAGCAATGGCAAGGGCCCGCTCAGTGTTGCCGGAAAAAACGGCTGAACCCAGCCCATAAGGGGTATCGTTGGCAATCATAACCGCTTCCTGATCATCCCGTACCTCAATAAGGGTTGCAACCGGCCCGAAGGTCTCTTCACTATAGACTGCTATCCCTTTGTGCACACCGGAGAGAATGGTGGGCGGGTAAAAAAAGCCTCTGCCGGAAGGTATTTCTCCACCACAAAGCAATCGCGCACCTTGGGCAACGCTCCGTGAGACCTGGTCGTGAAGCTGATCACGAAGATCAGAACGCGCAATCGGCCCCACCTCAACCGCCGGATCGAAGGGGTCGCCCATTACCGCCGACTTCATGCGATGCAGAAGACGGGCTTCAAACTGCTCCATGACGGCGGTATGCACAATAAAGCGCTTGGCCGCAATACAGCTCTGGCCGCTGTTCAGAAGCCGTGCTGCACTGCACTGATCAACCGCAAGGGCAAGATCAGCATCATCAAGCACGATATAAGGATCACTGCCTCCAAGCTCAAGCACGCTTTTTTTCAGGGCACGTCCCGCTTTGGTTGCAACAGCCCGGCCCGCAGCGGTACTTCCCGTCACCGATACCGCTCCAACAGCAGGATGATCAATCATGAAGCCACTCAGACGATCCACATCGTCAAGAGCAATATGCACGGTACGGAAAAGATTTTCAGGAAAACCTGCCTCCCGGAAGAGCTTCTCAATGGCAATGGCCGAACCGGTCACATTGGGAGAGTGTTTGACAATAATGCCGTTACCTGCCATGATGGCTGGCGCTGCAAACCGGAAAACCTGCCAGAAAGGAAAATTCCACGGCATGATGCCAAGAACCAGACCAAACGGCTCAAATTTCACCACTCCCCGTGCCCCGCCATCAAGAATGCTCTCTTCCGGCTTTAAAAAAAGTGAGGCCTGTTCAGCGTAAAAATCGCAGACCCAGGAGCACTTCACCACTTCGGCCACCGCCTGCGCAAGGGGTTTGCCCATTTCACGACTGATCAGCGCTGCATGATGCTCTTTCTGGTCGCGGAGAAGCGCTGCAAGACGCTTCATCAGCAGAGTGCGCTCCTGCATGGAAACCCCTCTCCATGCAAGGAAATCACCATGAGTGCGGTTGATAATCGCTTCAATCTCAGAGGATGACATGGTCTGATATTCGGCAAGCACCTCTTCAGTGGCCGGATTGATGGTTGAAATCATTGGTCAGAATGGTTTATGATGGCAAAAACTATAGATATTCAGGGGAGTTACTGCAAGAGAGTCAACTGTCGCGGTCAATACTCTCGTAAATGGCAAGATAACTCTCATAACGCTCAGGATCAATATGGCCCGACTTGACAGCCTTCTGAATTCCGCACTCCGGCTCTACCGTATGGGTACAGGAAGAGTAGGCGCACTCCGGCATATGAGGAAGAAACTCCTTGAAATAGAATCGCAGATTTTCGCGCGTAATCCCTGAGAGATTGAACTCCCTTATCCCCGGCGTATCGATGATGTAGCCGCCACGGGGAAGGGCAAGCATGATCGCACTGCTTGTGGTATGAAGACCTTTTCCGGTCTTCTCATTCGTTTCACCGGTTCGAAGCAGCTCCTCTCCAAAAATTTGATTGATCAGGGTTGACTTGCCGACCCCCGAGTGACCACTTAAAGCAGAGAGCTTGCCGGCAAGAACCTTGCGGAGCGCTTTCATCCCGCTTTGCTCTTCGGCGCTCGTGTAGAGAATCCGGTAATCAAGGATGCGATAGGGCTCCATCAGCTCCCTGGTCTCCTGCGACTCTTCAAGATCCATCTTGTTGACCACAATAACCGTCTTCAACTGTTCGGATTCAGCAAAGACAAGGTAACGGTCGATAAGACGGGTACTGAGAGGAGGATCAAAGGCAGAGACAACAACAACGAGTTGATCAATATTGGCGGCAATGACCTGTACCTTCTCCTTGCTGCGGTTCCGGCGGAGATCCCTTTTTCGTGTCAGGGCACTCCGCCGACGCTCCACGAGGGTAATAACCGCTTCAAAGAATTCCGTACCCGTTTCCGTCTCCTTCAGCACCACCCGGTCACCAACGGCAACGAGAGAAGAAAAATCATTCTCCGTCTTCGTTCCGGGGAACGTCCGGCACCTGAATACCTTGCCCCCATCGGTAATAACCATATAGGTTGAACCGGTAACTTCAACAACCATCCCTTTCATCACCTCACCAGCCACTCTTTTACGCTCCATGTTCACACTGTACGCTCCCCTTCATTATCAAAAAAATTACCCGATATCAGCCAGAGTAAACCGGTCATGGTATTGACGGACATAACACTCTCGTATCATGACATGCTCCGCACTCCGCAACTGGCCATCCTCTTCAACAATCCTGAATGCCGCCGCACGGGCCGACTGCATGATATCAAAATCCTTGTTGAGATCAGCAACTCTTAATCCACTCAGTGTTCCGGACTGTTCTTTTCCGAGAATATTTCCAGCCCCCCTTATTTTTGCATCAATTTCAGAAATAAGAAAGCCGTCCGTTGTGGACTCCATGGCCGAAAGCCTTTCGCGGGCATCCGCACTCATTTTGGCATAGAGCAGAAAACAGGTTGAACGATGCTCGCCCCGGCCAACCCTTCCCCTGAGCTGATGCAATTGGGCAAGGCCGAAACGTTCGGCATGTTCAATCACCATGACCGTGGCATTCGGCACATCTACACCAACCTCAATCACCGTCGTTCCCACCAGCAGATCAATCTCTCCGCGCCGGAACTGCTCCATCACGCTCTCCTTTTCATCCGGGCTCAGTTGACCATGAATCAACCCAGAACGAAGATCCGCAAAAAGAGTGGAAGAGAGCTCCTGATAACTTTCAACCGCAGCTTTCAGATCCATTTTTTCCGACTCCTCAACAAGAGGGTAGACAATATAACCCTGCCGTCCCTTCGCAATCTCAGCCCGGAGAAAATCATAAACCTTCCCCTTCTCCTCTTCAGAGCGCACAATAGTCCTGACCGGTATCCGCCCGACAGGCATCTGGCGGATAACCGAAACATCAAGATCACCAAAAACACCCATGGTAAGGGTTCTCGGTATCGGTGTCGCCGTCATCAGCAGCACATGCGGGTGTATCGCCTTCTCCTGAAAAGCTTTGCGCTGTAATACCCCGAAGCGGTGCTGTTCATCAATAATAACAAGACCAAGAGTGGCGTAGCTCACCCCCGGCTCAATCATGGCATGAGTGCCCACCGCGATATGCAACTCGCCCGAACCGAGCGCCGCCAGTACCTCCTGACGCTCTTTTTTCCTCTGCCTGCCGGTCACGAGACCAACCTGCAGGCCGAGTGGATTGAACAAGCGCTTCATGACCAGATAGTGCTGCACCGCCAGAATTTCAGTAGGCGCCATAAAAGCTGCCTGCAATCCGTTATCGACAGCAAGAGCCATGGCAAACATGGCCACAATGGTTTTTCCCGAACCAACGTCACCCTGCAACAGGCGATTCATCGGACTCCCGCTTCTGAGATCCCGATAGATCTCGCGAACCGCCGTTTTCTGCGCCTCGGTCAATGCAAAGGGCAGAGTTGCATAGAGCTTTTGGGTGACCTCACCGGAATGGGTGAACTTGACCGCAGCCCGGTTCCGCCTGATTTCACTGTGGCGCAGGGCAAAGAGAAGCTGGGCATAAAACAGTTCCGTCCACTTCATCCGGTAACGGGCCCTTGCGAGCTGTTCATGCGAGGAGGGAAAGTGCATTTCACGATAAGCCTCCGCAAGCGGCAACAGATTGTTATCGGCAAGCATGGAGGAGGTGAGATTTTCCTCTTTACCCGGAGTACACAGCTCAAAAGCACGGGCAATAAGGGTACGCAACGACTTTGAACCAAGACCCGCCTGCTTCATCGCCTCGTTTGTCGGGTAGAGCGGAATAATTTTACCGGTATTGTAGAGTTCAAAATCGCTGCACTCCCCATTGCGAGACTCAATAAGGTCAGGAGTGAGACGATCATAATCGGGATGCTGCATCTGCGCATGATGGCCGAAATAGCTCACCTTTCCATGAACAGCAAGCGAATCTCCCTGAACAACGCTGCGGGAAAAATAGCGAACACCCCTGAACCAGGTCAGTTCAAGCACACCCGTCTGGTCACCAAGCCATGCCTTGAAACGCGCCCGACCGGGAGAGTCTCCGTCAAGCTGCGTTTTGATCACCGTACCAACAACCGTCACCGTCTCACCATCCGCAAGGCTACTGATGCTCTTCATGGCGCTCCGGTCGAGATAACGACGAGGAAAATAATCGAACAGGTCATCAAGGGTCACCATACCGGCCTCCCTGAGAATTGCTCCCTTTTTTGTGCCAACTCCTTTCAGGTAGGCAATTGACGTGGCGCCAGTCATCTTAATGGTTGTAACTCGATTGAAATTCTTGTATATTTGCACCTTTACTATTTTATTGCCGTCCATATCACTTATTGTACGATAAAGTCAACGAAAGTCATGAAACAAGATATTCATCCAAAGTATAAGGAAGTCACCGTCAACTGCGCCAACTGCGGCAACTCCTTCGTCACCCGCTCAACCCGTCCAACCATCAAGGTTGACATCTGCAACAACTGCCACCCCTTCTATACCGGAAAGCAGACCCTTGTCGATACCGCCGGACGCGTCGAACGCTTCAACAAGCGCTTTGCAAAATCAACAGCCGCACAGGCCAGCGCTCAATAAAAGAGGACGCACGTTTCAGCAAACCAACACTAATCCATCGGAACCGCTATGAGTGTCAGGGAGGTCTATCAGAAAATTGAGCCCAGGATGAAAAAAACCATCGAGGCATTTCAGCATGAAATCGCTTCGATCAGAACAGGAAAGGCAACAACCGCACTGCTCGACCGTGTCAAGGTGGAAGCCTATGGCCAGCAAATGCCGCTGAAACAGGTCGGCAACATCAGTGTTCTGGATGTTCACACGCTTATTGTTCAGATCTGGGACAAATCCATGGTATCGGCTACCGAAAGAGCTATCCGCGACGCCAACCTCGGACTCAACCCTGCCGCCGACGGCCAGAATATCAGAGTCAGCATTCCTCCGCTCACCGAAGAGCGCCGGAAAGAGTTTGTCAAACTCACCAAAAAATTTGGAGAGGACTCAAAAGTATCCCTTCGCAACCTTCGCCGCGACATGATTCAGGAGATTGAAAAACTTGAAAAATCGAAAGCAATCAGCGAAGACGACAAGAACAAGGGCAAAAAGGATGCAGACGAAATGCTCCACAAATTTGAAAAACAGCTTACCGAACTGATCGTCCATAAAGAGAAAGAGATCATGGAGGTGTAGGCTTCTGGCGGAAAAGAGTCTTCAGTTCAGCGAAAAGCCGGGTTCATCCCCGGCTTTTTTGCGTTTTTATGGGCGGCTTTTACCACTTGAGCGGGGAAATTTGCCAGAGTTACAGGCATTCAGAAACAGCGAAAGCTATTACGCTACCGCCACCCATGAAATCACGCACTGGACTCGGCACCCGTCATGCCTTGACCGGAGTTTTGACCAAAAGCGTTTTGGGGATTCCGGTTATGCGATGGAAGAGCTTGTTGCCGAAATCGGCGCAGCGTTTCTTTGCCCCGATCTGGAAATTACCTTGGTGCAGCGGGAGGATCATGCTGCCTATATCGCTTCATGGCTGAAGGCATTGAGGAACGACAAGAAGGCGATTTTTACTGCGGCGTCCCATGCACAACGCGCTACGGATTATCTGTACAGTTTGCAGCAGACATAGCGGCCAGATAAAGAATCCCCGCCGCAAGCAGCGGGGTATTGAAGATTTCCTCTGCTAAAACATTGACAACTGATAATCACTGTAGCGCTTCTGATACGTACCGCCCTGCCCTTTGACATACTTGCCTATCATGTCTTCATTTCCATGCTTTCCTACCGTTCCAGCATAATACCCATCCGTCCACATCTCGCCACCCCACAACAGTTTTTTTACTTTGGGACAGCGCCTGAACACTTCTCGAGCAGAAATACTCTTTATCATCGTCACGACTTTCGTGACGATGTACGTTGGCACTGATTGCAAAAAAAAATGCACATGATCTTTATCTGTACCAATTTCCAAGAACTTGATCTGATAACGATTCTCTATCTCTAAACACACATCTTTCAGGACTTCATCCACCTCATCATCAAAAATCACGCGTCTATACTTTGCTGGCAGCACTATGTGATACATCAGAACGGTGACATTATGGCTCTTGTGAATATATTCGCTCAAGCCAACTAATATACATCATGTCACGCCGCAAGCGGCGGGGAATATGACCCGTAGAGATTTAATCTCTCAGTGTTAAATGAAGCTCTTCGCTACGAAATATTATTTTTAAAAATATTAACACCAAAATCGAATGCAAGCCATAGCTTTCCATTGTATGGGTAATTGTTCATTGAGTTTACAAATCCCAACCACCGACTATTCCAAAATTGAGTCTCGGTAAAAATTATGGAATGACTTTCAGTTAAGCGCTTTACGCTGTATCGGAAGGCCTGAAAAGCAAAATTCAGTTGCACAAGGTGACTAATCGATTATTTCGTGACTCTTCGAAAGCTACAGGACAAGAATACTCTTTTTTTCCGCAGAAAACTGGTTATGCAAATCTAAATGGTGCAGTAAATTAAAATCAGCAAAGAGCCTAATTTTCCAACCCCCTTAATACTATCTTATTGTTTCATGGTGTGGTCGCGTTTTGCTTCATAGCATCATCCACATGGGTATAAATTGCATTAAATATATCTCTATTTGCATGAAAATAATTATGTTCAGCTATATATGTGATTAATATATGATTATCATCGTTATTATGATTCCAAATACATTCAAAATGATTGTTATATTCAGTTTTTGTAAATTCATCTGTTATTTTATAAACGCCTGATTTTGAACCTACTTCTCGAATAAAATAATAACCTATCAACACCTCATTACCTTGCCTGTGATATGCAAAATAAGGCATATCACTGTAAAGCATGATAGTTATATTTCCAGTTAATCTGTCAATATTTTTTTTATTATCTATTAGTTTTCCTATTTTATCAGCTATAGCGAAAGAAAATTTTATATCTCTCATCATCTCAAAGTATCGAACTTGTTGACTTTGACCATTCATTGTTTCTTCAGACGTCAATAAATTTATAACAACAGACCTTGGATCAAGAATAAGTATTTTTATAGTAGTTCCTTCTTTTAATTTTTGTAAAATAGCATCTTCTATACCGTTATACTCAGACCGCTTTTTGACATATTTTTCTATGGTATGGAGAACAGATCGTCCAGCAAAAAACAACTCGTCATTTTTTTCATTAATCCATTTTTCATATCCATGATAACCAGAGCGTTGTTGCGCAACAAGCCGCATACCCATTAAATTACAATCTTTCAAACCGTCTAGAATATTCTTCTGTATATATTCAACAGTTTCTTCCACCAATTTTTTTCTTAATACGGTTTCATGTATTAGCTCAAGCGTAGTAACTGAAAATAAAACAATTCCAACCTCTTTAATAATAGCAGTAAACGATTCATCCCATCCCCATACAGCACCTAAAATACTTAGTCCTATAAAAAACAAACCAGATATCAATAATGAATAAGTAATAAGTCCGATTAGGAAATTTCTATTTTTCATTTTTTAGGCCTATTTATAGGTTCATGCGAAAGGTTTTCGTGATTTATTATCTTTTTTTTAAATACTTAAAAAAATGAATTCTTTTGTCTAATTGCCCTTATTTTTTCCGTTTCATGAGCAGATACCTAAATAACAAAACAAAAACTGCATTATTTTTTTATAATTTAACCTAAGCCTTTTTGAGGTAATATATAAAGAGCCATAAAGAACAACAACTTAATCCAAATTGCTTTATTGTTCTTATTGAACGCCTGCTTTCAATCTCTTGCGTAAATTCCTCTAAATAATTTTCTAATCCTTTATGTGTAAAACTCAACGTACATAAAATAATAAAATGAATATAAGTAGATAAATCGCCATTTACTGTATGGTGAAGTATAGAAGATAATATTAGTAACAAAGCAATAAAAAAAATTATTGACATGTCAATTATATTAATATTTTTTTATCTGCATATCATTGGTGTTCAGTTATTGAAAATATAATTCCCAGTAATATATTATAAAATAACGTTTTATAGGTATTTATTGGCGTGATCGACTTCAGAAAATCTCAAATATTTAGACCACAAACAAAAACAAGTAGTGATTAAAGTAAGAAATATAATTCTTGATAAAAAAGGATAATGTCTTGAGACAGATATAGCTACACAATATTTGTTTAATCTAAATACTGATAGCTCAAAGTACTGGTAACTTATTATTATTTAAAGGAATAAAATATTTAACAAACATACACTCACAATTAAATAAATAAAAAATCAATATAAATTGAGGATTAAAACTTCTAATAAGACATAAATAAATTCCATAAATATATATCTTGCTCTTCAAATAGAAAAAATTAATATTTATTTGATTTTCTACACTTTTTGGGATCCGTCTATATGGTTTGTGATTTAATAAATATATATCTTAAAACAAGTTAAGAGTCGCGTATCCCAGCCTAAATTGATCACATCTGTAACTTATTTAATTTAATCGATTTATAACCGGACAGTAGTGTCTGCATATCTTAAAGTGTAAGTATTTTTTATGAGTTTAAATAATGGACATAATGTATCATTTTGTCTAATTTTATATTATTTCCTTTTTTAAGTCCATAGACTCCCGCTTCTGGTAATTCATCCCATTTTGAGTAACGTCCTCCGCCACCTCCACCACCCTCCTCCCACAACCATAAAGGACACCTATATCGCATCATTGTAGTCGGAAATTAAAAATCAACCAATTTCGAAAATTAGCAATCACCCAAGCATCTGCTTCAGATTACGTCATTTTACAAAGATTTCCTACTCTTTTTTTTAAGTGATAGTTGCTTTTTTTTACGATTGGATCTCCTTCCAGCGATTGTTGTTGTTCGAAGATGGTTGTCCGGTGTTCCAGCCAGTAGCTCTTTCCGGTCAGTTTGATGACTTCGTATTTGTAGAGCAGCCGATCAAGCAACGCCGTCGCAAGAACCTCGTCACCAAGCATCTCTGCCCACTCTTTCGGGCTTTTATTGGTCGTAATGATGAATGATTTGTTCATGAAGCTGGTTGACAAGCTGGAACAGGCCGTCTGCAACACTTTTTTCAAGCGGGAACATCATAATGTCTTCGATAACCAGCAGATGCGCACTCAACAATCGCTTGTACTCTCTTGCAGCTGCCACTGTAATCTCTTTGAACCTGATGGTCTGGATGAGAGGTCATCCATGGTGCGGAACAGGGCGTGATAACCGAGTTTCAGTGCTTCATGGCAGAGTCCATCCGCACATGTTGCGTCATGCTTGCGGTTTCGCTTTGGCAGATCAAGGGGCAGACACAAGGCTCATTCAGGACTATCCTGGACACCGGAACATACAGCACACCGTCATTTACACGGCGTCAAAATCCGGCAAGGTTTGAAAAGTTGTGGCGGTAAGAGCCACCGCAGCCCGCTTTTTCTTGATTAACAGTTTTTGATGAGACTGATAAGCAAAGGAGCGCGGTGAATTAAGAGTTGCATTTGCATATGCAAAATGATATGCATATTTTGTGGGGGACGACGGATGAAGTTTGATGGATTCGACTGGGATAGCGGTAATCGCGCTAAATGTCAAAAGCACGGAGTCTCGATTGCTGAAATCGAAAGCCTGTTTTTAGGAACGCCATTAGTGGCACCGGACGTTCTTCATTCGAGCAACGAACAGAGATTCCGTGCTGTAGGGCGGACAATCAAAAAGCGTTATTTGTTTATCGTTTTCACATTGAGGAACAAAGGCGAAACGCTCCTCATCAGGCCGATTAGTGCGCGGTATATGCACACAAAGGAGATAAAAGCTCATGAAAAAGAAATTCCCTGATTTTAAGACTGACGACGAAGCCGAAGCCTTCGTAGAGAGTGCCGACTTGAGCGAGTATGATTTTTCAGGAATGGTGCCAATGCGTTTTGAATTGAAACGCAAGGATACGTCAATAAGTCTCCGTCTACCTGAAGAGTTGCTCAACGAGGTGCGCATGAATGCAAAGCGCCTTGGCATTCCGTATCAACGCTTCATGCGGTTGGCAATTGAACGAGCAGTGAAGCCGAGTAAACACCCGCAGCACACAGACGGTACTACAAAGGATCAACAGTTTTAGAGACTCAATTTCTCTTGCCTTAAGGCAATTAAAGCCGCACGCCCCTAATGCCGTCGATCATGCAAAATAGTCCTTCATCTTCCGGAACACCTCTTTTTTGCCGAGCAGGCCACCGATCATGCCGAGCACGGTTGCGGCTCCGGCAGCGAAGAAGAGTGGGCGGGCGGAGATGTTGTTGGTGTAATAGATTGCCGGTATTCCCCGCTCCTTGGCAAAACTGTCGAGAGAGGTGGTGCCGATCACCAGATCGGGTTCATAATCAATAACCGCCTGCATATCCTCTTCAAGATATTTTCGGTATCGGATTTCAGTACCAAGCATGGTAAGCACCTTGTGCTCCTCCTCACCAAGCGCCATCCGTGCAATGGAGGTTGAGGCATAGGGCACCTCAAGACCAGCCTCAAGCAGAAGACGAACCAGCGGAAGCTCATTGCCTTCATAACCGGCAACAATCACCTTCCCCTTCAACTGGCTGAACTGCGAAAGCACCGCTCGGGTTTTCTCTGCCTCCTCTTCGGCGACAGCCTGAACCGTCACGGGATCAAGATCAAGAGCCTCTCCGATTCGGCGAATCCATTGCGCCGTTGCATTCGCCCCGATCGGGTTTCCTTTGACAATCTTCATCCCCTTCCCTTCAAGCAGCGATACGGTTCTCTCATAAAAGGGATGGAGCACCGCACAAGCCTCAGCCTGACCGGCCTCGATATAGTCTTCAAGCGCCGTGCCGGGCAGCGTTATGACCGACTCGACACCTATTTTCTGGAGAACAGCGCCTATGGTCATGGCATCAACCGGGAAAATCTCGCCGAGCACAACGAGTGATTTGACCTTTTTCGGGCCTTCAAAGCGGGCAAATCGCTTCAGCAACGTCGCCACGGCAACATCCTTTGCCTCCGGATGTGTCCTGATCTGGAAGGCAGGCAAACGCACCAGCAGAACCTCTGCATTGCCAGCCTTCCGGGGAAGCAGCTCCTCGGCAATTCCGGCAGTTTCAGCCACACAGGTACTGACCACAGGAATAAAGCGCACCGCCGGGTCACGGGCAATTTCCTCGATGGTGCGACGCACATCATCAATCATGGTTCCGCCTGAAATCTGCACATTCATCAATTCAGGCGAAATGATCGATTTGCGTGCGGCATAAAAATGCGAAACAAAGGTGAGCCCATAGAGGCACCCCTGATCGGCAACCAGGCAAACCTGAACACCGTCAATTCTTGTCAGTACCCTCAGTCCGCCGAATGCCGGACACATCGACTGGGGATGCAACGTGTTACAACCCTTTTTCTCCATGAAGCACAACCCTTTTTATGACATGTTGGATATAAGCATTGGTGGCATTTTTTTCAGCCATCTGCCCGATACGCTCTACGGCTGCATTGCGGTCTGAAAAAGCGCCTGTAACAAGTCTGTAATATTTTATTCCCTTCTCATATGCTGGCCAGACAAAAACCGTGATGCCTTCTGAACGATAACGCGCCACCTCTTTGCGGATAGTCTCCTCTTTGCGAAAGGTAACCAGAACGATGGTATAACTTTCCTGGGCAAGAACCAGAGAGTCATTTGCCACCTCCCTTCCGGAAGAAGGAGGCGAAACAGAGAGTTCCCGGTGCGGTGCGGTGCTTCTGTGAACAACTGCTGCCAGCTTCTCGCTGTGATCGGCAACTCTTTCTATTCGTACAGGTTGCGGCTCTGCAGACCGGGAAACAATGGTTTTTGGTTTCATGACAGAGAAGACGCCAAACAGCAAAGCGACAAGAACAAAAAGCGAAAGAGGGATGATGTAACGAAGCTTTTTTCCTGTTTTCCCCTCTTTCTTGTCTTGAGTTGGTTCGAGCTGCGGCAGAACCACCTCCTGCAAATCCTGATACTCCCTGTTCAAAAGCTCCTCCAGAGAGCGTTCAGGCACAAAGCTATAGAGTCCCTGCTCAAGAGCAAACCGGCCGATTCCGTTCAGGCGGATCTCTCTCTGCTGCTGAGCCGCACCGGAAAAGAGGGAGGCAAGGGCCCCGGTAAATCGTTCAGCATCTGTCGGATTCATTGAAAGCTTCGTCACCGCCAGACGAACGGTATCATCAGCGCCCGATAGCTGGCGGCTGAAGGTGAGCCTGTCAGAGGGTGGAGTATAAATAATGGCTGATGCTGTATTTTTTTTTTCTGCAGGATGATGCGTCACCGTAAAAGAGCCAAGCCCCTTGAGCGAAAGCTTCCGCACAGCAAGGAGTTCAGCCACCATGGCCGATGAAAAGTCAATCAAAAAAGAGCTGGCAACCTGCCTCTCAACGTCAAGCAACCCTGCAAGCTCTCCTACACAATCATGATTTGTCATAACAGCACCCATCCCCCGATCGAACGGCTAACCGCCCACGGTTAATAAAAATCGAATATAACACTTCCCCTCTGAAAACCCCCTCTCCCGGCCATTTCAAGCCTCGCTCACCCTCAGCGAGAGAAGAGGCTCAAGATGGATACCATTTTTTTTCAAACCAGATTTATCTATACTGTAAGGATTGCGAATGTTCAACAAACTCCCCCCCACAGGTTATGAGTGCAGAGATTCTTTCGGTCAGTGAACTGACGCAACAGATCAAAACAAGGCTTGAAACTCATTTTCCACAGGTCAGACTCAAGGGAGAGATCTCCAACTGCAAGCGACATGGTTCGGGCCACATCTATCTGACACTGAAAGATGAGGGGGCCCAGATTCCGGCAGTTGTCTGGAAAACGACTGCCAGCCGCATGGCGG
The DNA here is from genome assembly GCF_000020645.1 of Pelodictyon phaeoclathratiforme BU-1. Taxonomy (GTDB): domain Bacteria; phylum Bacteroidota; class Chlorobiia; order Chlorobiales; family Chlorobiaceae; genus Chlorobium; species Chlorobium phaeoclathratiforme. Next base: position 2,496,860 of record NC_011060.1, read on the forward strand.
TTGCACTGAAGGATGGCATGGACGTTATTGCCGAAGGGCGTCTTGAGGTCTATCCCCCATCAGGCCGCTATCAGCTCATCTGTACCTCAGTCACTGAAGCAGGTCAGGGCGCCCTGCAGCAGGCTTTTGCCGAGCTTCTGCAGAAACTTGCAAAAGCAGGTTATTTCAATGCTGAAAGAAAAAGAGCAATTCCGGCCATCCCGGAAATCATCGGCCTCATCACCTCATCTACAGGAGCAGTAATCGAAGATATGAGCAAGGTGTTCGAGCGCAGATTCCCGGCGGCACAACTCCTTCTCTATCCGGTCAAGGTGCAGGGCAACAGTGCAGCGGAAGAGGTTGCTGCCGCAATAGCCTGGTTCAACAGCACAAAAAAAAGAGCGCACCGACCTGATATCATCATTATTGCAAGAGGCGGCGGTTCACTGGAGGATCTGCAGGCCTTCAATGGAGAGATTGTTGCCAATGCCCTCTATAACTCGAAAATCCCGGTCATCAGCGCCATCGGCCACGAAACCGATCTGACCATTGCCGACATGGTAGCCGACCTGCGGGCCGGAACGCCCTCCATTGCCGCCGAACTTGCCGTCCCCGACAGGCAGGAGCTGCTCCGCCATATCAGCAATCTCCAGTCGCGACAGGATCGGCTCCTGCAGGCAAAGCTTGAAGGCACAGAACGTCAGCTCTCTTCAATCTGCAGCAGTTACGCCTTCAACCGGCCACCTCTTCAGATGTTGCAGTTTCATGAGCGGCTCGACTCGCTCGTCAGCCAGATGTCACGAGCCATCACCAACCTCTTCAGCCAGCGGGTACAGCACTACGCCGCAGTCAAACAGCAGTTGAACACGCTTGATTACCGTAAAACCCTTGAACGGGGATATGTGCTTGTCAAAAAAGAGGGGAAATTCATGACTGGTTCGCAGAAACTAAAAGCTTCCGACAACGTGGAGCTGCTGTTTCATGACGGAATGCTGCCAGCAGTGATCAGCCCGGCAAAGAGCTCCTGATAATACGACGCACCTGCTCAAGATCTTCAACCGTATTGACACCCGGATTGTCAACAAGCGTTGTGACGCACTGAATGCGAAAACCGTTCTCAAGAAGCCGGAGCTGCTCAAGCGATTCTGCTTCTTCAAGCATGGAGGGAGGAAGTGAAGCAAATTTCTGAAGCACATCGGCACTGAAGGCATAGAGCCCGATGTGACGGTAAACAATGGTTGTGGGTCGCATATTGCGCTGAAACGGTATCGCACTGCGCGAAAAATAGAGGGCGAACCCCTTTGCATCCATAACCACCTTCACCTGATGCGGATCCTCGATCTGCACATGATCATCTGGACGCAGGGGCAAAACAAGGGTGGAACAATCGGGAGGATTTTCGGAAAAGAAGGGCTCAAGGGCCAGATCAATATTTTCGGGGCTGATGAGTGGCTCATCTCCCTGCAGATTGACAAAAACATCCCCTTCGATATGGCGGGCAGCTTCGGCAATCCGCTCGGTACCGCAACTCGCTGTGGGAGAGGTCATGACAACCTCAGCCCCGCACGCATCAAGAACAGCGGCTATCTCGCGGCTGTCGGTAGCAACAACAACCTTTTCAGCCAAACGGGATTTGAGCGCCTGTCGCCAGGTTCGCACAATCAGCGGTTCACCTTCGAGATCGGCCAGCATCTTGCGGTCGAGACGACTCGAATCGAGCCTTGCGGGAATAAGTATAACAGCTTTCATGAGCAGTCAGGAGTAATCAACCAAAGGGTTCAAGAACGAGGGCTGCAGCTTTGGAACTGATCCCTTCAACCATCACTGTTTTTGTCCGCGAACTCTGGCCTGAGAGGATATGAACCCGCGATGGAGGAATGCGAAAGAGCTTTGAAAAGAGTTCACAACACTCCCTGTTGGCTGCGTCATCGACTGGCGCAGCCTTCAGGTTCACCTTTAAACCACCGTTATAGAGGCCACAAACCCTGCTTTTGGACGATCGGGGCTGTGCCTTGACAACAAAGACTGCACTGCCATTTTTTTCGCGAAGCTCTATCACCCTATCCGATCACTTTCGGCACCTTGAAAAAGCGATCCTGCCGGTCAGGAGCATTCAGCAATACGGCTGTTGAGGAGAGCGGCTGATGCTCAACATCCTCGCGCAGCACATTGACCGCATCATGAATAGTGCTCAGAGGCAGAACACCTTCGGTATCAACTTCATTGAGCTTTTCAACATAGTGCAGGATATTGTTGAGCTCGCTGGTCATCGTCAGCATCTCATCATCGCTGAACTTCAGCTTGGCCAACTCGGCGATATAGGTAACATCTTTGGTGGTAACCGACATAACAAACTACGTAAAATTAGAAAAACACCTTTTTCAACTGCATTTCTGCAAAAAAGCAGGTTTTACAGCTTGACCTACAACCTGCAGAGTACCGCTTTCTGCTCATCAAAATGGTTTTTTGGACGCAGGTCAATCGGAACAAAATTCCTTTCTGCTTCGCCAAGATAGATCTGCCGGGGTCTTGCAATTTTCTGCTCCGAATCCTTGACATGCTCAGTCCACTGTGCAAGCCATCCGGGAATCCTGCCGATAGCAAAAAGGACCGGAAACATATCCAGCGGAAATCCCATCGCCTGATAAATCAAACCGGAATAAAAGTCAACATTGGGATAGAGCTTCCGATTAATAAAATACTCGTCTTCAAGTGCAATACGCTCAAGTTCAAGAGCAATATCAAGCAGCGGACTGCGCCCGGTCTCTTCAAAAACCTGAAAGGCAATATCCTTGATAATTTTTGCCCTTGGGTCATAATTTTTATAAACCCTGTGACCAAATCCCATCAAACGACCTTCACCCTCCTTGACCGATTTTATGAAGTCAGGAATTTTGTCAATTGAGCCGATTTTGAGCAACATGTGAATAACAGCCTCGTTGGCCCCGCCGTGCAGCGGACCATAAAGCGCCGCACAGCCAGCGGCTATTGCGGTATAAGGATCGACGCCAGAACTGCCAACCGCACGAACCGCATTGGTTGAACAGTTCTGCTCATGGTCTGCATGAAGAATAAACAGAACATCGAGAGCATGTTCAAGAATCGGATTCGGCTCGTAATGATGTTCGGTCATTTTGAACATCATGGAGAGGAAATTGGCCGTATAGCTCAGCTCATTGTCAGGAAGAACGTAGGGAAAGCCCAGACTGTGACGGAAACTCATGGCCGCGAGAGTAGGTATTTTGCCAATAAGGCGGCGTACCTGAAGTTTGCGCGACTCTTCACTGTTGATATCCTTCGCGTCACTGTAAAAGGTCGAAAGTGCGCCGACCGTACCAACCAGAATACCCATCGGATGTGCATCATAACGGAATCCATCCATAAACTTGATAATATTGGAATGGGTCATGGTATGATTCCGAATATTGTAGGTCCATTCTGCCAGCCTCTCCTTGTCCGGCAACTCTCCCTTGATCAAAAGATATCCGGTTTCCAGAAAAGAACTCTTCTCTGCAAGCTGCTCAATGGGATAACCGCGATAACGCAAAATCCCCTTGTCACCATCAATGTAGGTGATGCGGCTTTTGCAGGATGCTGTATTTAAAAAACCCGGATCATAGCCCAACACCCCGAAATCTTCATCTGATATCTTGATCTGACGAAGATCCATCGTATTCAGACAACCGTTTTCAAGCGGAAGCTCATAAGCTTTTCCCGTCCGGTTATCCGTAACGGTGAGCGAATTTCTGGAATCGATAACGGCCATAATGGTCACAGTCTTGATGGTTGAATGCCTTTAAGAAAAAAAGGATTACGGGAATGCCCCCCACTTTTCTGTCGTTTAATATAAACAGAAATAAATGAAAATAGTTTTTGGATATTACAGGGAGTCTGCCTACATTTACAACTTCTTAATGGAGCTGTAGCTCAGTTTGGTTAGAGCGCCTGCCTGTCACGCAGGAGGTCGCGGGTTCGAACCCCGTCAGCTCCGCAAAAGAATAAAAAAGGCACTGCAATGCGGTGCCTTTTTTATTTTCCCCCTCCCGGATTTCTTGCCATTCAAAACACTATCTCGGCACCAGTTCAACACGGCGATTTTTAGCCCTTCCTGCCTCCGTGCTATTCGACGCAACAGGAGCAAGATAGGCCGCCCCATTTGCCGTAAGGCGAAGCGCTGAAATACCAAAATCCTTGACAAGAGAGGCGGCAACGGCTTCAGCCCTGCGCTTGGAGAGCACGGTATTAGCCTCATACCCGCCAACATTATCGGTATGCCCCACAACATGCAGTCTCAATGTCGGCTGTTTGTTCAGAAGTATCGCAATTTCCTTCAGCGCAGGACGAGACTCAGGTTTGATATCCCATTTATTGGGGTCAAAATAGATGCCATAGAGAGCAACCTTGCCAACAGCGCTCAATGACTGCGACATTTCAGCAGCAGTGACCGTCACCATTTTCTGCACCATGGGCTGAGTTTCAATAATATCGACAGCAAGGTAGGCGCCGCGTTTTGCCTTATACACCGCATCACTCTTCCCCCACTCCACAGCAGTCAAATGAACATAGACATCTCCTTCCGGACGCTTCTTTTTAGCGCTGGCGACACAGATACCCGCCTTTTCGGCCGCAAAAAAGATATAGTTGCTGCGATTGGTCTGAATATCCATAGAGCCAAAGGGGGCAAGATAATTGGTCCAGCGAACGGCTGCAGGATCTTTCTTTGAGTCGTAGAGGATAACAAACCCTCTTGCTGTCAGCTCATTGAGGTAGTTCCTGAAAACTTCAAGAGAGCCGGTATCACCAGCCGCTTCATACCAGATCCGCGTCAAACGCCCTTCCGGTTTCAGGGGCAGGGTAACATACTCCCGTTTTTTACTCTCAAAGCTATAACGGCTGAAGGTTGAGGTCTGCAGCTCATACTCATCAAAACGCTTTGCCTGGTACCCCACAATTTCCGAGCCAGCAAAGCGGCGCAACAAGGGATGATCTTTGGAACCGGCAAGATCAGCGGCGACAGCATCTTTGCACGACAGAAAAGCTATCATGAATAAAAAAAACAAAATGAGCCTGGGTGATTTCATGGGGAATACTCCTGTGGGTTAGTGGTGAATCAAACTTTTTTGCGCTTGTCGCGCACATAAATAGCTTTCGATTGCCCATCGCCAGCAATGCGTTCCTCAATATCGAAAAGTTTTGTCGCGGCCAGCAACTCTCCAAGCCTGATATAGCCATAATTACGCGGATCGAACTCGGGTGACTGTTTTGCAATATTACTTCCGGTCGTTGCAAGATGCGCCCAGCCGCTTTCGTCCGAAGAAGCCTCAACGGCATTCCTCAGCAAGCGAACCAGACGGGCATCCCGCTTGAGTTCCGTCATCGTTTTCTTTGCGATCGACTCATTTTCATTGATTTTTGCCCGCAACACCTCGATATAGATGAATTTGTCACAGGCAGAAACAAATGCCGACGGAGTCTTTTTCTCTCCAAACCCGTAAACAAACAGCCCCGACTCCCTTATGCGTGAAGCAAGTTTTGTAAAATCACTGTCGCTTGAGACAATGCAGAAACCGTGAAACCTTCCCGTATACAAAAGATCCATGGCATCAATGATCATGGCGCTATCGGTAGCATTTTTGCCTTTGGTATAGCCGAACTGCTGAATGGGCTGAATGGAATACTCCAGCAGCACCTCCTTCCAGCTTCTCAAAGCCGTCGATGTCCAATCGCCATATATTCTTTTGACGCTCGACGTTCCATACTTCGCGACCTCAGCCAAAAGACCTTCGATAATGGTCGCCTGTGTATTATCGGCATCAATCAACACCGCGAGCCGCTCCGTTTTTTCTATTGCCATGGCACCTTCCGCTCTTTTGTTCTTTCCAAAAAAGGCAAACAGCCTCAGCTTTTCACCGTGAAACCCTGCCCCTCAATCACCGCAGTCACCAAGGCAAGGCTCACCACTTCCGGTTCATATTCCACAACAACAGAGCCCTTGAGGAATGAAACTTCCGCAGCACTGATCCCTTCTACCTCTTCAAGCGCCTCTTTGACAAGCAGCTCACAACCGCCGCAATGCATACCGCTGACCTGCAGTTCGTTTTTCATGGATATTTACCTGATAAAATCATTTACATTATCATCTCCGGATGCGCAGCCACTTTCAGCGCAACAACTCACCAAGGAAGAAGTTACGTACACTACCGGCAATTTTAAAATATTTCCGTCAAATGAGGATTGGAAGATCATTCCTTGAGTGGTTATATTGAGATACTATGAAACATGCACAAACACATTCAAAAGCAGGCATATCATGCCTTTTTGTGATCATTCTCCTGGCAGGAATGACCATACTCACTTCATGCAACCGCACCCAGAACGAGATCGACAACCTGCAGCAGCAGGTCTGGAAAAACCCGGATAATGCCACCGACTATCTGCGTCTCGGCAACGCCTATGCACGCTCCAAACGCTACAGCGAAGCCACCGATACCTACAAGAGGGCGCTTGCCATCAATCCCGGACTTGACGAAGCCCTGCACGCACTTGGCGCCGTAGCCTTCAACCAGAAAAAATATGCTGACGCTCTGGGATATTTTCAGAAGCACCTCGATCGCTCACCAAAAGACTCGCTGAGACTCTACGATCTCGGCAACGTCACCATGCAATTGGGACAGTTCGAAAAGGCAGCTACCCTTTACAGTCAAGCCATAGAGAACAGTGATGCATTTACCGATGCCCACTACAACCTTGCCGTCTGCTATCTGCGCACAGGACGCAGAGCCGAAGCCGAGGCGATTTATGAATGGCTTCTTGTGAAAAACAACTATCTTGCCCTCTCTCTGCAGAAACATCTCAAAAAAGAGGCCCGGTGATTATCCCTTCAGAGGAACCTTTATCCATAGAAAAGGCCGTTTCAAGCCTTGCGTCGGCATTAGCCCTGTATGGTGACAAGCATGTTGAGCCCGATCAACGGGAGCAACACCTGCTTGTAACATTCCGTCAGCCACTGCAACCGACTGAACCTGATGAATGGCTCAGCTCTCAGAGCGTTTATCCCAGACTCTTCTGGATGAACCGGGAAAGAGATTTTTCCGTAGCCGGTATCGGAATTGCCGACTCCATTGCCTGTGAAGGAGCAGGAAATAATGGAGACAATTTCCGGCAATTCGCCCTTTCTGTCAAAGACAAAAATCCCGATGCCCGTTATTTCGGCGGCTTCCGTTTCAACAACGAGGAAAAACAGGATCCCATCTGGCAACCCTTCTCCTCCTTCTCCTTTGTCCTTCCGCTTCTCCAGTTAACCTTTGAAAACGGCGCCTTCGCCCTCTCATGCCACCTCTGGGTTGAAATCGGCGATGACATCCATAAAAAAATCAGCGCCCTAACCGACCTGCTCGACCGTGTTGTAACCGACACAAACAGCACAGTCATGAAACTTCCGGAGCTGCTGCACCTCAGCTATAATCCGGATGAAAAAGAGTGGATGGAAGAGTGCCGGAAAGCGCTGCTGACCTTTGAGTCCGGCGAGATGGAAAAGATCATGCTGGCACGGCAGACCACGCTCGAATTCACAAGCATCTTTTCACCGCTCCTTTTTCTGCTGCACTACCCCTACAAGCAGAACACCATCTTCCGGTTCTACTTTGAACCCGCCCCAAACCACGCCTTTTTCAGCTTTACCCCTGAACGGCTCTACCGCCGGGACGGCAATATGCTGCTCACGGAGGCTCTGGCTGGCACCTGTTCAAAAGAGTCCATCAACGGCGATGACCACCTCGCCTCTGAAGTACTTCTGAACTCGGAAAAAGATATCCGTGAACATAACTTTGTCAGGGAGATGATCTATCAGGAGCTGCAAAAGATATGCAGCAATATTGATATGGAAAAAGAGGTCAACGTCCTGCAACTGAATCGTCTTGCACACCTCTACACCCGCTGTACCGCCCAACTGAAACCCGAATTCGAGTACGACAGCGCCATCCTGCAACTGCTCCACCCCACTCCCGCTGTAGGCGGAGTGCCCAAGGCTCCGGCCATGCAGCATATCATGGAGCTGGAACCCTTCAGCCGTGGCTGGTACGCCGCTCCAATTGGCTGGGTAAGCCGGGACGCAGCAGAATTTTGTGTCGGAATCCGTTCAGCCCTTGTCCATGGCCGTTTTGCCTACCTCTACTCCGGGGCCGGCTTGGTAAAAGGATCAAATCCCTTTGCTGAATGGGAAGAGGTTGACCAGAAAATCGGGGACATTCTGGCCATATCCCGGCAAGAGGCATGAACAACCGCCAGATAAACTCACTCTGGAGCAGCATCATCATTGAAGAGCTGATCCGTCAGGGCGCTGATTTTTTCTGCATCTCGCCAGGCTCACGCTCAACGCCCCTCACCGTTGCCATTGCAAGAAACCCGAAAGCGCGATGGAAAATGTTTGCCGATGAACGCTCAGCCGCCTTTTTTGCCCTCGGTTACGGACGGGCAACTGCCAGGCCAGCCGTACTCATCTGCACCTCCGGCACCGCTGTCGCAAACTACTTCCCTGCCATTGTTGAGGCATCGATGGACTTTCAGCCGATTCTCGTGCTTTCCGCCGACCGCCCCTTCGAGCTGCTCGAATGCGGAGCAAACCAGACCATCCGCCAGGAAAACATCTTCGGAAGTTATACCCGCTGGCATATGCAACTGCCTGTGCCATCGAAGGAGATTCCCCTCAAGGCACTGCTCTCCACCATTGCCCATGCCGTAGTAAAAACCATTGGATCGCCCGCTGGGCCCGTCCATCTCAACCAGCCCTTCCGGGAACCGCTTGAACCGGAAATACCTGACCTGAAAGATGCATGGGCAGCGCCCCTGCAAGAGTGGCTGGAAAACGGAAAACCATCAGGAAAATCGGCGCTTCCTGAAAAAGAGCCTGATGCCGAAACGTTGTCCTTGCTGCGCGAAGCCCTCGCAGTGGCAAAAGAGCCCCTGATCATTGCCGGAAACATGCAGAAACCCGAAGAGGCTGAAGCAGTTGAACAGCTTGCCCTTGAACTGCAGATACCACTTTACACCGACTTCTCATCGGGGCTGCGACTGAAAAGCACCACCCGTCCCTGGCAACTGGCCTTTGCATCGCCACACTTCACCCGCCACTTCAAGCCCGATCTGGTACTCCATTTTGGAGGCCATATCATCGCAAAACAGCCGGCAGCAGCCATCAGAGAGTGGAAGCCAAAGCACTACATTGTCGTAAAAAACCACGCCAACCGCCTCTCGCCCGACCATAATGTAACCCTCAGCATCGAAGCCTCCATTGCCTCGACCGCAGCCAAACTCAAGGGATGCCGCACACTTTCATCCGGCATAATAAACGCCGCAACCGAAGAGTTCTTCAGGCGGGCTGAAGAAGAGATTGACGCCGAATGCATAGGCAACAAACCGGTCACCGAAATTTCAGCCGCACGACTCGTTTCGCGTCTCATTACCGCCCAACAACGGCTCTTCCTCTCGAACAGCATGCCCGTCAGGGATATGGACAACTTCGCCTGCAGCAGCCACCCTCACGCCATCCGAAGCGCCATCAACCGGGGAGCAAGCGGCATAGACGGCATCATCTCCACCGCAGCAGGCTTTGCTGAGGGAGATGGCAAAAGCACAACACTGATCATCGGCGATATCGCCTTCCTGCACGACCTCAACGCCCTCTCGCTGCTCGGCGCCATGACCGTACCCCTGCAGATCATCGTCCTGAACAACAACGGCGGCGGCATCTTCTCCTTCCTTCCTATTGCAGAGTACCGTGACCTTATGGAAACCCATTTTGCCACACCACAAAACTACAGCATCCGTTCAGCCGCCGAAACCTTCGGGCTCGACTACGCCTGCCCGCAAACCAACCAGGAATTTACCCGCTGCTACCTCGAAGCAACCGGCAGCCCCCGGAGCATCATCATAGAGCTGCGCAGTAACCGGGCAGAAAATCTTCACCACCACCGCGCCCTGCAGGCGAGAATCGAAACCCTGACCAACCACCTCTATCAAGGTTTTATTGAAAAGATTTCTGAACAGCCGAATTAAATAGCGTTATAACAGTAACCCAACTGTACAAACCGCATCCAAGGCAAGGATTCAGGATAAACGCGTGCAAATACCCGTGTATATTTTTGTAATTTTCCTGTTCACACTCCAAAGAAAGTGATCTACATCAGTATTTGTTTTTCCATCAGAAACTCTTGACGCACACCAGAAACAGGGAGATTTATTATGGACAAAAAACATCTTGTTGCTCGCAGAAAAAAGCTCTTTTTCTGTCTGCTTCTCCTGCTCTTCACCTCTTCGCCTCTCCGGACAGCATCTGCGGTTGATCACTGGGAGGGTGGATATGTCGGCAGTAAAACCGAAGGCGATGCCACAACTCCGGTATGGAACTTTATCAATAATTTCAGCTATGATCAGTATTACTGGGCTGAACCCTTTCAATTTACATCCTCCAACAATGAACGGGTCGACAAAATGGACTTTTCCTACTTTGTCGGTCACGGCAGCCCATGGCAAATCAAATGCCAGTCAACCTGGGTTGACCTGACAACTGCGGGCTCAACAACGCATAAGGGGTGGGGTGATTACAATGCGGAATTTGTTACCCTGCACGCCTGCAATGTTGTCGCAAGCCCTCTGGAAGTTGCCGACTGGTATTCTGCCTGGACCGGCGGTACCGGTGTCTTCGACGGCGTTCACCAGGTCTGCGGTTTCCGTACCACAGCATCGATGTCCTGTGATCAGGATATTTCAGCCTATTTCGGCAGCCGCATAAAATCAGGGGCAGCCGTCTGGCAGGCATGGTTTGATGCCATCTCGCTTTACGGCGACGGAAGTGAACGAGGTGCGGCAGTAATGTATCCTCCCTGTGAGGGTGATTCGTATGCAACCTTCAGCGCTGATCCACCCGCGACTCATACCTGGCTTAAAATCTGGTATCAATACTAATTGAGAGGAGACTAATCATGAAAAAAATGACATCCATTGTTGCCCTCATAACGATGACTCTTGCTCTGGGAACGAACGTTTCTGCCGAAGAACTCACACGGAAAAACCCTCTCCCCGATCAAAGCTTCCTGCATCTGGCAGCGAGGAGTAATAACTATATCGGCAACAAAGAGCTGATAACCTATCAGGCAGTTCCCGTCAAAATGCTCAATCAGAGCGATGCGCAAGAACTATTGGGACGAATCATGAAGAGTTCGCGTGAAAACAACAGCTCTTTTGAAAACGTTCAGCAACTGACTGGTCGCTTTATCTTTACCTCCGCAAACGATCCTTCTGCGGTCTTTGACATCGATCAACAGAACGGCAGCTTTCTGCTGAACTTCGGTCTCGGAAAATATGCAGCCGAAGAGTCAACAAGCAACCTCCCTTCAGTGCAGGCGGCTCCGGAACTGGCCAGAAAATACCTTTCAGAAACAGGCAATATGCCAAAAAAGAGCAAAGAGATGCTCGTGGCACATGTTGGCGGTCTCGACATGAGTGTTTCGAAAGAGGGGAAAAGTACCGGCGCCTACAAAAAGCTGGTTACGGTGCAATTCAGCCGCAAGTTGAATGGTCTGCCTGTCCAGGGGCCTGGCTCGCGAATAGTGATGCATCTGGGTGAAAATGGCAACCTGACCGGTATGATCCGTAACTGGCCTGAAGTGGAAGCACGAAAAATTCAACCAGCCGAACTGAAAAGCAATGAGCTCATCCGGAAGGATATCCAGAATCAGCTCTGCATGTTGACCGGACATTCGGAAAAAAACACCGCTCAAAAATCAACCCTCGTGCTCTTTGATGATGGCAGAGGCGTTATCGAACCAGCACTCTTCGTTACTGCCAAAGCTCTCTATCAGGGCCCGAATAATCGTGAAGTCATAGAGATCCCTGTTGATTTCTACGTCCCGCTTCTCAGAAAACCGAAAGCCTACTATCCATTCATGCAATCCCTCGACTCCAAAATCCCCGGAATCGACAAACAGCAAAAACCATCAGAAACCATTCTTTCTCCCAAAACCGGAGAAGGACAATCAGATATGCGATAACCATTATCACACAGCGTAGGGGCACGGCATGCCGTGCCCCCGTGCCGTTACCCCCCACAATGCCGTGCCCCTACACGTTTCACAATGCCACCACCATCCGGGTGCGGCATGGAAGCCAACACACCATATCCCCGCATCGTAGGGGCACGGCATGCCGTGCCCCCGTGCCGTTACCCCCCACAATGCCGTGCCCCTACGACGAATACAATTGATCGATTTCCCAATGCAGAGGATTATTGCGGATGTATTCCCTGATTCTTTGCAAGGTGGGTTCATCACGGATCAGGTGTTCCCAATAATTGCGTTGCCAGACAACACCTTTCGCGGACGTTTGAGAAAGATCGTTAATCCCTTTGGTCACCGCCGATTTGAATGAACGAATCACCGTCGGAATTGACCCGGAAACCGGCACCCCGAATTGTTCGAATGCCGTTGTCGTTGTCGCCATCGCAGGGTCACGGCATGCCGTGACCCTGCGGGTTGCATCATCATTGTCCCCAACCCGCAAAATACCGTGAACATGATTAGGCATGACAATCCATTCATCCAATTCAATATGGGAAAAATGATCCGGAATGGCCGACCAACAGGCAGCAGCAATTTCTCCCTGTACAGTGAGCCGCATCACATCATGCTCAATGGCCCCAAACAGACAAAATCGATTATGCGTACAGATGGTAATGAAATAAAACCCGGATTGGCCGTAATCGTACTGTTGCAAACGGATGCTATGCCGATGATGATCCTGCATTATGCCCCCCCATTTGTTTGATTCGCCGTTCGTTATACGGGTACGCCCGATTTGCATGACACCAACGCATTGTGTGTCCCGCATCGCGAGGGCACGGCATGCCGTGCCCTCACACGTTTCACAATACCACCACCATCCGGGTGCGGCATGACCCCAACACACCGTGTGTCCCGCATCGTGAGGGCACGGCATGCCGTGCCCCTACACGTCACCAATGCCACCGCCATCCGGGGTGCGGCATGGAACCCGACACACCGTATGTCCCGCGCATCGTAGGGGCACGGCATGCCGTGCCCCTACAATCAAAAAAAAATTCCATTCTCACCATGTGAGCCTGCCTTTTTGCGGGGGCTCTTTTTTCAGAGATTCAGAGATCAGATTGCCAGATTTTCAGGAAGAAAAAGGACTGGAACGAATCACTCGAAAACCAAGGCTGACGTACCAGCTCCACGGATCGTTGATGAGCCGGGAGGAGCAGCGCAGAGCATCAGCATTACTGCTATAATACGACGAACCACGCTGAGCTAGCCACTCATTTTCTTTATCATACCAGTTGCCCATCCACTCCCAGACGTTGCCAGCCATATCATACAGCCCTTCCGGGGTAGCTCCTTCAGGATAGTTGCCAACCGGTGTCGTTGTGCCTATGTTTTTATTATAGTTCGCAAGTGTTGAGTTGGGCTTTCCCTTCGCTTCAGACCACGGATAAGAACGTACTTTCTGCCCAGTTGTTCCTTGCTTTCCACCCGCTGCCCACTCCCACGCCATTTCATCAGGAAGACGGTAACATGTCTTATCACCTTCAAGCAAGGAAAGCCAGAGGCAATAAGCTCTGGCAGCATACCAGGTAACCCCAACCACCGGCTGATCCTCTCCATCGTATTTGCGATCTTCATCATACTTTGAACGAAAGAGTGCCGCAAGATCACTTTTACCGTTATTGTAATAGCCGCCAAAATCCGTTCCCCACCTGTTATCATTTGCGATAGCATCCAGTTCAGTGGTGAATGCTGAATACAAAACCGGCATCTCTTTTGCCTGCAACCATGCAATGAAGATGCGGTAAAGCTTGTTGGTTACCGGATACTTGGCGAAGTAAGTATCTGACACATCCACGATTTCGTCTGTAACTGAATACCGGTAGTTTCCGCCCGGTATCAGGATGTACTCCGCATTCTGTTCATTGGGATTTCGGAACGATGCCGGTTTTCCGCTGATGCTCTTTTCAGCTTTTGAAGTTAGCGATTGACCTCCAAGTGCCAGAATCACCTCCTCAGTCCGATTGATAACGTCCCGGTTCTCTCCGGCAAGTTTTTTCTCCCGGAACTGCTGCAACGCATCAAGCGCTACCGGTTTATTGATAGCTTTGAGGCAGTCAAGAATCACCCGCTGCCGACCGCCTGTTGTAGTCGGTTCAAGCAGCTTGTTGCACAATGCGTCAATTTTTTTTCCTTTAGCCTCTTCAATGATTGTTTGCAATAACAACTGCTGCTTTGGTGTCATCTCGTCACTCCATGGCGAATCAAACAGCTTTTGCATGAAGGCATCAAAAACTTTGGCATCAACTGATGCTATAAAAAAGCGGAGTGGTTCCTCCCACCAGTCATCACCAAAATTCGCAACAAGTGTGTTCAGATACTCATAGGGACGATCTTCCTTGAGCTGAACTCCTGCGAGATATTCACGGAATGATTTATGACGGAAGAGGTACTCCTTGCCGCCAGTCTCGACCAACAAACCTGCACGATTGACCAGATAGTCGCAAAAAACTTTTGCGGTTGGAGGAGTATCCAGCGTGTCAAGCCACTCCTTCATTTCACTGTGCATTTCTGTTTTTGCCGCTTCATCTTTTTTGAGCGTATCCTGCATCCAGAATGAAACCGGCCCAAGCACCTGCCGGGCATGAGTTGCCGAGAGCAGCGGTTTAATATCCCGGCGTTTGTCGCGGAATTCAAGCAGATAGTTGAGCGCTGCATCGTAGAGTTCAACACGGCTTTCCGGCATGTACTCCCTCTCCTTCCACAAAATAGCCATGATCTGCAGAATCATGGGTATGGCGGCCAGTTGGCGCAGCCCCTTGTTCTTCTCGACCTTGAGATGCGCAACAATGGTGGTGGTGCGTTTTTCGGCCTCCTTTTTTTGTTTCTCCTGCCACAACTCCTCGTGAACTCCTTTTTCACAAGGCTCTTTCAGAAATGCAGCCGTGAACCAGTTTCGTAAAAACCGCTCCTGCTGCTCCGGGGTAAAGTCCTGTACATCGGCACGTTCATAATCTGAGGCAAGCTCAATACCCTCATCTTTGCGGTACCCTGTCGCCCGTGATGTCACCACAAACCAGGCCTTGCTGAAGCCGCTGAAGGCGTTGTCAATCCACCGGCACACCTCTTTTCGCTCTTCGATGTTGCTGATTTCATCAAGACCGTCAAGCAACACCAGCGAGCTGCCGTGGTTCAGCCAGTCATTGAAAACCTTTGCATCAATGGATTGGTGATGCTTTTCTGACCAGGCAGCAAGGGTTGCTGGCAGATTTTCAGTGCAACGACCCTCCTTGTCGCGGACAAGATCACGCAAGGGCAGGTAGAATACATTGAGTGGAGCGCTGAATCCAAGCTTCGCGAAATCCTCAAGCGCACAAAGGGCATAATACTTGAGAAGCGTTGTTTTGCCAGCACCAGGGTCACCGATAACGAGCAGCATCCGGCGACCTCTCCGGTCGTGGAAGGCCTGCTTCATGATCTCGTCAGGATAGAGAATATGTTCACCTCCCTGCAACTCGCTCTCTTTTGAAAAAAGCCCACCTCTTGCATAACTGTCGGAGAGTCGCAAGGGCACAAAGGTGTCGTTGTTCAGGTTGACCTTGATGCTCTCAACACCCGGAAGCCCAAGCATACGAATGTAACCCAACTCCTCTTTAAGGATAGTCTGGTAACACTCTGCGCACTCTTCATGTTTTTTGTCAACGGATTGAGAAGTTTCCTTGCCTGCTTCAGGTGCCGATGGGGTTGCATGAAAAGCAAGGCGCAGATCGGAGAGCGCTTTGGCCGCCTTTTCCCTGAACTCCTCAAGGCTGTTGAACTCGGCATAAACACGATGCACTTTCGAATCCGGCCCCATATTCTTTGCCCTCTCACGGAAGGCGTTCAGCTTCTTGCGATTCAAGGCTTTGAGTTCAAACTCGGACTCAATGACTTTGTGCTCATTCCCCATGAGGAACAACAGAATGGGCCGACCGAGACGTACCGCTTCGTTGAATTCCAGTTCAGTGATTGAAACACTACGAGGATTACGAGTGGGACATTTTGGCATCTGGCCAAGCTTCTTTGCGATGATTCCAATATAGACGGCACTATCCCGAACCATCTGTAGCGAAGAGTCGATCACATCCACGCCAGACTTGGCTGAATCATGCTCCATCACCACAGCTTTAAACCCCGCGCCATCGATAATGTTGATCAGCGCAGCACGATGCTCCTTCAGGTCGGTGAAGGTGCTCGAAACCATAACTCCCTTATAATCAAGCGGCATAGTGGATGTTTCGTTTGGCATCAAATTTGGGAAAGGTTGTTAACTGCTTGCACCTGTCAATCAAAACGAAATCAGTCCCGTTCACTTCTCACGCAGCAATACCGGCTGTTCCACAGCAACAAATATTCCGGTCTAATAAATTACTCTCGCATGTTGCAGATAATAGCTATCTTACCCTTACATAGCTGGCTCCTGTAGTCATACACTCCATCCATGATTCAATATGTGATTTTAAAGATTACATTGAAAGTGTGCCTGAAATCTCCCGATTTTTTGGAATCATCATAAGAATGTTTCATCAGGAGCACAATCCTCCTCATTTTCATGCGGAATTTCAGGGTAAGAAAGCTGTTTTTGATTTTCAGGGGAACATTTTGCGTGGTGATCTCGGTTCAAAAACCGCAGTAAAACTGGTAAGAGAGTGGGTTGACCTCAGAGTTGCTGAACTTGAAACAGACTGGCGTTTGGCAATGACAGGTCAGGAAATCAAGAAGATTGAACCTTTAGACTGATTTTTTGCCGATGTGGAACATGAACGACATTGTGCGTATCACCTGTAAAGAGGGGTATATTTACCATATCATCTTTGATAACGGCATAAATGGCGACGTTGATTTTTCCGAATACCTCTCAACTGGCCCTGTTTTTGAGCCGTTGAAGGAGATAACCTTTTTCCGGAAAGCATCAATTGAGGGAGGTACCATATCATGGCCAAATGGTGCCGACATTGCGCCTGAAACGCTCTACGATAAAATCATACAAGCTCAAAGCAATATCAATCCTGGGCGATTTCTTCCGCAGCCTTCGTATCATTTTCGAGAAGAAATACAAGATCCTCTTTCGCTTCAGGGATAAAACGGGTGGCGAATTTCACGACCTCTTCTTTTTTTCTGCGAGAAGCATCTTCTGAAGATGCTCAACAACCGCCTGAGCATCACTATACTCTCCGGTGCTGCGGGCACGCTCACGCGATGCAAGCCCTCGGACAATGAACTCCGATGTGTCTGCAAGAATGGTACGAATAGCTTCGGTCAGTTTATCGGAGCTCTGTTGCGCTGACTCAGTCAAGTCAAGCAGAAATGCGGTGGCTTCTGGATTGATGCGGCCATAGGTCAGAACTTCTGCAAAATGACCCTCCTGAAGAGCGCGAAAGAGTGCACGGGCAAAGAAGAATTCAAGGAAACTGCGATGCGAAAAACGATAATAACCATCCGCGCTGCGCACAAGGAACGAGGCGGTACGCAGTTCAAGGTCAACCCGCTCACTATCGAGGCTGCGGGCAAGTCCCCCTTCATGATGCAGCAGCACGGCGAGGTCGGTGTAGTGGATCTGGTTGCGTGGCCTGCTCCAAAGCTCACAGGCCATGCGCTCAAGCAGGTCACGCATATGCTCGACGTTTACCTCCCCCTGGCTCAGCCGAATGGTGTTCAGCCAGCGGGTGGTGTAGGTCAGGTAGAGTGACCCGGTGGTTACTTTTTCGCCCTGTTTTATCAAATCGGGAAGAGAGGCGACAATCATGTCGAGCAACTGGGGTGTTGAAGCGATATCCTGGAGGCCATATCTCTCTTCGATAAACCGCCGTGCCTGATCACCCTCAACAATGCCGAGGCGCTTTTGGAGGTACTCTGCAATCTGCTCCTTTGTGAAAACGGGCAACATATCGAGCGTAGCGTCGAAAGCTCGTGCAGCTTTACCCAGAGCTGAATCCGCTTCGAAGAGCTTGTCGCCACCCTGCACGGCTTGCCTGGCGCTGCTGTTGTCGCGGAAGAAGTGGCTGCGAGAGGTGATGAGCACCCGGTTGGCACGTGGGTTACGACCGGAACTTGCTGTCGGACGCACCAGTTGGCGGAACTGCTCTTCGACACTGCGCCCAGCCTGGGCAACGCCCATTTCATCGAAACTGTCGAGCAGGAGCACTACCCGGCCCGCTTCGAGCAGGTGCAGCACAATCTCCGGATTGAGCACGGTGCGCAGTTCGGCTTCGAGATGTTCACGGATAAGGCTTTCGAGCGAAATTGCATTTGGAAACTGGCGCAGGTTGATTTCGACCGGAATCGGACTTTCGGAATTATTTTCGCAGTTGCGGGCAAGTTCGTAGGCAAACCGCTCAACCAATGTGCTTTTACCGGTACCGTAATCGCCGAGCACAAGCCACAATCGACTTCCCGCTCCCGAAACCCATTCAAGAGCGTGAGGTAACATCAATACCGTTTTTTCGTCGGGCTGCTTTTCAAGAATCAGATATTGATCGACATAGTTACTGGCAAGAGCGCTTGCTTCGTAGCGCTGACGGATGCGGGCAAGGTAAGGTGAAAAATCGAAGAGGCTGCGTTCCAGTTCATCAAAAGTAAGCGCCTGAATGCCCTGTTCTCGCGCAAAACTACGGGCCGCCGGGCTGAAGTCGCGTGCGGCAACCACCATGCCACGAGCCTGCATCTGGCTGGCAGTCGGGCCATCGAGCCAGGTTTTGAAGATCTGTACGGTCTCTTTCGGGATGACGCTTTGATGATCTTTGCATTCCACAAGGTAGAGTTCTTCACGCCCGAAATCGGCACGCTTGCGAGCGACAAGATCAACCCGGTTGCTGTCGATCAACTGTTCCCGTTCAACGCTATAACCAAGCAGACGCAAAAGGTGAGCAACACGCTCTTCAAAGCTCTTGCCTTGCTCATGACGATCTTTGTTACGGCGGACGACCAGATCGGGACGGGCATCGTCGCTGCGGCGGGCCGACTCGCTCTCGGCGATAACCTGTTGGCGTACCTTGTCAATTCGGCGTTCCAGATCGTTATAGGCTTTGGCTACCGGAGTTTCCGGGCGTGTTGCTGCGTAAAGTTCTTCGGTGAAAAGCAGACGGGAATCAAAAGGGATGGTGTCCAGCTCAGAGAGTGTCAGACCAAAGGACTCTTTCCAAATCTCTTGGCCTTGGGCACGCAAATCTGAAATATCCGGAATCGGCGATGCAACCAGCAAGCGGGTAAGGCGCGGCAGCGTACCCCGTGCAGCAATACGCCCCTCGCTTGCCGAATGAAGGGCTTGCCAGACATGGGCGAGGCCCCTGGTATTCTGCCTGCCGTAGTTGCCAACAAGAACGGTGGCATGTGGCAGCAGGGCGGCAAGCAGACCACCGATGTCGGTGATACCGGTTCGAGAGTCAAGTAACACTGTTTCAAATCCAGCCTTGCCGAAAGCATCAAGGATACCGCGAAAGAGTGCGAGGCCGATGTCGAGGTCACGAACCAGAAAATCATCCCAGCGGATGCTCTGAAAAAGCCCGGCAAAGTCCTTGTTATCGCCATAGGCAGGCAAGATGAAGAGACGATCCTGTTCCGGCGTCTGGCAAGCGAGTTTCAGAAGTTTGCCGAAATCAGCTTTGTTCGATGCTTTTCCGGATTCCTGCCATGCAATCATCCATTCAAAAAAACCCTCTTTGACAGGTTTTGATGGCGTCAGCCCTGGAATGTTGTGCAGTCCTGGCGCTTCGATATCGAGATCCCACAACAACGTTTTGCCACGCCGAGCGCAAAGAACACCAATATTGGCGGCAAGCAGGCTGCGCCCGACGCCGCCCTTGTAACTGTAGAAGGTGACGGTGAATGGAGTCATGCGGCAATCAGTTTTCCAATTTTCACGTGCGACTGAATCGTAGCGTCTGTTGAGAGTAACCCGCGAAAACCTGTCACAGGTGCTGCCATCTTTGGTGCGCTTGCTGCATGCTTCCGCCCGATATCAGTGAGTTGCAAAAGAATATCACGACCCTGTTTCCGTTTGGTTACAAGCCCGCAAGATTCGAGATTCCCAATAAGCTGTGTGACCCGACCCGCACTGACTCCCAGTTTTTTTATAAGGTCCAGTTGAGGGAGTTCACGATTTCCTGTTTCGAGAAGCGATTGCAGAATTTCGGGAACATGGCGGCGCCTGAGCAGCACTTCAGGATCAGCGTAAGCGAGGTTAAGGCGTCTCGATTCAAGCATATCGCTCGCTTCCAGCCATCGAAACCTGTACTCTTCAGGAAGCGATGCCGATGAATTCAGACCGTCAAGAGCGCTATGGATAAGACGTTGAAGTTCAGATATACCTTCGCGATCGTTGGGTCGTGCAATTGCATCTGCTGACCAGACCGAGATCAGCAGATTTGCCATATCCAACGCTTTTTCATCCCATTTTTCAAGCTTTTTGATGGCCTCAAGGAGGTCGGAAGGCATCGCACGATCGACAAAAAGAAGCGGATCGCTTGCGTGTAGAGAGAGTATGTTCATGACGACTTCCTAAATGATTCTAAACCTTTCCGCATAGAATAATTTAACATTATTTAGAAAAGAAAAAATCCCGTTTTTATGCTAATTGAAAACAATCAACCTCAAATCCGACTCTTTCTTTGCTATGGAAATTTTTGCAGCCCAATCCAAATATCCTTTTGGCATTCCTGTAACGTCGACAGGAATACCTTGAGGATTGCTGAGTGGAACCGCACGATGGTATTTCAGCCAACCGCGAGTCGGCACAAGCGGGCAAGAGCCTGCCTGTAACTTTCAGCATTTATGAATTCAGCTACCTTTTCCATGCATGGGGTTCACCTGTTATTGAAGCTCCCTGAAAAAACCTGAAGATATTGATGCAATTTTTCGGAGATGTCACACAGCAACACAAAACATAAACCACTGCTGAGTTGTGGTTGCGAAGTCAGATTATCAATTGCAGGTTACGAAGTTTTTTCTCTGCAGGCAATTTTCTTTTTCACCTGCAAAGAGCTTTTTGCACGTCGACAGGGTTCATATATTAATCCAAAATCCTTCCTAATGACCACCGTAAACAGGTACAGCAATCTGTCAACAACATTATGAGCATAACAACCACCACCCCCAAGAGTGAGACCCCACTTGACGCGGAAAGCGTAAGGGATTCTTCCCTTCCCCGCATTCTCTTTCTGCACGGCTTTCTGGGCTCGGGCGGCGACTGGGTTCCATTTGCCCAGCAGCTTGACAAGGAGTACTGCTGCATTCTGGTTGATCTGCCCGGACACGGGGAGAGCGAAATAGAGGCAAATGGTGACCCCGACCTCTTTTTTACCGAAACGGTTGACCTTCTGGCGGAGGAGCTGAGCCGCTCGGCAACTCCCGAACCCTGCTTTCTTGTCGGTTATTCGATGGGTGGCAGAATTGCTCTTTCTCTGGCGCTGCGCTACCCGGAACTCTTTGAAAAAGTCATTATTGTCTCGGCTTCGCCCGGCCTCAGAACTGAAGCGGAGCGCCGGAGCCGCAGGGAGAGCGATGAAGGCATTGCGCGGAAAATCGAGCGGAACTTTGAGGGGTTTATCAAGGAGTGGTATGAGCAGCCGCTCTTCTCCACACTCAAAAATCACCCGATATTCCAGGAGATCGAGAGCGAAAGGATAATCAATAATCCCGGAAACCTCGCCTCGGCGCTCAGGCTGCTCGGCACGGGATGCCAGCCCTCCGTTTGGGAGGAACTGCAAAATAACAGGGTGCCAATACAATTTTTTGTGGGTGAAAAAGACCTTAAATTCGTTGAGATTAACCGCCAAATGGTTAATTTGTGCCCTGAGTCCGAACTTGAGATCTTTCCCGGCTGCGGACACACCCTGCACATCGAAAACCGGGAGCTGTTTCTTGACTGCCTGACAAGATTTTTCAACAAGCATCAACTATCCTGATATGAGCGCTGTTAACTGGATACCATCCGGCGATTTTACCGATATCCTTTACCATAAATCGGAAGGCATAGCCAAAATCACCATCAACCGTCCGGAAGTGCGCAACGCATTTCGTCCGCAGACAGTTGACGAGATGATTGCCGCCCTGTCGGACGCACGAAACGACAATTCGATTGGTGTAGTCATTCTGACCGGCCAGGGAGAGAAGGCGTTCTGCTCGGGGGGCGACCAGAAAATACGTGGTCAGGCGGGCTATGCTGATGCCAAAGGGGTCAATCGCCTGAATGTTCTCGATTTCCAGCGCGATATCCGCACCTGCCCGAAACCGGTCATCGCCATGGTTGCGGGCTATGCTATCGGTGGCGGTCATGTGCTGCACATGCTCTGCGACCTTACCATTGCCGCCGACAACGCCATTTTCGGCCAGACCGGCCCGAAAGTCGGTTCGTTTGACGGAGGATGGGGAGCAAGCTATATGGCCCGGCTTGTGGGCCAGAAGAAGGCTCGCGAAATATGGTTCCTCTGCCGCCAGTACAATGCCTCTGAGGCCGTTGCGATGGGGCTGGTGAACACGGTTGTACCGCTTGAGCGGCTCGAAGAAGAGACCGTACAGTGGTGTCGCGAAATTCTTGCCAACTCTCCGCTCGCCATACGCTGCCTCAAATCTGCCCTCAATGCCGATTGTGACGGCCAGTCCGGTTTGCAGGAACTTGCAGGAAATGCCACGATGCTCTACTACATGAGTGAAGAGGGACAGGAGGGCAGAAATGCCTTTGTCGAAAAACGGAAACCTGATTTCAGCAAATTTCCAAAGAGACCTTGAAAGCATCACATCTCGTCATCTACCGCTATGCCATCCCTTTTACGGAACCAATCACCGTAAAGGGGCATAGGCTTGTGCAACGGGAAGGAATTGCGGTTGCACTGAAAAGCGAAGAAGGGGGCCACACCGCCTGGGGGGAGATTGCGCCGCTTCCTGGCCTGCACCGTGAAACGCTGCAATCAGCCGAAGCACAACTGGTCGGGGTTCTTTCAAGACACGATTTTGCTGCACCAGGCATTTTGCCTGAAGAGCTCTTCCCTTCCGTACGGACAGGGCTGGAGATGGTCATGATCAACCTTGAGGCCCTCACATCAGGAGTGCCTCCCCTGTTGTCGCTGAATGGTCATGTCGCCGCGCAGGTTCCACTCAATGCCCTGCTCTTCGGCGATACGGAGCTGATCATGCAGCGGGCAGAAAAGTACTTCGCCCTTGGATACCGAACCTTCAAGCTCAAGGTTACAGCGGGTGATACGGCAAACGCCATCAGAAGCATCAATGCCCTGCACCGCGCCTACGGAGAGCGTATCACGTTGCGACTTGATGCCAATCAGACACTCACCCTCGATGAAGCGCTCGAGTTTGCACGACATCTCCCGCGAAACAGCATTGCCTATATCGAAGAGCCGCTGAAAGAGGCTGAACTTATCGGCGAGTTCTTCGCTAAAACAGCCATTCAGACCGCGCTCGATGAAACCCTCTGGCAAAAGCCGGATCTGCTTTTTCAAATTCCGGAGGCATCACTTGCCGCGCTGATACTGAAGCCAAACCGCCTGGGCGGCATCAGTGCCACGCGACAACTTGCCCGCTACGCCCGAAAACATAATCTGCTTGCTGTTTTCAGCTCAGCCTTCGAAAGCGGCATCAGTCTGAGCTTTTACACCTTGCTTGCGGCATCAACTGCCGTAAAACCGGCAGCATGTGGCCTCGACACCTTCCGTTACCTTGAGCATGACCTGCTTGAAGCCCCTTTTGGCGCTGAAAATGCCCTGCTTGATCCCCGAAAACTCTACCGGGAGGGGGCGAACGTCCGGGAGAGAAGCCTCAAGCGAGTTTCACTATGGACATTATAAGCCGGGCGGCAGAGCGTTTCGGCAACTCGCCGGCAGTGATCATGGCTGGCAAAACCATCTCTTTCATTGAGTACAACAGGCGGGCCCGGCAGATTGCAGAGAGCCTCTTCTCAAGAGGAGCTCGTCGGGGAGATATCGTTGCAATTGCCGCGCCAAACAGCCCGGAGATGACCCTGCTGCTGGCAGGAGTGCTGAAAGCGGGGATGATCGCCGCCCCACTGAACGAGCGCTTTCCGGAAGAGCGGCTCAGAAAAACGGTTGAAAAACTCCGTCCCCGTCTGCTGGTAACCTCTTCGCAAAAGAGCCTCACCGACGTCGCAAGCAGCGTAACGGTTACCTCACTCCTTGATGAAGCCGCAGAGAGCACAACGCCGGAAGCTGTTGAAGCGCCCGACGGGATGGATCGGCCTGTCACCATTATCCACACTTCTGCAAGCTCGGGAGAGGCAAAAGCGGTCGTACACAGTTTTGCAAACCACTGGTACAACGCTCTCGGTTCCCATGAAAATCTCCCCTTCGGGCCAGGAGATTGCTGGCTGCTTTCCTTGCCGCTCTGCCACATCGGAGGTTACTCACTCCTCTTCCGCTCGCTCATCTTCGGCGGAAGCCTTGCCATTGCTGCGCCTGGTGAAGCTCTCGACCAATCCCTGCTGAACTTCCCGCTCCTCACGCACCTCTCTCTTGTGCCAACACAGCTTTACCGCCTGCTTGCCGACCAGAAAAGCACGACCCTCCTTCGCAAACTGAAAGCCGTTCTGCTCGGCGGCAGCGCTGTGCCAAAATCGCTGATCGAAGAGGCTCTCCGCCAGAAAATTCATCTCTCTATCAGCTACGGCTCTACGGAGATGGGCTCACAAATTGCAACCAGCCCTGCCTCACTCTCCACAATCGAGCAGAACAGTTGCAAAATACTGCCTTACCGGGAGCTGCGTGTTGCACAGGATGGTGAGCTGCTGGTCAAAGGGCCCTGCCTGTTTCAGGGATACTTGCGCAATGGCATCATTCAGCCTCAAACCGATGATGAGGGGTGGTTCCATACCGCCGATATCGGCACGTTATCCGAAAAGGGTGAGGTCACTGTACTTGGCCGAAAGGACAACATGTTCATCTCCGGAGGGGAGAACATCCACCCCGAAGAGATCGAAAAAGCGCTGATGATGATTGAAGGAATCCGGGAGGCTCTTGTTGTCCCCATTCCGGACAAGGAGTATGGCCAGCGGCCAGTGGCGTTCATCAAGACGATTGCAGGGAAAAAAACCGATGAGCAGAGCATAACCGAGGCCATGCACTCGCTGATTGGAAAACTGAAAACCCCCATCCGCTATTTTCCTGCAGAGCAGTGGGTCACCCTGCCAGGCTCACAGAAAATCGACAGGGGGTGGTACAGAAAATTGGCCTCACCCCCGTCTGGCGCTCCTTTTGAGTCTTAAGACCGCATATGCTCCCCCAAGACCGGCAAGGGGAGCATAAAAAGCGCCGGAGAAGAGCATGTTCATCAGGATATCCGTAAAACTCAATGAAACCGGAGCAAGGGCAAGCTTCTCAGCCATAACCAGCGCCTTCACCTGCTCCTGAAGTTCAGGTTTACCCTTCGCCATTTCAGTCACCCAGTCAACAACAAGGGCAAGGCTCTCGGTTCCTGGCCGGTAATTGAAAAATTCCATCAGCATAAAGGTAACAGCCTCGGAGAGAACGCCTCCCGCCAGACCGGCGCCACATCCCAGAAAAAAAGCCTCACGATAACTCAACCGTACCTGAAAACGCAGAATAGTCTGATGCAGCGCAATCGTACCGGCAAGAAAAATACCGGCAAAAAGAAAGACATTCACCATCGTCAGATAGGGCACCGTCGTCGTCAGAATAATGATGGCGGCGCCAAGCAGAACGGTGTAGAGTTTTCCGTCCAACGGCAAAAGCGTACGATTCACATTTTCAACAGCCATATCACCTCAGGAAAACGTTTCATTTAAAAAATCATCCATCGTATAAAATCCCGGTGCAGTTGTATGGCGCCGGGCAAGCCAGATGGCAGCTTCAACCGCACCGGCAGCAAACCCGGAGCGACTTTTAGCCGTATGAGAGATCACAATTTCATCAGCATCCGAATCAATGAAGGCGGAGTGCTTGCCAAAAACAGAACCAAGCCGCAGAGAGGCAACCTGCAGCTCATCCGGCGCAAGCTTTTTATCATCCGAGAGCTGCCGCACAACACTCTTTTTCCGGCTGTTGGCTGAAAGAATCATGTCAGCCGCCCGCAAAGCCGTACCACTCGGAAAATCAGCCTTGGCGGTATGATGCTGTTCAGCAAAGGCAATATCAAACTGCCCGAAGGGGGCGATGAGCCGTGCTGCTTCACGCACGGTGCGCAAAAAGATGTTGACACCAAGCGAAAAGTTTGCCGAATAGAGCAGTGAAGCGCCTGCATCAGAAACTTTCACCTCTATCTCATCGCGGAGATCATCCCATCCGGTGGTACCCACAACAATCGGCACACCCGACTCAAGCATGGCTGGCAGATTGGCAAAAAAAGCCTCCCTGACCGTAAAATCGATAATGGCGTCACTTCCCTGAAAAAGGTCAGGGGTAATGGCGGTATTGATATCAAGAACAGCCGCAGTTTCATGACAGCCCGACTGGGCAATCACCAAAGCGACCTGCTGTCCCATTCTTCCGTTTCCTACAAGGGTAAACCTCATGACTATTGTTTCTTGCTTATGATTGGACTTTTTTTCAATGCAGATGTTTCAGAGGGGAAGATTCAATCGCGGCGCATCAGTTCAAGAAGTCTGTCGAGATCATCATTTGAACAATACGGAATATGAATCTCTCCCTTGCCTCCCTTTTTCTCAACAATACGAACCTTGCTGACCAGTTTCTCCCTCAGATGAGACTCAACTTCGGCAAGACGTGAAGAGCGCTCCGAAGAGGGCGATTGGGGAGTTTTTGACTGCTCCCTCGACATGCGGTTCACCAGCTCCTCTGTCTGGCGAACGGAGAGCTGCTGAGTGATAATCTTTTTCCAGGCATCCAACTGCTCCTGTTCTCCGGGAAGGTTGATCAATGCCCGTGCATGTCCTGATGAGATTTCACGACTTCTGATACTATCCTGAATCTGGAGCGGAAGCTTGAGGAGGCGAAGAAAATTTGTGACCGTCGAGCGGTTTTTACCCACCTTCTGCGCAATCTCCTCCTGGGTCAGGTTACACTTCGTCGTCAGGCTTTTCAGGGCAAGCGCTACCTCAATGGCATTGAGATCCTCTCGCTGAATATTCTCGATAAGCGCAAGTTCAAGCTTGGTCGAATCATCATGAGCATCAATAACATAGGCCGGAATAAACCTGAACCCTGCCAGTGTGACCGCCCTGAGCCGCCGCTCTCCACTGATAAGCTGATAGCCATCACCATCCCGGCAAACCGTAACCGGCTGGATAACACCATTTTCAATGATGGAATTTTTCAGCTCCTCAAGAGCCGTTTCGTCAAACTCCTTGCGGGGCTGAAAAGGGTTGACCGTTATTTTATCTACAGGAAGACTGCCAATAGAACCAACCTCGGCTGGCTCCTCGGCCTCATCTTTCGAAACAGAAACAAACTCCTCTTCATGAAAAAGGGCTTTCAGACCACGTCCCAATACTTTTTTTGGCATATCACCCATCAGCTTACCGGTCAGCTACGGCTGACGAACTTTAAATTTGTCAATATTGCCATCCCTCTCAAAAATCTCCTGAGCGAGATCGAGATAGTCTTTCGATCCTATGCACTGGGCATCATACAGCAGAGCAGGCTTGCCGTGGCTCGGCGCCTCCGAAAGCCTTACATTCCGCCGGATATAGGTCTTGTAAACCTTCTCCTTGAAAAACTTCTTCACCTCCTCGGCCACTTGGGATGCCAGACGAAGCCGGGCGTCATACATGGTCACCAGCACCCCTTCAATCTCCAGTTTCGGATTGAGATGCTTGCGAACGATACTGATGGTATTGAGCAGCTTGCCCAGACCCTCAAGAGCATAATATTCAGCCTGAACAGGAATAAGCACAGAATCAGCCGCCGTAAGCGAGTTCAGCGTGATCAACCCCAGAGAGGGAGGACAGTCGATAATAATATAATCGTAAAGATCGCGAACACCCTTGAGCGCCTTCTGCATCACATACTCGCGCTCCCTCATGTTCACCAGCTCAACCTCCATCCCGACCAGGTTGACATTGGAAGGAAGCACATCAAGATACTCCAGACTGGAAGACTTGATGGCATCCTGTATGTTGCCACCCTTTACCATCACCTGGTAGAAGGTGTTGTCAATCTCATCACCAATTTCAAGCCCGAAACCAGAGGTAGCATTGGCCTGCGGATCGATATCAATAAGCAACGTCCTGAACTCGGAGATAGCAATCGAAGCCGCTATATTGACGGAAGTGGTTGTCTTTCCAACCCCACCCTTCTGGTTTGCAATCGCAATAACTCTGCCCATGTACTAACCAGGGAAATTTACAGCAGTTGAAGTTTAATTATCATTTCTACATTATAATACTTACGTGAACCATTACAAATTATAATCTTGCTTCATGGAGCGGCTCGAAAAACAATTCTATGAAAAATCGACCCTTGAACTGGCTGAACTGCTGCCCCATACATGAGCGTTTCGGTCACGAATTCTTTCTCGAAAATGCTCTACCGCCCTCTCCGGAGATGATTGGCACTTCAACAAGAGTGGGCATTTCAAGAAGCAGGGAGCTTCCCTGGCGAAAATTCATACGCAACAACCCCCATATTTCTCAAGGAAAGGTTACGCAACTGTTAAAAAACGAGAGCTGCATATTGGAAAGTTTAAAAAAATAACTCTTTTTGAGTCTGAGTCCCTCTGTGTCAGGAAGCTGCCATAACTCACACTAAACCCGCTCCGCTTATGATCGGAACTCCACTTTTGCCAGAAATCAGGGAGCTGATCGAACAGCGAAACTTCAGCGCACTGCAGAGAATTTTCAACGACTGGCTGCCGGTTGACCTCGCCGAACTCATCTCCGATCTCCCTGAAAACGAGCAAGCGGTTCTTTTCCGGCTGCTCCCGAAAGGACTGGCAACAGAAACCTTTGAATACCTTGACTTCGACTCCCAGCAGAACCTTCTGACTGCGCTCACCAAAAAACATGTCACCCATATCCTCAACAGCATGTCGGCCGATGACCGAACAGCGCTGCTTGAAGAGCTGCCAGGAACGGTTGTACAAGAGTTGCTGAAACTCCTCTCCTTCAAAGAGTTCAAAATAGCCAAAACCCTGCTGGCCTATGCCGAAGGAAGCGTCGGGCGCCTCATGTCTCCCGACTACCTCAGCGTCAAAAAAGATTGGGATATCAACCAGGTGCTCGACTATATCCGCACCTTTGGACATGATAGCGAAACCCTGAACGTCATCTACGTCGTCGATGACATTGGCAAGCTCAAGGGCGAACTCCTCGCAAGAACGCTCCTGCTCTCCGCGCCCGAAAAAACAGTGAGTGAAATTATCGCCGAAGACAAACTCATCACCCTCACGGCATCACAAGACCAGGCAGACGCCCTCGAAGCCTTCAAGCGATACGACAGCGTTGCGCTGCCGGTGGTCGATTCCAACGGCTACCTGATCGGAGTCGTGACGGTTGACGACATGCTTGACGTTGCAGAAGAGGAGGAGACCGAAGACATACAGAAATTCGGCGGTATCGAAGCCCTCGAAGAGCCCTACATCGACCTGCCAATACCCCAGTTGATCAAAAAACGGGCCGTCTGGCTGGTCATTCTTTTTGTCGGCGAGATGTTGACCGCTTCGGCCATGGCATTTTTCGAGGACGAGATGGCAAAAGCCATTGTTCTGGCCACCTTCATACCACTCATCATGTCAAGCGGAGGCAACTCCGGCTCCCAGGCAGCATCGCTCATCATCCGCTCCCTCTCACTTGGTGAAATAACCATCCGTGACTGGTGGAAGGTGATGCGCCGCGAACTGGTATCAGGGCTGGCGCTTGGCTGTATTCTTGGCACAATCGGAGTCTTCAGGGTGATCATCTGGGCCTCGGTTTTAGGGCATCTCGACACCAAGTGGCTCTACATCGGCTTTACCATAGGCATTTCACTGGTCGGCATTGTCATGTTCGGAACACTCACCGGCTCAATGCTCCCCCTGCTGCTCAAACGGCTCGGCCTTGACCCGGCAGTCTCCTCGGCGCCTTTTGTGGCAACGCTTGTCGATGTAACCGGAATCGTCATCTACTTCAGCGTCGCATCGCTTCTGTTGGGCGGAATACTTCTTTGAAAACCAGTTTGCCCTATGCAACAAGAACGAGAATCCATCGAATTTGACATCGTTTTCGTCGGCGCCGGTCCGGCAAACCTTGCATCAGCCATCCAGCTCCAGCGGCTGATCAGGCAGCACAACCGCCAATCGGCAAACCCTCTCGAAGCCACCATAGCGCTCATCGACAAGGGACGCTACCCAGGCGCTCACCTGCTCTCCGGCGCCCTGCTTGACCCGAAAGCCCTCGAAGAATTTATGCCAGACTACCGGGAGCAGGGCTGCCCGATTGAAGCCACCGTCTCAAAGGAGAGCCTCTGGCTGCTGCAAAGCAAGAGAAAATTCCCCGTCCCCTTTGTTCCCGAACGGTTCAGCAACAAAGGAGCCCTGCTCGTCTCGCTCAGCCGCCTCGGCGCATGGATGGCGGAAAAAGCCGAAGAGGAGGAAATCCAACTCTTCGACAACACCGCAGCTTCAGCCCCCTTTATCGAAAACGGCAGGCTTGCCGGCATCATTACCGACGACAAGGGACTCGATAAAAAAAGCAATCAGAAGCCCGGCTATGAACCCGGTCTGCTGCTCAAAAGCAAGGTCACCGTTATCGGCGAAGGCTCCGACGGCTCACTCTTCCGCCAGCTCTCTGCACACTTTCCGACCGGCAGCCTTCCGCAGCGCTACGAAACCGGAGTAAAAGAGACCTGGCAAATACCCGAAGGGCGGGTCATAGCAGGAGAGGTACACCACACCTTCGGCTTCCCTTTTGAGTCGGACGTCTACGGTGGCGGCTGGCTCTACGCCTTCTCTCCAACACTCGTCTCCGTCGGATGCATCTCCTCGGTGGGGCCTGAATCGCCGATATGCGACCCCCACCTCAACCTGCAGCGCTTCAAACTCCATCCGCTGATGGCCAACATCCTCAAATTTGGAACCATGGTTGAGGCGGGTGCAAGAACCATCAGCTCCGGCGGCCTCGATGCCATGCCACCGCTCAGCGGCCCCGGCTTTCTCATCACCGGCGAATCGGCCGGAATGGTGAACATGCAGCGCCACAAAGGAATACACCTCGCCATGAAATCCGGTCTCCTTGCCGCCGAAACCCTCTTCGAAGCGCTGCTGCACAACGATTTCTCCACCGAACGACTCAACCATTATGAGGAGCGGTTCAAAAGCTCATGGGCATACGAAGAGCTGCACGCCGCCCGGAACTACCGGACAGCCTTCGACAAAGGGCTCTACCCCGGACTCCTTCAGGCAGGCCTCCAGCTCAGCTTTCCCGGCCTCAATCTGAAAAAAAACCAGACAAGCCTGCCAGGCCTCGAACCCATTCCGGTCCCCGGCATGAAAAAAAGAGAGAACGCCAATTCCGCAATCCCGGAATTCAGGGCAGACGGCATCCGGACATTCAGCAAAGAGAGGAGCCTCTACCACTCCGGTGTCATGCACGAAGAGAACCAGCCCTGCCACCTCCATATCAAACCCGAAGATATCGCAGAAATCTGCCTCAAAAAGTGCCTTGTAGAGTTCGGCAACCCCTGCCAGCACTTCTGCCCCGCAGCCGTCTACGAAATCACCACCGAACCCCTCCCGGCGCTCAGGCTCAACCCCTCCAACTGCCTCCACTGCAAAACCTGCGAAGTAGCCGACCCCTACGCCATCATCACCTGGACAACACCCGAAGGCGGCGGCGGCCCCGGCTACAAGCTGAGCTAACCAATCTTTAGAATCTTTGGGGACGTTGTTGACTACGTGTACTTACGATCAAAACAGATAGCGATTCATCTCTTCAACAACAGTCATCGAGAGAGATACTCTTTGCAGCGGCTTTGGTACTGAATGCAAAAAATCTTTTATCTTTATTGAGAACAGCCCATAAGGGTACGCCGTGGCGTGCACCAACGAAACACCGCCGTCACCATACGAGAACAAAGCATCATGCGCCTGACAACAGAACAAATCAACACCACCTGCTGCGCCGTGGCGGGAGAGGGTGCGCTCGTCTGGCTCTATGGCTCACGGCTTGACGACACGCGTACCGGAGTATAAAGTGAACTGAGAGATAATATTTATTCTTCAATTGCGTAGCAACTCTACTGGTATCCCGGCAACCGCTGCGGCTTCTTCAGCGCTCATTCCCTTCTCCACCAATCGGTTGGCAACTTCAAGTTTCCCTTTCTCAATCCCCTGTTCAATTCCTATCTCAATACCTTCTTCCTTCCCTTCCATACGACCAAGTCCATAGTTTGACTCTACCAGACTGGCCTCATACCGCAGGTCATCCTGGTAACGAGCATAAGCCAACTGCTCTTTTTCGGTCAAACTCAGGAGGGAAAAAGACTTTTTTGCTTTCTGGATCCCTTTTGCCTTGAACTCATCCTTAATATCTTCGTTCTTGAGAAAATAGATCCATTCGTCAAGCGATGTTGTTGCAATACGGTTAAAGTTGTTGATCCTTATCAGGTAGTATTCCGGGTAAATATTGTTTATCTGAATCTTGCCGTACTGCTTCTGTTGCCGGATATCAAGTTCCAGTTTGTCATGGTCATGGATTCCTGTGAAGGTTGTGGTACCATGATAGATGTAATCACTGCCGTGGCCAAAATCAAAGTAAAGGATGTTGACCGAGATAACCTTCACCAGGGTTGCATAGGCCTGGCTCTCTTTCTGATGCTCGGTGATAACTCGCGATGTGCCGTAAAGCATCCGTTGCAGATAATCAAGTTCCCGTTCAAACTGCACTTCGATAATGATAAGCTCGCCCTTGCAGTTTTTTACCTTGAGATCAACACGGTTGTATTTGTCGCGTCTACTCTCCTTATTGCTT
Organism: Pelodictyon phaeoclathratiforme BU-1; assembly: GCF_000020645.1. GTDB lineage: Bacteria > Bacteroidota > Chlorobiia > Chlorobiales > Chlorobiaceae > Chlorobium > Chlorobium phaeoclathratiforme. Next base: position 2,529,815 of record NC_011060.1, read on the forward strand.
TCACTCTCCAGAATTTCAAGGATGAAAATATCTTCGCCCAACAGCTCGCTTAAAAAACCTTCAAGTATCTCAAAGTTGGCTTTGCTGCGCAACAACCGCTTCATTGCCCAGTCAAAGGTGATCAATTTTCGGGGTAATCGGGCGCTCATGGGTTCCATTCCATTATTCGTTTGCCTATAGAAAAAGCGTAGTATATCAGAAATATTTTGTTTGTGCAAACGACTTATCAGTCACCGTGACAGCACAAATTGATTGCGTTGTTTGCCTCTATATTCTGCAATTCCCCTTTCAGCTCAGCTTCCCATCACCCCACACTGCATGAAGAAATCACGCAACCGATGCGTGCCATAGAGCGGAGCGATAAAGTCCACCCGGCTGAGTGTCGTTGCAAAGAGCGCCACATCATGCACATCGCGATTGAAGAGACCAACAGCCGCAACCAGCCCGTCAGCCGCCCAGAGTGGAAGCGGAAAAACAATAGGTTTGGTCTGGGCAATTTCCATAGCGAGATCAACCATTTCGAGATAGGTGAACACTTCAGGCCCGCCCACGGAAACCTCTTTTGCCGTTCCATCGACCGCATCAACGCACACCTTTGCAAGGTCAGCGCCGTGAATGGGATTCGAACGCTGGTAACCATCCCCCACCATCAGCATGAACCCTTTGCGTGCCCGCGCAACAAACTGCCCGATCTCCGAATAGTAGCCAGTCGGACGAATAATGGCCGACTCAATATTCGCAGCCTTCAACTCCCTGACAAACTTCTCATGAGCCTGCACATTCGGAATATTCATCATCCGATGCGCATCAAAAACCGAGACATAGACAAACTTCTTCACCTTCGCCTTCAGCGCCACATCCAGAAGATTCATGTTCGCCTGATAATCCACCTCAAAGATAGTATGGACAAAATCAGGCTTGATCATCCCAAGCGACGAAAAAACAACATCGATACCATCACATGCCGCAGCAATGGTTTCCGGTTTCGTGGCATCACCCACGATAACCTCGTCAACCAGATCCTTGATAGCCGGCGCGAAATAAGGGCCGGGTTGGGCGACCTTGTCAGGGTTACGCACCAGGGCACGCACCCAATAGCCACGATTTTTGAACTCCTGCACTGCATAACGACCAAGATAACCGGTCGAACCGGCCACAAGTACTCTCTTCATGGTAATGGCAAAAAAATTGAAAAATATTATTGAACCGACTCCATCAGCTCCTCCTCTTCTCCATGAAGCCTAAAATACGGCTTTACCATTCCAAAACCCATCGAGTTCTTTTCGCCAAAACCGCACGCATACCCAACCTCCATCAGCTCACGGGGAGCCCTCAGCCTGATTTCAGGATTCTTTCTACTATCTCAGGTTCTTCCTGATATCCGCTTGCATGAATAACGGGAATCCATTAACTTTTTGAAACTCCTCCAGGGAATCGACTGGAAGCATTGAAGGGTGATTTTGCAGGTTTCCACAGCATTCGAATCAATGATCAGTGGCGAATTGTCTTCAGATGGCAGGATTCCGGAGCACATGAAGTTCAGATCATTGATTACCACTAACCAGTTTCTGCAAAAAAATAACATGATACCCTCAAACAGAGTGGCAACACATCCCGGAATTATATTACTGAAAGAGTTTATCGAGCCTCTGGGTCTCTCCCAGAAAGCGCTCTCGGCGCATATCGGCATCCCGGTGCAACGAATCAACGAGATCGTCTGTGGTAAGAGAGGGGTGTCACCAAATACTGCTTGGCTTCTTGCCGGGGCGTTCAACACATCACCCGAGTTCTGGCTTAACCTTCAAGCAACTCACGACTTGTCTCTGCACAAACCAAAGCGCCATGTGCAGCCAATGCTGAAAGTAAGCGCGTAACCACTCAAGCTTCATCAACCTTCACCATTCCAAAACCCATCGAGTTCTTTTCGCCAAAACCGCACGCATACCCAACCTCCATCAGCTCCCGTGGAGCCCTCAGCCTGAACGGTGCAAGCGTCCCCTTGATCTTCGTCTCATCAGAACGCCCCTCCTTCAGCGTAATCAGCTTCTGAACCTTCCCCTGCATCCGCTCCACATAAGCCTCATCAATAGCAAAACCAAACTGCCCGCTCTCGCACACAAACGACCGCCCATGCAGCACCTGATACTTCCGGCAAAGATTTTCAAGCAGCACCCGTTCAAACTCCGGATCACCGGGATACAAATACTGCGGATAGTGATCAGCCTCCCCCTTTGTGGTGCAAACCAGAGGTGAAAGCATCACAAACTCCATATCATCACTCAACTCCGGCTGATCAAGCTTTCGCACCGTCTCTACCCGAAACCGTTCATTGCCGACCCAGACATAGGGCTCCTGCAACAAACCAATCACCAGATGCTCGACAAACTCCTCCTTCGGAGAAGAGATCGTAACATGCAGCAACGCGTCAGCGGTACTCATCGTCCCGTTCTCATGCATCACCCACTTGTGCCGATTGCCCGGATAGAGCGGCGAAAAGGTAAAGAGCTTGAACGCCCTGTTCTGAAGCCGGTATCCCTGATCATGCAACCGTTCGGCATACTCGCTTGAGCTTTTATCGACGATGTTGTAGATCAGGGAGGAGATGAGATGGCTGTTGTTTATTGGAAGCGTGACCGTACGCTTGCGGTGGGAGAGTTCGAGGGTTATGCGCATTTCTAAATATTATTAATCAACAAAACCTGTATGATCTTTTCTAAGAGAACCGTCATCATTAAATGATGTACAAAAAGCATATTGAATCAAGTCATTTTTGAAAGATTCATTCTTTTCAAAAATTATTTCAATCAATTGTTTAACTAAAGCTTGAGCTTTCATTATGTTCGAATTCTGGACACCTGGTTTATCATGAACAAAACCGTCTCTCCATAGATTTAAATTCGCAATTTTATCATTTAACAAAGGTAATTCTATTTTTTTGGATAGTTCATACCGTACCATTTTTTGATCGATTTTTTTTTCTAAATATCCACTAAAACACAATCTCCTTATATCTTTTGACGGATATTTATCCACATCAGGGTCGTAAAAGGCATACTTTTGATGTTTTGTAATATATGCATCCAACAACATTTCAACACATTGGTAATAACGCAAAACTGCATCATGATAACCACTTGGATCGTTATTAACAACATAAGCCCCTCTTCTTACAGCCGACAAATACCTATCCAATATATAATCATAAAAGAAAACAGATGCATATCTGCTTTTTTTATTCGGTATTTCGTCGAATTCTTGTAAATTTTTCAAATGCGATTTCTGATATTCCGGAATGAATTCAGAGCAACTAATCGCAGCATTATAAGCATAGCGATCCCAATACATATAACACTCTGAAACATGCTTCATTCTCTTAACTCTTGATCTTTCTAAATCAAGATCTAGCTTTTCTGGTTTATCTAATCCACAAGGAGATAGCTTATTCTCAATGTTCAAATAAATACAATATGCCGCTTGGTAATTATGATATCTAAAAAGTTCTTTTGCTTGATTTAATAGCTGTATACTAAAAATATCATAGGGATTGTCAAGTTTATTGAGGAACTCAGTGCAAAGAACAGGTTTGCCATTTTCATATTTCTCAAAGTCAATATAGAACGTATCAATTCCAAGTATTGACGATGCTAAAAACCCGCCTCCAACCATCGATTTTTTCCCACCTGTAATATCAATACATATCTTCTTTCCTTTCCACTCCTCAGCATCATAAATCCCTTTTATAGCTGTAAAAACAGTATGTGGCTCTGAACTATTAACAGCTTCACACTCAACTTTTTTTGAAGTATATGCAAATATATATTCCGCTAGAACATCTTTTTTTTGTCCAGTGCCGTCTGAAGCGTAAAGGAGTATAATATTATCTGCATTCATAGCAGAAATAGAAAGCATAAGTGGCTGGAGTACCGTCCCAACAAGTAGAATATGCAAGTCGTATTTTAGGTCACACAAACTATCCAATGCTTGCTTTATTTTTAATGCACTTACAGAATAAGAAAAGAGGCTGTCAGGATCGATTTTCTCACCGTTACATTCGCACTTCAAATTATGAGAAAAGTAATACTCTTCCTTTTTTTGATCACTTGCACTTTTATAACTTGTAAATGCCTGCGAGGCATAAACTACGTCTTGAATATCTTTTCTTTTCATGGTTTTATGTCCAGCTTTATCCATCCAAGCGGCAGTACTGCTTCACTGCTTGAAGAGATCACTTTACGACTTTTTGGGCGTGTATGAGGCATGGGTTTCATTGGTTGAAAAAGAGCATTAACTAGTTCAGTTAAGACAGTCTCTTCTAAAATTCCATCTGGAGTTTTACTAATAAGCCCTGTTCCAAATCCAATACGAGCATTTGCTATTCGTTTTCCGTCGTAAAACTTTTTTATTTTTTCTATGTTATTAGCATTTTCTGTTATTTGTGACAAATATTTTGTTTCCAAATCCCATATATTTTTGGAAAATGAATCAAGCACATGAATTAGGTTTTCTATACTTTTAAATGGGGTATTCGCTGGGTTCTTGTTTAAGATAATGTCAAATTCCGTTTCTCCGTTGAAGCACTCAAGATCTTCATCGCTCTTAAAATTCAAAGCAACAATCTTTACTAAATCCGACTGACCTCTGGAAATATTTTCATCTTTAATGGTCAAATCAATAACTTTTTTTCCTTTACTATCGAGTTTATATGACGATATAACAACACCGGTTTTTAACCGAAATCTATTAGTTAGGGATTCATCTATGTCATAGAATCTGGTGTCGCCAATTTGCAACTTTATTTTACCGAACTCAATTATCCTTCCTTCGCCTTCTTCAGTCTTCGGCAGAACTGTTTCTTCGCGAATGTTTCGGGAAACAATAGAAACAGTTTCATCTTTAATACTTTGGATATCCAACTCTCTACTATCAGTCACAGATATAAAACGAAAACTATCTATTAAGCTTTTATCATAATCTCGAATTTCATTTTCGAATTCTTCCCACTTTAAAAACACTTTATTCTTAAAATGTTCATAAATACAGGCTACTCGAATAAAGCCTTTTATAGTGGAACCTGGAATAAAAGCCCGTAACATACCATCCCTAACAAACTGCTTATTATTAGTAGATCCGACAATAGCTTTAAAAACTCCAGCGTCAATCAGTTCTCTGTGTGTTTCTGGGTTGTTAATGTTATAGAGATTGTGTGTCTGCAAAAATTTCTGAAAATCAAAATCCTTAAATTTACGACGGTTGATTAGTCCATCTATTTCTTCTAAGTATACCTCGAATTTCCCTTTGGAAAGCAGGTATTTACCTAGTCTCATATGATCGATTGCGTATGCAGAGTAATTGTCACGACGAACAAATCCTTGTCCATAGTCAATATCTTTTCCTTTGATATGAACAGGAGTAACCGCCGTAAGACGAATTGTACGACGTTCGATCTTATCCTCATAGGTCATAGCTATTAAATAGAAAATGGTATTGTAAAAGGAAGTCCATATCGATAAATATCATGATGATTTTCGGGAAGTTCATCAGGTGAGATATTGATCAATCCACCTTCAACATTTCTGTAAAATATTGAACCTTCCGAAAACATGTAAACTGTTTTTCGCTTCATCTGGCAAAAACTTGAATTAGAAAAAAACCATCCTTTACGAATTATTAAATTATATACGAAACAATCATTTTCACTTAACGCTTTAGGTGCAAGCAAAGAAAATAAATATTGACCTTCACTTTGATGATTTAGCACGTTGCTCCATAAAGTAATAGCTTTGGTATGCTGATTACTTTCACAAACTTTTTTAGGCCATGCAGACTCATCCCCACCAATCAGTATTGGTTCGTATCGTAAGCAGAATTTACCATAACCAGTTGAACGTCGCCCGCCCAAGCCTGAGATTCCTATAAGCCTCAGCGCCTCAACAAACCATTCCCATGAGAGAGATTTCGAGTTAAAGTCTACAAAAAAAAACGGATAAACTCTTTCACCATAAAACAATTGCCCAGTATGGTATATTTGGGTAGCATCTGTTTCACGGTCTTGTATATGTTGCACTTTTGTATGTATTTTTGAAAAGGGCGGCGATTTTGGAGGAGGTTCATTATCGTAACTAACGAAATAACCTTTGATATCATCACTGCTAAGGGATTTTTTCTGCCATTTATGAAAATCCTCTAAATGAACCCATTTAAGTTTTTTAAAGTCTTTTTTATACTTATTTACACTTGAATCACAAGCAAAAAAATCAGGTTCTATTAAAGGTTTTGGGAGAAAATAATCCACACCTTTTACAACTCCGAATGATGAAATTCGAAATGGCGGCGTTGGTGAATTAAATTCCTGAAGAAAATTTTTGAGGCTAAAATCAGATATTAAGTGTTCAATCGCAGCAAGCTGGTTAATTATACCACTAAAGAGAGTATCTGAGTGACACGTTTCATCTACATCTTCAATACCAAAACCGGCAATGGATGACCCAAAATGAACAGCGTGGTCAAATTGCAGTTCGACAAGATATTTCATAGCTCTTGCAATTTGAATTCTTTATCGTTAACATGTTCTATCACTTTTTCCAACCCTTTGAAAATAACTCCATTTTCTTCGGGAAATTGGGTTGTTGAACCACTTTCTTTCACTTTTTGGTAAAAGAAATCAGTTAGCTCAAAACTAACTTGACCATACCCTCGTGAAGTATTTCCTCCTAAACCTTCTCTTTCAACCGCTCTGAGCAGCAATAAAATATTTTTTACATCCGTCTGAACTTTTGTTTTATCACTATTTTTTATTCCAGTAACGCATCCTTCACCTTCAACACGATAAACAATTTCAAAATTAAACTTTGCTCCGACTGGAACACGCTCAATTGTTCGAGGTGTTGCTGCTGCATGAACTCTATCTAAAACATTTTCCATTTTTGCTTCCATGATAAGTAAAGCATCTAGCTTTAAATCATTTGGATTTGACAGTTTAGCATCTCGAACCAAGATTCTTGCAGGATGATTTTTATTTCCATTCTCTCCAGTTGAACCAAAGAGGCGACATACGTCACAGTTAGTTGCTCCCGGTGTTTTATGGTTAGAAATCAACATTTCATGTTCGCTATCGCTACAGACATGTTGCCATATATTATTATTCTTTACAACAAGACGATTGTATGTTATAACGCCTTTACTTACCTCAATTTTCTCCATCAGGGATCGCATCTTACCTTTTAGAGAACTCCCGGGAATGTAGGGTTCAAAGGTTATAGGATGTTTTATAACAGGGGTATCAATACCACCTATTTCGACAGTATCTGCACTTGCTCCGATATGCATACCGGTTTTAGCAATAATGGTTCCTTTTAAAACGATGTGCCCAAATAATCCTTTTGACATATTTATCCTCCAAATTTATTCTTTTGCGTAAGCCTTGTGATAGGCAATAATTGATTCAAAAAAATTTACAAAACGAGTAAAATCATTATTCTTTTTTACAGTCTTGATAACAGGCCGTAAAATGTCTAACAAATTTTGCATAGCGATCTTTTCTGATCCGTGTAAACGCCCCACAGCATTTGCAAGTTGAGGTCTCAGCATTTGTAGTTCCGCATATTCCCCTGCTGGGAAAAGATCGTTATCCTTAAGATCAACAACTTTATTTTGTATATTTTTTATTGCAGAAAAAAACCGTCTTAACTGATGTGTTTTTACCTTCTGCAGATCTCTTGCAATAACATTTGCATACTCAATGGCATCATCAATTGTCAATCCTTCGTACAAGGAGCTATTAAACTTTGAAGTTGCTTCCTTAATTTCTTGAATTGTTTTCATATTGTTATCCTCTTTACTTATTGCGTTGAAGTTGTTCAAACCAGTTAAGCGTCAATGTCATACGCTTAATAGATTTTTCTCTTTCATGCTTAATTGATGAAAACAAAATACTTCGCAAGCTTTGAATACCTGCTTGCTTGTGAGTATCTTTGTTATCTATATATTGTTTTTCTAAACGTGAAAATATGTAACGCAAGCGAGGCAAGTATAAAGTCCCTTCAGCGACCCAAACTCTTGCTACTTCAAACAGCTTGTAAATAAATCCTTTTGAAACAGCTTCGAGTTTGATGGTATCAATCTGATTGCCGGTTATATGCTTCTCCGTTAATACTACTAAGTTTTCAAGTAATCCAAAAAAAGTTGGATCGTTCCAGTCAATGATTCGAACTGTTTGGTTGTTATAAAATTCATAACCCTTATCAACATGATCTAAGGCAAGCAAAAAAGGTGTGAAGCAGTTTTTTTGCACTTTTGCATGTTTTGCAACACTTTCTGCCTCACCTGATTTTATTGCCATTTGGTAAAGTGGGAATTTTGGCTGGTGCAGAGTGAGACCGCCGGATATTCCTTGTCCTCCGCTAATGATCTTTTTAGTTGTATCAAACATTCCACCTGTGAATAAGGCAAAGCAGCGTTGAATATCGAAGGCAAGTTCCGTTGTTTCATCCCATGCACCGAGAATAAATAGATCGTCACCTCCTGCGTAAATCACTGAGACATTGCGTCCTTTATTTTCTTCGGCTGCATTCTTTTCCGTGTAATTTTTCCCGACAATGTCAGTTGGAGAAAGTCTGCTGCCTAAATGTCCTGCGCATATTTGATTGAGGTACACCTTAAAAAAGAGGTTCAGCATTCTTGATTTTGTTGAAAGCGCGGCAAAGCTTTCAATATTGCGAAACAAGTCACCCATGTTATCGACATCCATTCGCAATGCACCAATCAGATCTGCACCGCAGGAACTTGCAGCTAAACCCTCAAACGTCGCTGTATCAGTATCCTTGGCTTGTCTTTCTTCAACATTTGTATGCGATTCATTTCCTAACTTTTTAGTATAGGCAGTAAGATCACCATACTTTCGGACATAATTAGAGTACAGTAAGGTTCTCGAACTCTCTCGTTCTGTCCAAGAATTGATGCACCAAATTGCATCTGAATTGTGAATCAACTTCGAACTGACAACATAATAACAAAATGAGAGCTTCGTTGGTGTCGATTTCATAGTCGGAAGCTGAACAAACCCGCTTCTATCGTCCTTTGCTATTTTTCTCCGACAGACATACTTTGTACCAATTAGCTTGTCACCCAAACGATATTGCCTGTAACAGCTTTCTGAAACCCAGGTTTTTGTCATATCGGGATTATGCTCCGGCATTTTTTCGCCACTTCCTAAATCACGCATTTCTTTATTTGGCAAATCGTCCCGTCTGGTAATCTGGCACTCAGTCTGCAAGTTAACTTGCTCTGGCATCTCAGGTTTGAAAAGCTTATCAAGTTGGCGTAAAAATTTCCGAGATTTCTGCCTATCTAAATTATCAGATTGTTCTTGTCTTAACTTTTTAAAAATCCCTTTGTCTTTCAGCTTCTCTTCGTTGAATACCAATGCATCCATTGCAATAAAAAACTTCCCTGAAAATTCCTGTAAAGCCCATTTATTAAGTACCTCTCTATAGCCATCAATAGCTTTTACATTTCCGGCTATGTTCGGCAGTAACAGGCTAAAGCCGCCCCCACCAGAGTAGATAATAGCATACCGCTCTGAACCACATGCATGTAAAATCTCATACACTATGTGTTCTGTGAGCAACTCAAGCATGAAGGAACGAGCTCGAAGTGTCTTGAGTGCTCCTTTTGAGGAAATGGTGTATACTGTATCCTGAATGCCGGAAAAATCGGCACTTACAAGCAGAAATGGATTATCCTTTAGTTCATTGTTTAAGCAATTTTGAATAGCTGCTGCGGTCTTAAAAAGATCATAGACAGGGATAGTATTGTCGATATCGGTTGCGACAAAGGATCCGAACCGTTCAAGTGAAGCAAGACAATTTCCGATAACATCTAACGTTACATTATTGAAATAGTCAATAGAATCAAGTGTGGGATAATTGATATCAAAAGCAGAAAGCTCTTTTGGCTCAAAATATCTATCCCCACCAAAGACGGATTTCAGCGGAGCGAGTTTCAACTCCGTCGCTGTAACGCCTGCAAGTGAAAATGCTTCTGCAAATGCACTGATAGCAATCTTTTTTTCTTTGAGAAGCTTTATTCCAAGTTCTACAATATTGTGTCCAGTTGGCACCATCTGAGTTGGTTTTATGCAATTCTTGTGTTATTGGATACGGACAAAGAGAGATTCCTGCATATTTTTTCAGCAACCGCGCTGCCAGCAAACAGGTCATGCGTCTTTCGTGCTTGCGCAATGAATGTTTGCGGTGAACCTATGGTAAAGAGAAAAAGGTACTGCGTACTTGACATAACGATGGCGTTAAGGTGTACTTCAGTAAAGCAAGGCGACTACATACAGGAGCGTTGGAGGGAGCTATACCGGCAACCCGACAAAGCTTTGTTACGAGAGTTCAGTCGGTCAGAGTACAGAATCGTGCGTTATCAGGGGGTAAATCAATAACTCGAAGCATTAACACGCTTTATATGTACTGTTTTTTTCTCGTTTATCAATACAGAAAAATGTATTTATCGTAAATCAGCAAAAATAATAACGGGAATCAGAACTAAAGTTTCCGGCTATACATCAAACTGTTCAATCTCTTCAGGTGTGCAGGGAATGAGAAGCTGGTCATTATCGTCATTATCTGAGGCTTGCAAGCTCTCAATGTCCTGCCAGAATTTTTTTGTATTCAGGTGATCGAGTTTGTACCGCCCGGTAATCGAAGGCTTCATTTTGATGGTGCCGAGAATGCCCTGCAGTTCTGCCCTCGTTATATCCTTGCGACGCACAACCATGAGCGGAACAATTTTACGGTTATCTTTGGTACACTGCAAAACAACCGAGACAATCTGGTTCAGCCGTTTTTTCTCTTTTTTCTGCTTCAACAATTGTCGCAATGCCTGAAAAGCTGAGAATGCACCTATGATACCAATGATATCGGCAACCAGTCCTATTGCTGTATAAGTGTCCATATTGACTTCACCGTTTATCCCTTGATTTGTGTCGCACTTCACGGAGGTTCATGATTTCGGCAACTTCGAATTTTTCGTTGGATACCGTCGAGGCCGGGCGAAGACGAACCACATCGGGGAAATAGCCGAGACGGCCATGCAGTTCCGCAAGCACTACCGACCAGACGGCAGAGTACCCCGCAGCAATAACCACGATGGGTGTTGATTGCCACTCTTCCGGCGACAAGGCTACTTTTTCAACTGCCTTTTCGATGGTTGAAACGAAGTTGTGATCTTCAGCAACATTACCCAACGATACATTGATTATTTCCGGCGATGGCCAGTGCATCATTTTGCCAATATCCTTATGCTGACCTGGCAGCACCGGATGACCGGAAAAATTGATGATCAGTTGACGAGTCCCCTCCGAAATCCCCCCGCTGAATCGCCGTGCCATGCCACGCCACACACCCCGCATCAATCGAAAAAGCCAGGGAATGTTTTTTGTTACAAGGTATTCCAGAAGCTCAATTATCGAGACAAGGCCTGCCGTGAACCAAAAAACGACCAACAGGTTGTTTTGCGTAAAGAATTCGTTCATAAACACGCCCTCAGTTGGAGGGTGGACGGGGGTAATTCATGAAATAATAAAGGGGCTCTCAACTGCGAAGTCGCGGTTGCCGTCGATATCGACTCGTTCGACGCAGTTCCGGCAGAGCACGTAGTAACGAACGGAGTCGATCGGATGTTTGGGGTCGAGGAGTTTTTGCAGGCGCATGCGCATTTTGGCGTACTCCTCATCAGAGACAAAGCATTCGAAGACGCTGTACTGCACCGCCAACCCATATCCTTCAAGGAGTTTATGGATTTTCGTCCGTCGCCGGTCGTTTTCGATATCGTAGGTTACAAGAATAAACTGCATCACAAAGAGCACCACTTTACTTTTACAAACCAGCCAAATAATACGTAATTTATCGAGAAATAAAGTTTTAATTCTTCGAATTCATCGCTTCTACGGCAGCATCAATGCGTTTTCTACCAATGCCGGTTCAACCCCTCTAACCCGGAGCAACCTATGGGATGGCTTTACAATCAGATGGCTTTGCCTGAAACACTTTTTCAGGCCTGGAACAAGGTGGTTTCGAACGACGGAATGGCCGGGTACGACAAACAGTCAATTACCGATTATTCGTGGCGCATCGAGGAGCATCTTGCCGATCTTGGCAGGCAGCTCTTGACCAACACCTATGAGCCGCAGCCGCTCCTGAAACTCGTCATGCTGAAACCCACCGGAAAGTTGCGCACCCTCCTGATTCCTACGGTGATGGAGCGGGTTGCGCAAACCGCAGCGGCGATCGTGCTGACCCCTCTGGTGGAGTCGGAACTGGGAGCCAATACCTTCGCCTACCGGCCGGGGTTGTCGCGCATGACGGCGGCCCGTGAAATCGAGAGGCTGCGAAACCTTGGTTATAACTGGGTGGTCGATGCCGATATCAGCAGCTTTTTCGATACCGTTGACCACCCGTTACTCTTTCAGCGCTTTCGTGAACTCTGTGATGACGAGGAGCTGCTCACGCTGATTGCGCGATGGCTGACCGCAGAAATTGTTGATGGCCAGAACCCAAAGGTGAAGAACACCATCGGCCTGCCGCAGGGCTGCCCCATTTCGCCGATGCTTGCAAACCTCTATCTGGATAAATTTGATGAGCGCATGGAGCAGGAGGGGTTCAAACTGGTGCGCTTTGCCGATGATTTTCTCATTCTTTGCAAGTCAAAACCAAAAGCAGAAGCGGCCCTCCAGCTTTCGGAAAGTGCGCTGGCGGAGCTGAAACTGCAACTCAACAACGAAAAGACCCGGATCACCACCTTTGCGGAGGGGTTCAAATACCTTGGCTACCTCTTCATCCGTTCGCTGGTGTTGCCCACCAAAATGCACCCGGATGAGTGGTACGACAAACTGGGCAAGCTGAAACTCCGCAAAGCTCCGAAAAGCCTGCTGCACCCTGAGGAAAGTGATGATGAGGAGTACGAACTGCAAACCGGTGACTCCGACGCCATAACGGTGACCAAAGAGACGCTGCTTCAGACCGAGTTTGGTGAAAAGCTGCTGCAAAGCCTTGAAAAACAGCAGATTGATGTAGACAAATTCCTTGAGAAAACGGCCAAAGAGGATGCCCTGCGGCAAAAAGAGAAGCACGAAGCGCTCAACAAACTCTACTCCCCGCTGCTCAATACCCTCTACCTGCAGGAACAGGGCAGCATATTGCGTAAGGATGGTGAACGGTTCAGCGTTGAAAAAGAGGGCAAGCAACTCAACGACATCATTGTCCGCCGGGTAGAGCAGATTCTGGTGCTCGGCAACATCACGCTCACCACACCGGCTATGCAATACTGCATGAAAAGCAACATTCCCATCACCTTTGTTTCGCAACATGGCAGCTACTTTGGTCGGCTCGAAGCCACCACAGCCGACAACTCCGCGCTCGAACGCTTTCAGTACCTCCGCTCACTCGATGAACCCTTTGCCCTCGGAATTGCCAGCGCTATTGTAGAGGCAAAAATCAGAAACTCGCGCACCATGATCCAGAAACGCAAAGCCATGGCGTGGGAAAGTAACGGAGAGCTGAAAGAAAAATTCGATGCGTCCCTCTTGCTGATGACCTCGCTTGCCGAACATACCAAAAGCTGTGACAATATGGAGGCGCTCCGGGGGATCGAAGGCAAAGCCGCCGCACTCTACTTTGAACTCTTCGGCCTCCTCTTCAAAAAAGAGCTTCCCTTTTATACCAGTGCATTCCGCAGGGTGCGGCGTCCGCCAACCGACCCGGTCAACAGCCTGCTCAGTTTCGGCTATACCCTGCTGCACAACAACATCTTCTCCCTCGTGCGCATGAAGGGAATGAACCCCTACCTCGGCTTTCTGCACGCCGAAGACAAAGGCAACCCGGCGCTGATCAACGACCTCGTCGAAGAGTTCAGAACCATTATCGACTCCATGACGCTCTACACCCTCAACAAGGGAGTTTTGCGGAACAAGGATTTTTATTATCGTAAGGACAAGGCGGGATGCTTTCTCACTGATGAGGCCCGGAAAAAGTTTCTGGAACTCTTTGAACAGCGAATGTGGGCAGAGTCGCTCGACCCGCAAAGTGGCAAAAGCCTGAATATCCGGCGGCATATTGAGTCGCAGGTGGTCAAAATCAGCGAAGTGCTTGCCGGGACGAGGGCTGTTTATGAACCCTGGCGGTCAGAATGGTAACACCGGAGGATAATTTCAGAAAAGGGCCAAAGCAAGTGAAAAATGCCTTATCGTTTTATGCAATATCGGGTTAGAGGGATACGCGGATAAATGTATCCTCCGGATATTGCATAACTCGCAATTATTTGATAACATGCAGACTGTCGATCAATCAGGAATCAGTACATTGTCCCTTGACATGACTGAAAAATACCAAACCTCCGGTTTTTGCGCCAGCAGCCCTTATCCGGCGCAGCTTTCCAGAGGTAGACATCATATCTTATTGCACGCATAGCGGATTGAAACTATTCATTGATTGCCAGAGTGTAACATTCTTTGTTTCCTCATCATATCTTATTGCACGCATAGCGGATTGAAACTTTTCAGCTCGTCATCACTGATCTCAAACCACTGATCATCATATCTTATTGCACGCATAGCGGATTGAAACAAAGGAATGCAACAGATAAGCTACCAATAACGGCCCCATCATATCTTATTGCACGCATAGCGGATTGAAACTAATGCAATAAGTGCTGGAGCCGGAAAAGATAGTTAGCCATCATATCTTATTGCACGCATAGCGGATTGAAACATCCTTTAGCACCTCTAAAGGGCTATTCCACGCTGACATCATATCTTATTGCACGCATAGCGGATTGAAACATACCAGAAAAGCAGCGCCACCGGCACGTGTGATGTCTTCATCATATCTTATTGCACGCATAGCGGATTGAAACCTTACTCAGACTTTCATCTGCTGAATAAGCAGAATAATCATCATATCTTATTGCACGCATAGCGGATTGAAACCTCTATTATATGCATAGGTGCTTGTCCCTCTGATAAACATCATATCTTATTGCACGCATAGCGGATTGAAACTTTCTTGTTTTTGCCCGCCACCATTACTGTGATAGCTACATCATATCTTATTGCACGCATAGCGGATTGAAACAGCAGGTTCATATACATCCCGATCACTGTTTTCAGACATCATATCTTATTGCACGCATAGCGGATTGAAACTAAAATAACAAAACAAACGCTCCGGCAATTGCCAGCACATCATATCTTATTGCACGCATAGCGGATTGAAACTTGGTTCTCGACCAGATCATAGACGATCTTGAGCACATCATATCTTATTGCACGCATAGCGGATTGAAACAAGAGCTTTGACCTCATTCATCAGATCAAACAGCAACATCATATCTTATTGCACGCATAGCGGATTGAAACCATGGTGACGGGGTTATAGAGTTGAGCGCGGTATAAACATCATATCTTATTGCACGCATAGCGGATTGAAACCTGCGCATCGACAAGCGCATCCGGAAAGGCCTGCCAGCATCATATCTTATTGCACGCATAGCGGATTGAAACGAATTTCTCGATCATTAAATGGCCAGTCATAATACATCATATCTTATTGCACGCATAGCGGATTGAAACTGGATAATTTTTGTTCCATTTGAGTAAATTGTTTTCATCATATCTTATTGCACGCATAGCGGATTGAAACGCCAAAAACATTGCATCTTTCTGCTCTTCGGTAACGATACATCATATCTTATTGCACGCATAGCGGATTGAAACGAGCTCATTGATAACTGTCGCGAGGGCTTGCTCGAGCATCATATCTTATTGCACGCATAGCGGATTGAAACTCAGATTAAAGTTGTTTATGCAACGTTTTTTGCAATTCATCATATCTTATTGCACGCATAGCGGATTGAAACGTTTTGAAAAGCAGCCGTGTCTATGATGGTTGTCTCATCATATCTTATTGCACGCATAGCGGATTGAAACTCAGTGAAAATCATCAGTACTGCATTCTTGTGTTTCATCATATCTTATTGCACGCATAGCGGATTGAAACCCACATCCGTTGATTGATGCAATTATCCATTGTGACATCATATCTTATTGCACGCATAGCGGATTGAAACTTTAAGGACATCCCCGCCAAGCCTATTTTGATAGAAATCATCATATCTTATTGCACGCATAGCGGATTGAAACCCGTTTAAGTTTTTGCCCTTCCCTTTTTTGCTTCTGCATCATATCTTATTGCACGCATAGCGGATTGAAACTAAGCAACAAATCGGCCTCCATTACTTCCTGCTGCTCATCATATCTTATTGCACGCATAGCGGATTGAAACTGTTCCCGCGGAAGCGATTACCACCGACGTGCTTCCAGCATCATATCTTATTGCACGCATAGCGGATTGAAACCAACATACTTTCTTTTCTGTCAGGCAAGCAAAGCAGTTCCATCATATCTTATTGCACGCATAGCGGATTGAAAATACGAAGGGCACCCACAAGGGATGCACCTACTATTATTTGCTTTGCGGCCTCGGAGGGGACTCCTACATTATATGGCACGAATACCGGATGGAAATTCTCCGTACGGGCACGGCATGCCGTGCCCCTACACGCACATCATATCTTATTGCACGCATAGCGGATTGAAACCAAAGGATTACTCCCCCAGCAAGAACCCAACGAAGCATCATATCTTATTGCACGCATAGCGGATTGAAACCCAACAACCTCGAATGCTTGCGATACAACCGGCATCATCATATCTTATTGCACGCATAGCGGATTGAAACTGATGAATCCCATGCCTTCGATAAACAGGAGCCCTACATCATATCTTATTGCACGCATAGCGGATTGAAACAACTCACCGACTTGTTCCCCATACAATTCAAGTAAGGCATCATATCTTATTGCACGCATAGCGGATTGAAACTGGGATGGGGCGGGATGACCCCGCCCCTGCGGGGCACCATTTCACATGCCACGCTTTGCGGTTTGCGACGGAACGGGCACGGCATGCCGTGCCCCTACATGCACATCATTTTTTATTGCATTACATATTGGATGGGGCGGGATGACCCCGCCCCTACGGGGCACCATATCACATGGCACGCTTTGCGGTTTGCGACGGTACGGGCACGGCATGCCGTGCCCCTACACGCACATCATATCTTATTGCATTACATATTGGATTGAAACTGGGATGGGGCGGGATGACCCCGCCCCTACGGGCACCATATCACATGCCACGCTTTGCGGTTTGGGACGGAATGGGCACGGCATGCCGTGCCCCTACATGCACATCATATCTTATTGCATACATATTGTGGGGGGGCGGGATGACCCCGCCCCTACGGGGCACCATATCACATGGCACGCTTTGCGGATTGCGACGGAATGGGCATGGCATGCCGTGCCCCTACACCCATCACCGCCCCTACACGCATCATATCTTATGGCACGCATGGCGGATGGAAATTCTCCGTACGGACATGGCATGATCGTCAATACCTGTCGAGCCGTCGCGGGAAATTTCGGTTCTATAACGAAGGGAAGAGGTTCGGAAACAAGAGTTCAACCGCATTGAGAGGGAAACGAAGTGAGAGGGCGCCTTTTGGGGTATCTGACCCAAGTATGCCGTTTTCGGTTAATGATGAAAGCAATGCTCGGGCTGTTCTCTCTTTCAGTCCGGTGATTCGGCTTGCCTCTCCACGGGGAATCTCGCCTTTAAGCAAGATCATTTCAAGAATGGCGAATGCTTCAGGCTTCCATTCCTGCCTGTCACAATAGTTTTTCAGCCTTTTGGCAAGAGAATCAAGCTCAAAGAGGCTTTCCATAAAGGTTACCTGATCAAGAGAGATCTTCAGGAACCAGGTGATAAAGGTATTGAGTGCTTTGAGAGAGAGGTTGCCGCGCCCGTCAAGATCGCCCTGGCGAGGCATATCGGCATGATCCATCATGCTCATGTAATCCAGACGGCTTTCGAACCCCCTTGCAAGACCTCGCGACACCGACCAGAGGCCATGAGCGCCAATACCGGCCTGAAGCGCCATTGCGTGGCTCATGAGACGACTGACACGACCATTGCCGTCAGGAAAGGGATGGATATAATTGAACCGATGATGCGCTGCCGCCATAGCCGCCAGGCGCATTCCTTTTCCAAGTGAGCAGAAGTTATAACGCTTTTCAAAATATGCCATAAATGAATCAACGGTACTGCTTTCCGGAGGAAGATGCCGACCGACAGAGACGTCATGTATCGGTTCACTTCTGAAGACTCCCGGAACGATAAGTATTTTGACCTCTTTTCGTTCCAGATAGCGCATTGATTCCGGAAGATCCTTATAAAACTCCCTGTGCAACCAGCGGATAAATTGGCTTGAAGCTGCGTCTGCAAGTGTTCCGGAGGCATGCATGGCATCAATCTCACGCTGTACACGGATATGGGCAACTGCCTCTATCTGGAGATTTCGTCTCTCGTTGTTTGTATTGAACTGGTTCTGGAGCGCCTCTTCTATGTCGCGTGGTTTGGTGTTGTGTCCCTCAATAAGATTGGAGTAGTAGCAATTCATGACTCTAACCAGATCAGCCAGACTTGCTGCAGTTTCGGGATGAAGGCGGTTCCCTAATTTTTCGGCTGAAGCGGACACTCCGGCAATAAGATCAACAATCGCTGGGTTCAGCGAGTCCGGAAGGCATGGCTCGATTCGAGGCGGGGTTTCAGTGATCATTATTTTGCCGGTTATAAAATAATTTTGTCTCTTTCATTATAATCTTTTATAAAGAATAATCTACAGAATTTGCCGATGTTTTTGCCGATGTTTTTTACCATTCTGCACTGCTGAAGCGTAGTCACAGCGGATAATCACGAAAACAAAACGTCAGATTATATTGGCACTTTTTTACGTATTCGTTATTACTATTGCTTAATAATCATCGGATAATAATTAATAAATTTGGGCTGCTATGGCGAACAATCCTTTCTACCTCAGGGTACATCATATCTTATTGCATTACATATTGGATTGAAAACGGGGAGGGGGCGGGATGACCCCGCCCCTACGGGCATCATATCACATGGCGTGCTTTGCGGTTTGCGACGGGATGGGAAATCATGCGGGGTTCGGGGAGGATGCCATTTGAACGATGGCTGCAATTTCCCTACATTCTGACTGATATTAATTGAAGGAATGCTCTGTAACCAACTTAAAACAGCTCATCACTCGCCGTCTGGGCTGTTTATCGAAATCGGACAAAGAGGCTGTCGAAGGTGCCATAAAACGGTTGCTGGCAGCCGATTGATGACCATATTTCACGGAAATCGCCAGCATTATAAATTCAGGTAATTCATGAGCGTACAGAAAAAAGTGGTTGTCGGGATCTCGGGTGGGGTTGATTCTGCCGTTTCGGCATGTCTGCTGGTCGAGCAGGGCTATGCGGTGACGGGGTTGAACATTCGGGTGCTTGACGCGCCTGATGAGAGCCCTTCGCTGAGGCCTTCGCCGCTGGTGATCAGTGACCATCCTGATTTTCAGATTCCGGTGTTGAGCCTGAACCTGAGCCGGAAGTTCCGCGATGAGGTTATTGGTTATTTTCATGAGGATTATCTTGGCGGGAGGACGCCCAACCCCTGCATGGTCTGCAACAAGAAGATCAAGTGGTTTGGCCTCTTTGAGGGGCTGCGGCTGCTTGATGCTGATTTTGTTGCGACGGGCCATTTTGCGGCCACCTCTTTCAGTGAGGGAAGATATCGCCTCTATAAAGGGGCAGATCCGGAAAAGGATCAGAGTTATTTTCTCTGGATGCTTTCGCAGGGTGACCTGGCCAGAACCCTTTTTCCGCTTGGAGAGTTGACCAAACCGGAGGTGCGTGCGCTGGCCCGCTCTTTTGGGGTTAGGGCGGCTGAAAAGAGGGAGAGTCAGGAGATCTGTTTTGTGCCGCAGGATGATTATTGCGGCTACCTTGCCAGCGCTATCCCCGGCCTGGCCGAACGGGTGGCGGATGGCGATATTGTGGATGAGTCGGGCCGGGTTATTGGTAAGCACCGGGGATATCCCTTCTATACTATTGGCCAGCGCCGGGGGCTTGGTGTTTCGGCCAAAGAGCCGCTCTATGTGACGGCGCTCGACACGGAGCAGAACCGGATTGAGGTTGGAAAAAAGTCTTCGCTGGAGTGCAGCTCGCTTGTTGCGTCCGGGATAAACTTGATCGGTATGGAGAGGCCCAACATCCCGATTGAGGCTTATGGAAAAATCCGTTATCGTGACCGGGAGACTCCCTGCACGCTTGAGCCGTTCGGTGAAAACTCGGCAACGGTTTCGTTCAGCACACCAAAAAGCGCCGTGGCGAAGGGGCAGGCGGCAGTTTTTTACCGCGATCGTGAAGTGCTCGGCGGCGGCTTTATTACGCAGGTCATGCAGGAATCACATCAGTAACCATATTGTACTATCATGCTTCAACGACACCACCTTTCGCTTACCTATCTGGATCTTCCACCGGCAAGGCCGGAAGATGCCCCGCTTATGATTATGCTGCATGGTTATGGCAGCAATGAAAGGGATCTGATTCAGCTTGCTCCTTCGCTGAGGCCGGAGTTCCGTTATGTCAGTGCACGGGCGCCGCAGAAGATGGATTTTGGCATGTTCGGCTGGTTCCCGATCGAGTTTACCCCGACGGGTATCAGTGTGGATTATGTGGCGGCTCAACAGGCTCTTGATCAGTTTATCACCTTCATTGTTGAAATTATTGCCGAGTACCGACCTGCCGGGAACAAGGTTTTTTTGATGGGGTTCAGCCAGGGATCGGTGATGAGCTATTTGACGGCTTTTCATGCTCCGGAGCTGTTGCATGGCGTTATTGCCTGTTCAGGGCAGTTGCCTGAAAAAACGGTGCCGCATGAGAGCCTGAAGCCTGCGTTGCGCAAACTCCCCTTTCTGGTGATGCATGGCATCTATGATGATGTGCTGCCGATTGCCAAGGGGCGGGCTGCACATGCGTGGCTGCAGGAGCATATTGAGGATTTAACGTATCGTGAGTACCCGATTGCTCACCAGATTGCCGACAGTGGCATTGAGCTGATCTGCTCCTGGCTTGAAAAGAGAGTGCCGGAAGCTTCGGAAAAAGAGTAATCACCCGGGCTTTTGCCGTATATTCTTTTTTTTTAACCACCGCCCTGCTTTAACGAAGTTCAGACGAATAAAAAACGAATGAAGGACACACTACTCAACAGCCTCGAAGAGCGCATTCTTGTGCTCGACGGTGCGATGGGCACCATGATTCAGCGCCATAAGCTGAAGGAGGCTGATTACCGGGGTACCCGGTTTGCCAACCACTCGCATCCGCTTATCGGGAACAATGATATTCTGGTGCTGACCCGCCCGGATATCATCTATGCGCTCCACTGCGATTTTCTTGAAGCGGGTTCTGATATTATCGAAACCAATACCTTCAATGCCAACCCGATCTCACAGGCGGACTATAGCGCCTCTGATCTGGTGAAGGAGCTGAATGTTGAGGCTGCCCGACTTGCAAGGAGGGCGGCGGATGAGTATACGGCCCGCAACCCTGATAAACCGCGTTTTGTTGCCGGTTCAATCGGCCCGACCAACAAGACGCTTTCGCTCTCTCCGGATGTGAATAATCCCGGCTTCCGGGCCGTCACCTTCCAGGAGGTTGTTGATAACTACACTCTGCAGCTTGAGGGGCTTATGGAGGGTGGCGTTGACCTGCTGCTGGTTGAAACGGTCTTCGATACCCTGAACTGCAAGGCTGCGCTCTTTTCGATTGAGGAGTTTTTCAACCGTACCGGTGTGCGCATACCGGTCATGGTATCGGGAACGGTTGTGGACGCCAGTGGCCGCACCCTCTCCGGCCAGACTACGGAGGCTTTCTGGATCTCTATCGCCCACATGCCTGACCTGCTCTCTATCGGGCTCAATTGTGCGCTTGGTTCGAAACAGATGCGCCCCTTCATTGAGGCGCTTGCCGGAATTGCCGAGAGCTATGTGAGCGTCTATCCCAATGCCGGCCTGCCGAACGAGTTTGGGGAGTATGATGACTCTCCGGAATATATGGCCGGGCAGATTGCCGGTTTTGCCACCTCCGGCTTTGTCAATATTGTTGGCGGCTGCTGTGGAACAACTCCGCAGCATATCAAGGCTATTGCCGAGGCGGTCGAAAAGCTGCAACCGCGCAGGCGTCCGGTTAAAAAGCATGAGCTGCAGCTCTCCGGACTTGAGCCGCTCTTTGTTAACCGCACAACGGGCTTCATCAATGTCGGTGAACGCACCAATGTGACTGGATCGAAAAAATTTTCCCGCCTTATCAAGGAGAGCAAGTATGATGAAGCGCTCTCGATTGCCCGCCAGCAGGTGGAGAGTGGCGCCCAGGTTATTGATGTCAATGTGGATGAGGGGATGCTCGACTCCGAGGTTGTGATGAGGGAGTTTCTCAACCTGATCGGTTCTGAGCCGGAAATTTCACGCGTGCCGGTGATGATCGACAGTTCGAAATGGTCAGTTATCGAGAGTGGTCTGCGCTGCGTTCAGGGAAAGAGCATTGTGAACTCCATCAGCCTCAAGGAGGGTGAAGCTCTCTTTATCGAGAGGGCCCGCAAGGTGTTGCAGTATGGCGCCGCCACGGTGGTGATGGCCTTCGACGAGGAGGGACAGGCGGACAGTTATCAGCGTCGCATCGAGATCTGCAAACGCGCCTACGATATCCTGACCCAGCAGGTCGGCTTCCCTCCCGAGGATATTATTTTCGATCCCAACGTGCTGACGGTGGCTACGGGTATTGACGAGCACAATAATTACGCAGTTGATTTTATCGAGACGGTACGATGGATCAAGGAGAATCTGCCCCATGCGAAGGTTTCGGGTGGTATCAGCAATGTCTCCTTCTCCTTCCGGGGCAATGAAACCGTACGGGAGGCGATGCACGCCGCATTCCTCTACCATGCTATTCAGGCGGGGCTCGACATGGGGATCGTCAACGCCGGCCAGCTTGCCATCTATGAGGATATTGAGCCTGAGCTGCTGCTTCGGGTTGAGGATGTGCTGCTGAACCGCCGGGCGGATGCTACGGAACGGCTTGTCAGCTTTGCTGAAACCATTCAGAGTGGCGGTGAAAAAATCGAGGCAAAGGCGGCTGAATGGCGGAGCCTGCCGGTTGAAGAGCGGCTGCGCCATGCATTGATCAAGGGAATTGTTGAGCATATTGAAGAGGATACCGAAGAGGCCCGCCAGCTCTACCCGAGTCCGCTCCAGGTGATTGAGGGGCCGCTGATGAACGGGATGAACGCCATCGGCGACCTTTTTGCCGAGGGGAAGATGTTTCTGCCGCAGGTGGTCAAGAGCGCCCGCGTCATGAAGCGTTCGGTTGCCGTGCTTCTGCCCTACATTGCAGCGGAGAAGGCGCTGAACAAGGATACCCGTGCGGCGGCCAAGGTGCTGCTTGCAACGGTGAAGGGTGACGTGCATGATATCGGCAAGAATATTGTGGCTGTTGTGCTCGCCTGCAATAATTATGATGTTGTCGATATCGGCGTCATGATGCCGTGCGACAAGATTCTTGAAGCGGTGGAGCGTGAAAAGGCTGATCTGCTTGGTTTGAGCGGCCTCATCACCCCTTCGCTGGATGAGATGGTGCATGTTGCCAGCGAGATGGAGCGGCTTGGCATGACAATCCCGCTCCTTATCGGTGGCGCCACCACATCGAGGATGCATACGGCCGTGAAAATTGCTCCGGTCTATTCGGGCGCGGTTGTTCAGGTGCTCGATGCTTCCCGGAGTGTTCCGGTAGTCAACAGTCTGCTCAATCCGGCGCTCAGCCCCGACTACATTGCCGGGCTCAAGGCGGAGCAGGCCGGACTGCGGGAGAGCCATGCGTCACGCGCTGCCGGTAAAAAATATCTCACGCTTCAGGAGGCACGCAACAACCGCCTGGCACTTCAGGGCAGCATCTGCAAGCCGCTGCAACCGGGAATTACCCTGTTTGAACATGTTACCGCAGGAGAGCTTCGCCCCTATATCGACTGGACTCCCTTTTTCATGACCTGGGAGCTGCATGGCCGCTACCCGCAGATTCTTGACGACCCAAAGTACGGCAGCGAAGCAAAAAAGCTCTTTGATGACGCCAACAGCCTGCTCGACCGGATTGAACAGGAGCAACTGCTTGGCCTGAAAGGTGTTGCCGGACTCTTCCCTGCCAACAGCTCGGGGGATGATATTGAGGTCTACTCAGACGAGAGCCGCACCAGCCTGCTTGCGATACTGCACACGCTCCGCCAGCAGCAGGAGAAGGGTGAGCCGAATCTGGCGCTGGCGGACTTTATCGCCCCTGTTGGCTCGGGACTGGAAGATTACATCGGGGCGTTTGCCGTCACTGCCGGGCTCGGTATTGAAAAGGGACTCAGGGAGTTCAGCGATCAGCAGGACGACTACCACCGCATCATGATGCAGGCGCTTGCCGACCGTCTGGCTGAGGCCTTTGCGGAGATGCTGCACGAGCGTGTTCGCCGTGAGCTTTGGGGCTATGAGTGCGCTGAAAAGAGAGATGGCGACAAAGGATGTGCCTGTCATCCCGCCCCCCAGTGCCAGCCACACCCGATCCATGAGCTGCTTGCCGAGAAGTACCAGGGCATCCGCCCCGCTCCGGGCTATCCTGCCTGCCCGGATCACACGGAGAAGGCGGAGCTGTTCACCCTGTTGAATGCCGAAACCAATACAGGCATCACGCTCACGGAAACCTTCGCCATGAAACCGGCAGCTTCGGTCTGCGGCCTCTACTTTGCCCACCCGCAGGCAAAGTATTTCATGCTCGGGAAAATCGGGCGGGATCAGGTTGAGGAGTACGCGGAGCGCAAGGGAATGAGCATCAAGGAAACGGAAAAGTGGCTTGCCCCTGCCTTGAATTACGATCCGGAATAAAAATCCGGAACTCACCATCCTCAACACCTGCAGCAGTTCTACCATGCATCATTGCTGCGGGTGTTGAGTGACTGAGCTCACAATCTCTCAAGAGGCAGCATCCGTTCCATCCAGCGCCAACAGATATCCACGCCCGTACTCTCTACCACTTCATCATGGGCAACGGGCTGAGCGGATGGGTTTTGAGCCTTGCGAGGGTAAGTCGGCCAAGCATTGCATGGAATCCTGCGTTGGGATAGGCGTCAAGCACATCCGAAACAAAATCATCCGGCAGACGGAACCGGAGCAGTCCGCCCGAAACATCGATCCAGTCGGCTTTTCTGAAGGGTTCTACCAGCCATGAAGGATTTGCCTGATAGCGGGTAATCTTGTGATGCTCTCCGATCATGGCCTCTATTTCTTTGCACCATGACGCTTTAAAATTCTTTTCAAGATAACTCAGTGCCAGCAGTTGCGAGGGACGCAGGTAGTCGAAGCTCTTCTCTGTCCATATCCCGAGATCATGAAAAAGAGCGGCAATGGCAATTTTATCTTCAGCAGCCTTGCTTTCGCCAGCAGCAAGGGCTGAGCAAAAATTGAAGAGGCGCATACAGTGGTTGCGATAGGCGTCATAATCGGCACCAAGCACGGGGCGGTAAGCTGGAAGCAATTCGTCAATCAGGGGAGATTCATGGACAACATTCATTTGGTATGGGGTTCAACTGTATTTACAAACGCTCTGAACCGTTTCCCACCCCTTTCATGGGGATGAAACGGTTGATTACGGACTTCATCTGACCCGCAACATAGAACATAAGAGTGGAAAGCATGAGAACTATTTTTACTCCGTAAGGGAGAGGGATAAAAAAAGGCCCCGCATTGATACGGAGCCTTTCTGCCGACAACGGGGTTAACAAAAGAGCCCGTCAGCACAAGGAGAAGCGCTACAGCTCAGAAATAGTAGTGTGCGCCGAAAGCTACCGTTGTTCCATCAAGGTTGATATCAAGATCGTTACTGCCCAGATCAGAATTGACATGATGCCACTTGTAACCGACTTCGAAATTCACGCCAAGCTCAGGAAACTCGGTGAAATTAAACTCGGCGCCAAAAAGCGGCTCAGCAGTCCAGACTGAGGTATCAGGAAGAGACATGCTGCTGCCAATGTTTCCATCAATACTGCCAAGCCCTCCCTCAACACCGACGTAAAAACGGCTGTTGGTTTTTACAACCGGAGCATAGAGGATCTTTGCGGTGCCGAGCAGCAAATCACCCTTGCCCAACTCACTGCTGCCCATCTCGACACTGGCTCTGCCATAGAACAGATTTAATTCTCCGGCAACATTGTTATCAAACCAATAACGACCACTCACACCCTGAAGAAAACTGCCTGCAACAACACCCTGGTAACCAAGACCGAATTTTCCGCAATTTGGTGCCTCCGGCTGAGAAGTGGCTGCTGATACTGTGCCTGCACCAAACACGAGAGCAAGAGCTGCTGCTGCGATTGCTTTTCTGATTTTCATAATGGTTCTCCGTTTTTTTTCTTTGTAGATAAAAGTGCCTTAATCCAGCCGGGCGCCTCCTGCTCCGGCTGAATAACTCATGTTTATTCACACTGAAAATATACGATTCCTATTTATTATTCAAAAAGAACACGTTAAAATAGCACGTAGAAACACATAGCAATACACGTTTTCTTAGTTATCGCTTTGACCCGGCATTGGCATCGCCATCTCTTTTTCCAGATCTACTTCTTGAATGGTATAGCCCGACGGCACCTCAAATTTTGAGGCTGGAACCGCTACATTCTCCTCTATTTTTTGTGCCTTGACGGAAATACCTCCCATTTGGGTACTGAGTGAGATTTTTTTATAGAGTACCCCATAAACCCTCTGATCCTTTCTCTCTTTGTTAAACGAGACAGAATATTTTGTACCGGTAACACCAGCCACTACTTCGGTACCCTCTTCGCGATAGTCGAAATCCCGTTTCATCTGTTCGACATCAAACGTCTTCGCCATCTGCATGGCCATCTCCTGGGCCTGTCTCATATCCGTTTTGGTTGCCACTTTGCTGGTCTCGTCCTTGCCATTGACAATTTTTTCAACTTCGTACGAGATGACATAATTGCCATCAGTGATATCCACCTTTTTTTCATGCGACTTCATGCCCATGATATTCGAGTCCGTGACGGTCTCCCTTGCTTCCCTGCGCCCGTAATCGTCGAAATAAAGGGTTGAGAGACTCGTTATTCCCATGATCACCATCGGTTCATAGGTAACAATGCCTGATTGCAGGTCGTAACGCTTTGGCGTTGAATTGAATAACGATTGAGTCGAACCTCCTGGTTCTGGCGCATCTGATTTTTTGGAGCAGCCGGAAACGAGGGGCAATGCAGAGAGAATCAAGAGAGGTAGCGTTCTTTTCAGGGTTAATTTCATGGGTATACATGCTGTTATGTTAAAAAAACCTGTCATTCAAACAAGAAAAGCAGAGCCGCAGATATGGTTCAGGAATCAGAGATCCGGGAGTGTTCACGAAACCGGCTTCAATAATCGCCCTTACCGGAGAGGCCGAAATGGCCGGAATGGCCGGCTGCCGAAAATTCTGACCTCTGAGACGGCATAAAGCCGATCACCGCCATGTCCCGACACCCTGAGATACCTGGCTTTTGCTGGTGTAAACCGCAACGGGACATAATGGCGACTGCCTCTTTCGGTACTGACCGTTTCCATACCCCATCCAATTTCACCAAGTTGACTGTTCAGGAATAACATTCTTGAAAAATATCGGCCGTCAAGTGATGCTTCTATCAGATAGTCGTCGTTGTTGTCTACCTGCATGACAATCCTGTCAACGTAGTACACTGAACCAAGGTCAATTTCGAATGAGACGCGCGGATCAGACCAGAAAACACAATCCGGACCGTCGAATGTAGATGCCTGGTCAGGCATGTAGCCATCAATGAGCATTTGAGCGTCATTGGTATACTCTCCCTCACCGGTGACGCCAACCGGATCAATCGGTGATGCCTGCAGGCGGGGAGAGGCAATGAGTGCAAAAGAGAGTAACGCTATCCCTTTAATTATTTTTCCAAAAGCATGGTGTTGCATGAGAAGCCTCCATTGAAATTGACTTAAGCATGTATCCATTCCGCGTTTTGACTAAAAATAAAATACTTTTCCTCAAAATCCTTCTTCGAATTTTTTCTGCAGAAAAAGTACCAAACCCTTCACAAGGGCGCAGCAGCCTAACGAATCAACCGGTTAGCAGATAGAGGTTGCTCCTCTGTTTTTTATCTGTCGGATGAAAGTTACCGGAAAATGATCTCCCTGCCGGATTTAATGCTTGAATTGATGGAATACTTTGTACTTTGCGGTATAAAGAAGTTGGGCTGATAACCGGACGGGTTATGAGCATTGCGCAACAGAAGTTTACTCTGTCGTCGTCTCTCTGTTGACTTCGAAACAAATTTTCACAAACATATACTTTAAATAAACCTGTAAATAATAATCAACATGTCAAACGAATCAATCAACGATTTCTCAGTTGCTTTAAACAACATTTTGAAGACTGTCGGATCTCTTGCCCAGCAGCAGCTTGAATTGATAAACCTCGGATTCAAGGCCGCAGGTGAGGTTATTGAGCCTCTTGTCAAAACATCTTCTGATCTTGTTGGCAATGTTTTGAACACCGTCGGTCAGATTGTCCAGAACATCACCTGTGCTCTTACGCCCAAGAAATAACGCTTTGTTATTTTCTGAGAAAGCACCGTAT
The DNA here is from genome assembly GCF_000020645.1 of Pelodictyon phaeoclathratiforme BU-1. Lineage (GTDB taxonomy): Bacteria > Bacteroidota > Chlorobiia > Chlorobiales > Chlorobiaceae > Chlorobium > Chlorobium phaeoclathratiforme. Next base: position 2,558,507 of record NC_011060.1, read on the forward strand.
GCATTTGCATGGGGCGCTTTTTCTGTTTGGGGCAAAACAGCTCAATTCAGAGGGCAATGAAGCTCTGCTGCAGGTTCGCGAGGTAGCGTTCTATCATGCCGGTAAATTCCATAACCACCAGCGGGGAGATCATGAATTCCAGAAAGGAGGGAAAATCAACCGTCAGGTCACCTTTGGTTGAAATAGAGACCGTTGTGCCCCCCCCCTCTTTTGGCTGTATCGTCCACTCACCCTGAACAATGGCATTGCCAACACCCGGAACCGGCGTCCATGCAACATGCATGGTGAGGGGATCGGCCGTATAGTGGCAGGCATAGATCGTCTGCTGCAGGGTGTAACCACCGATAGCTATTTTTTCCATCTCCCAGCGAAAAGCGTTTCCGCCAAGATCGAGAAGCTGATCTACTTTGGGGAAATGAGAGGCAGAACGGGGAACATCAGCAAGCAGTGCAAAAACTTTTTCGGGAGTACAGGGGGTATCAAACCCTCTTTGCATGTTGATTACGACAGTAAATGCCATGGTGTTACAAGCCGCAGCTTTCCGTTTTGTATTGAGGAAGAGGTTTGTTCAGTGCTTTCAGTAATCGTTCGTCACGGTTGTAAACATCGTCACGGAAAAAGAGCTCATCACCCTCAGGCGTAACTGTCAGGTAAAGGAGATAGACCGGAATCCGTTTGGGAAGGAGTACAGTTTTTGTTTTTCCACTCTTGATTGCGGAAAGTATCTTTACTTTGCTCCATCGGACGCTGTCCTGCAAGACCAGGGTTGCAAGGTCAACAGGATTTTCTACTCTGACACACCCTGAACTGAAGAGTCTTTTACTCGCTGCAAAAAGCTCTTTGTTTGGCGTATCGTGCAGATAGACAATGTAGCGATTGGGAAGCAGGAACTTGATTCTGCCCAATGCGCCGTGATCTCCGGAACTCTGCTGGAGGCGATAGGGAAAGTTCCCTCCCGAGTATTGCGACCAGTTAACCGATACAGGATCAATGACCGCTCCGTTCCGATCAATAATGGTCAACCTTTTACGGTTCAGATATGAATTGCTTTTACGCAAAGCGGGTAACGCATCCTTTGCAAGAATGGTTGGCGGAATGACCCACCTGGGATTCAGGATAACATATTGCATATCCGCCTTGAAGAGCGGAGTTTCACGCGGAGGTTTTCCCGTAATAACGCGTGTTTCCCACTTGTCTTGACCATTTTCGATATACTGCAGGGTAAAGCGCGGAATGTTCACCATAATGGCTGTCGGTTCAAGATCACGCAAAAACCATCGATACCGTTCGAGATTGAGACGAATCTCATCAATTCGGCGCTCCACCGGTATATTCATGACACGGAGGGTAGTTGCTCCAACCACGCCATCGGCGACCATACCGTTCCGCTTCTGAAAGTGCTTGACGGCTTCGACCACCTCTCTGTTGTAAACAGTTGAAGTATCCGTATTCAGAACAGCAATATCACCCGATACCCGGAGTCGCTGACGCAACAGCATGACCCGCTTCCCCCTTGCTCCCTCTTGCAGCTTCGGACCCTCCGCCAAAACTGGCCAGCCGCCGGCACGCGCAATGGTGCGATAGCGTACAAGCCCTTTTCGAAGCTGCTCATATTTGGGATGCTGTAATCGAAGTTCTTTCAAAGCGTCAGCGATATGGCCAGAGGCAATGGCGTGATGGAGCTTGTTCTCAACAATACTCCCGTTCCTCGTTTGACGACTGTTCCAGTGGGTATCAAGAGTTTCGGGATCAACCCTCCCATAGCGGAGATGAACTGCAAGAGAGAGAAGGGAGTTGGTCATCAGAACATCGTAACAGGCTGCCTGATCAGAGGTCACTTCTGACTTGCCGGATAGGGCCCTGATCTCCCTGATTCGGTAGTCTGCCGGATCAAGACCATCATTGGCAGCCTCCCCAATTGCCGTAATCAGCTCATCAATCATTGCCTTATTTGTCCATACAGGCTGAAACCCCCTTGCAGCATAGAGCCGTTCAACAGGGTCTGGTTGAGTGGTCTGGCGAAGTTGATGGAGAAAACGACCTCGTATCTTCTCGGCTACGGCAGGCTGAAACTCTTTCTGCGGCTGTAGCTGTTCCTGCGGCACAGGAGCAGGTTTGACCGGTACAGGTGGTAGCGGACTAAAGGCAAGGCAGAAAAGAAGAATACCAATCATATGTTAACTCTATCAGTTATGAAACATGGCCAGAAACAGGCTTCCGACGGGCAAGATCAGGAGCAGCAAGAGGGGATTTATCTGCATGCTCTTTGCCACCGTGGTAGATAAAAAGGCAGCTTCCTCCTTTGATAAGGTCAATAACCTGTTGAAAACTCTCAAAGGAGATTGCAGGACACCCTTCACTTCTGCCAAGACGCCCGTTCTTTTTGATAAAATCGTAAGAAACGTAGTCAGCGCCATGAATGACAATACTCCTTGACTCAGCCTTGTCGTTAACCCCCTGCTCCAAACCCTGAAGCCTGAGCGAATAGCCATTCTTCCCATCATAGGTATCCCCTGTTGTATAAAAGCCGAGACTGCTCTGATGGGAACCTGGAATATTTGAAAAACTTTGCGGATAGATATCGCCACTGCCTTTGCCATGCGCAACAAGGCCTGAGTAGAGCAGTTGGCCGCGCTTGACATCAATAACAAAAAGGCGTTGATCAACTGAAGGACGGTTAAAATCGATGACCGTCAGAATACCATCACGGTTTACCTTTCCCTGCTCCTTGAGAGCAGTATAACCGGCAAGGGCAAGATCAAGCACTTTCGAATTGATCTTGTCTCTGAGCTCAGGAAATTGGGCGAATATGGAACTGGTTTTCTGAAAAGGATTGATATCAAAAGCAAACGAGTGTCCGGCTACGGGAAACGCCGTCATAACCATCATAAAAAGCACAATCAGCAATCGATTCATAAGCTAACAGGTATACGGTGTTAAACCAGCAGGGTCATTGAGAAATGAGCTGGCAAATTACATATTATAACAGAATGTTATCAACGAATATCAATCTGTACACGCTTTCCAACGAGAAGGACAGGAGTCTTTTCACTCGTACGTTCGAGGCAAAACAGGGCCAAAAAGAGCAGGGAAGATACGTTTTATTACCGGAACAGTCAAATCATGGGCTCCCCTGCTGCACCTTCTGCACAGTCAGAAGAGGGCTCAGAGGAGTGCTGAAACTGAACGGAAGCTTCGGAGATTTTCCTGAAAAGCCTTATGTGCAAGAGATGTTGCGGCCAGTTCAGCAAAAAGGTTGCGAGCGCCTCCCACATTGAAACCCAGGCTGCAATGGTAAGTCCTTCGGCAAGAACGGTGTGAAGAAAAGAGGGACTGCCCCCAACGGCAAAGAGGAGGTTGACCCACAAAGAGAAGCCGAGAAGGATCATGCCAAGAATGAGAAGAGTCAGGGCTGTTCTCAGCGTCTTGTTCATTGCTGCAAGCTCAAGTTCACGCTGGTAGATGAAAAATTTACGAACACTGGTGCGTACCCGCTGTCTGAATTCATCAGAGGGATAATTATCGAACATAAAACGGATTACAAACTTGACCCGGCCTATTTCACGCACGCACTCCGTAAGATAGAAGGCTAAATCTTCGTCAAGATCTTTTTTATGGTAAGGAGCGGTTTTGTCGAAATTCTCATAGAGATCCTCGACACGAGGTGCGGCGACATCGATAATAACGGAACCATCCGCACTCTGTTGATACCGATCGATAATTCTCTTTTTCACAGCAGGTACCCTTCTCCCCGCAATTATTTAGTGGCCGGAGCCGGAACAAAACGCCAGCGGGAATTGACGGTGACAACAATATCCTGCTCAGAGGGGGCGATTTCAGTCGGAGCTGGCGCCGCCGGAGCAGCCCTTAATGCCATAGCATCCATGACCGGTCTGCCGCCATAGAGTGGCTGACTGACGCTGACCTCAATCAACTGGCCAAGATGCCCGCCTGCGGCCCGGGCCATGATTTCTCCATCCCTGCGGGCATTACTGACCGCAGCAGCCAGAGCCTGCTGACGCAGCGCTTCGTAACTGCCTGATGAAAAAGTGATACCCTGCACCTCATCGGCTCCAGCCTGTACGGCAGCATCAATGGCCCTGCCGATCAAGCCCAGCGTACGCACCTTCACCATGATCGTATGGCGTGCACTGTAGCCTTTCAGCAAACTCTTTCCCAGCGACTGATTCCACTCCCAGAGAGGAGAGACCGTATAACTTGCTGTTGGCGCATCTTCAAGAGGAACAGCCGCAGCCCTGAGTGCAGCCTGCACACGACGATACTTTTCGGCAGTCTCGGCAGCAGCCTTGTCGGCACTTTTAGCATCCGTTTTAACGACAACCCCGAATTCCGCAATATCAGGCTTTACCGAAACGGTACCAGAAGCTGACACCAGAACCTGACTCTCCTCAGAACAAGCTGTTGAGGAGATACCTGCTGTTATGAAAAACAGCCAGAGTGTAAAAAAAATCGGTCGTTTTTTCATTGATCCCTTTTTCATCTCTCCTTTACGGCTTCTGCACAGTCCATTCCCCGTCGGAGCCAACCGACAGAGGATTGACTGAACAACAACGAACAGCTTCCAGAGCGGCCTGTTGAAGCAGAAACTCTTGTTGTTAATTCTGGTATAATTCTTTCACCTGGAACAGAAGGTACCAACCAATAATGGCTCCAATGATACCGCTGATAATGCCACTGAAAGAAAGAATACTTCCAATCAAACTGACGATACTTGCATAAAAGAGCAATCTCCAGGCAGCTTTGGTCCGTTTGAATAATCCAGGAACGGCCATAACTTCAATGATAATCGAAATAACCGAAATGACGAGTGCAAGAATTGCACCAAACCCCCAGCTAAATCCGTAACCGTAACCTCCCATCATCGCAAAGGGAGCCAAAAAGGCGGTGAGACCCAAAGCTGCAAAAATAATGGGCAACGCCAGAACCACAAAAACAATAACCAGATAGGGTGACACATTAACAAGAAACTCCTTCACTTCTATCGGCAGGGCAAATGGCGCTTTTTGCACCATGTACTCATCAAGCAGTGCCTCAAGCTGAGACAACACTCCCTTTACATCCGACTTTTCCTGAGATCTATTTTCTGACATAACGTTTTATGATTAGATTGGTTAATAAAAATACAATCCGGTTTCCGCTACCATTCTGTCGAGTAAAAGCCCATGATATCCTTGTAGGCAACTGCTGCAGCACAGGCCGTAACAGGAATGGTTACCAGATATTATCCGTAAGCAACGACAGGGATGGATGGTAAATGAACCACATACATGAGCCCTGGAGCGACTTACGAAAAAAAGCCTGCCTGCCTCGCCGATAATGTATCTTTCAAGTTACAAAAGAGATCGAAACAGGCCAACCGTTAACATCCGAAAACCACTCACAGTGGTAAAGAACACTGTCATTAGTAGAGTCACCTCTTCCGAATCGAATAAAATCAGGAGGGGTTTATCGTCTCGACCTTATCGGATAAAACCGGCGCCGTAACCGGAAGTTTATTTACTGACAATTCCAGAATGCGCACAGCTCCGGCAAACTGTTTCTCATAGAAATTCTGCTTGAGCTGTTCTTCGACAACCCCCCTTGATAGTGATGAATGAACAAAGGTATTTGCACCGATAAAGATCCCAACATGGTTAATGCCTCTGCCTCTTGTCTGAAAAAAGACCAGATCTCCGGGCTGAAGTTGATCTTTGTCAACTTTTGTACCAATGGCAGACATCTCCCTTGATGTACGCGGAAGACGCATATTGAAGACCTTGTCGTACATAAACCCCACAAAACCGGAACAGTCAAATCCTGCAGGAGTCTGACCACCCCAACGGTATCGTGTACCAAAATATTTGGTGACATCATTAAAAAATGTCTTCATATGCCCAAAGGTCTGATGCGGCTGAGAGGGTGGCTGCACCGTCTGTGCTGTTACGGGCACTTCTGCAGAGAGTTCACAAAAGGCCGTTGCAGGAAGAGTCAATTGAAATGCCAATGCTGAGAAGAAAACGAATGCACGACAGGTGCGGGTAATTTTTTTCAACGGAAAACTCACGCGAAAAGGAGATGAGAGAGTTTGCTGTATGGGCATAGGCACAGTTTTTCATGGTTTATCGTAGAGACCGCACAGAAAAAGAGATGGATACATTTTATTAAAAATTATGGCTAAGTCCAAATATGTTGCACAACACACGCCTCCGGAGGGAACGAATAAGCACGGGAGCTGCACCATCTTCTCCGGTTAACCGGTAACAGCGCCTGAACCATCAACCGAAGAAGAAGTTACAGGTACTCGCTGAGGAGGTTTTATAGCTCTCGTTTACCGTACATGCGGCTTGTACGTTGACGCTTTCGTAAAGTTGAAAAAGCCATTCTCACCGAAATTGACCGGTAATTCAGGTAAATCTGATGCAGTAAGCGCCTTGATTTGCTCATTCGCCCGATTCTGTTCATCGATTACAGGGCCTCCATCATCAAGCTGTTTTATTGAGATTACCCTGCCATCAATAAACGTACCATCTCGTTTAATGCGTAGCTTAAAGAGTGGCGCAATACCGTTGAGACCCTTCAGATTAAATTGACGATATGTACAAAAGTTCCCCATTGAATAGGCGATAAATCGCCCCTTGTAACAATCAATTGCACGTGTCACGTGCGGCCCGTGACCCAGTACGACATCTGCACCGGCATCAATGGCGATGCGGGCAAATTCATAAACATTTCCCCTGTTCTCTCCATAAAAAATTTCTTTGTTTTTTGTAACGTGGGAGTGTGCGGATCCTTCTGCTCCTCCATGAAAAGAGACAATGACAACGTCACACATTTTTTTCAGTTTCGTAACAATCTGCCGCACGAGATTATAGTCGTTAATCTGCAGGCAGCCCCTCGTCGGAGCAAAGGCAGTCAAACCGATTCTGACCCCCTTTACCGTAACCGTGTCCCATGGACATTTTTCTAACCCTGCGAAATAAAAACCCCTCTCTCTGAGAACCTTGCAGGTATTATCGCGCCCTTCAGAACCAAAATCATTGGTATGATTGTTTGCCAATGAAAACATGTCCACTCCAGCCTCCCTGAACTGCTCAAGACAAGATTCTGGCTGACGGAAGGCAAAACATTTGGCCGGATCTGAGCATTGCTTGACCTTTCCTCCGCTATTTAAAACAGGGCCTTCCAGATTGGCAAACGTAAGATCCGCATCGTTAAGGATGGTGTAGAGTGGCTGTAACAGCCGTTTATGCTTTGGTGGAAGATAATCAGATGAGGGATAAGTGGATCCCATCATTATATCCCCTACAGCCACGATGGTCAGCGTTGCATCCCCGGTGATGAGCGCTTTTTTCCTGACGTTAACGATCTCCGGCGCTGCCAGAAGTTGCTTGTCTGACACTCTGGATGTTGCCGTGTGCAATGGTATGACCAATGACAGGAGTACTATGGGCAGGAAGAGTGACTTCCAGAACGAGCCCTTGCAAATATTAACCATTATTTTTCCATAATTTTAAGTAATGCAGAAAGGAACATATCAGCCTGAAGTTCATATCCCGCCCGACTGAAATGGATCAGGTCCGGACGGAAAAGTCCATAGGTCTGAAACGGTGCAAGGCCTGCTTCGCCTCCCACAATACCGTAGAGATCCCATGAACTGATCTGCTCCTCATTACTGATCTTTACCAGCTCATCCCTGACTCGCCCGATTTCCGGGTTGATTGTTGTTCGATGGTAACAAGATGGGGGCGGAGTCGTGATAATAAAAAGAGCCGCCGGAGATATACGTTTAAGGTGCGTGATCATTACCCTGACCTGCAAACCAAATTCCTCGGCATTCAATTTCTGGTTCTGGGCCTCATTGGTTCCGAGAGAGATGATATAACAATCTGCATTCAGTGCGCCAATCTGTTCAAAGAAAAGAGGTGAGCGATTATAAGAGGCAAATTCAGCGCCGTTAACTCCAATCGAATGATAAATAACTCCCTTCGCATCTCGCTTTTCGAATGAAACTCCATAAAACTGAAATGCCGTGGAATCAGGAACTTCTCTGGAAAGCGCAATCGAACTGGCTTTCATACCAAAAACGATCTGCTTACCGACCTGCGCACTCGCTGGCACAATCCCCTCCATTTGCCCTTCCTCTCCATTATAGCGTATTTTTAGTGCGCTGCTATTTTTTCCGGTAAACAAGCGTAAACTGTCGAATGTATCTCCCTTTCCTGGTTTCAATCCGATTTCAAGAACAAAATCAGAAGAGTCACTTTGCAATCCATAGCCGCAAATCCCGCACTCCACAGGATTGTTAACCAACGAGATGCGCCCTGCTGACCACACCTTGTCTGATAATGACCATATGTCGGAGGGTGCATTTGTTCTGGCCAACTGCCAGGGAAAGAGGATTCCCCGGCCAGCATTGCCATAACGGCTCTGCAATCCCTTTCTCATGACGCTGGTCATCATGTCAGCCTGGATATGTGAATCACCAAGATGAACAATACTGACAACCTTTTTTTCTGATACAACAGCCAACTTCAGTTTCTCTGATAAGACATTCAGATGCTCAGGGTTGGTAATCCGATTACGTTCACTGTTGATGAAAGCGTAACGAAGCGTATCCGGCATAGTCTGAATTTGGATACGTGAACGATAGGTACGGCTTCTGTGTGTTGCTCCTGCTCGACGCCTCCTGTGAGCTGCAGCTTTTGAGCCTTTTCTGCCTTTCACTGCCACGGAGTGCCGCTTGCCGGTGTGTGCTGTAACATGCCTTTTGTGTACAGCAGTTACTGCGTGCCTTTTGTGCACGGGTTTCGTACTGCCATTTTGCGATGTCATGACAAGAAGAAAAAAAAGAACGATCAAAAATGGTGGCAATACTTTCATAGTAAATTGTATTCGCGTTGGTTATCAATGACGACCCCTCTTTGGCCCCTGATCCTTTCAACATATCAAAACTGGAGGTATATCGGCATGACGGGCTCTGCTGTTTTAAAAAATGCATATACGGCGACAAATGCAATAAAAACGAGGATGGCACCAACAAGGGGCATTCTCTCCAATCCTGACTTGACCATTTCCGTTATGCTGGCCGGGAGAAAATGCAGAACAAAGCCAAGGGCTATCATGATGAGGACAGAGCTGTAATTATCAATAAACGGTGTAAGCGCATCAAATGAGAAATCGAATGCTATCTGCTGCATCATCTGAAATGCAAGATCAAAACTTGAGGCACGAAAAAATATCCAGCCCAGACAGACAACATGAAAGGTCAGGATTATGGATAAGATACGGCCCCACCAGGAACTGCTCTTGTCCTCCTTTTTGGTCAGACCACTCCATAACTTGTGCACAGCAAGCGCCCCTCCATGCAATCCACCCCACACAATGAAATTCCAGCTTGCTCCATGCCACAAGCCACCAAGCAACATCGTGATAAAGAGGTTTATATAGGTACGGAAAGTCCCATGGCGGTTACCGCCAAGAGGGATGTAGAGATAGTCACGGAGCCAGCTTGAGAGGGAGATATGCCACCTTCGCCAGAACTCGGTAATTGAAGCGCTTTGGTAAGGCGAATTAAAGTTATCAGGGATGGTAATGCCAAGCCATTTGGCTATACCTATGGCCACATCACTATAGCCACTGAAATCGCAGTAGATGACAAGAGCATAACCATAGACAGCAAGCAAACACTCCATTCCCGTATGCAGGGAGGGTGCATCAAAAATATAGTTAACAAAATTGATGGTTATATAATCGGATATAACGACTTTTTTAAACAATCCTGTAACTATAAGATAGAACCCTTCGGTGAAATCACGCCCGGTCACCACATAGGGCTTTTTAAGTTGGGGAATAAAGTCGCTTGCTCTGACTATCGGACCCATGACCAACTTCGGGAAAAAGGAGAGAAAGAGCAGGTAATTCAGAAACTTCTTTTCCGGCTCGATTTTCCCGTGATACACATCAATGGTATAACTGAGGTTTTCAAACGTATAAAATGAAATCCCAACAGGCAGAAGAATGTTGAGAGGATTAAAACCTGCATTAAAGGAGTTATTGCATATCTCAAGAAAAAAATTCGTGTACTTGAAATAAAAAAGAAGACCCAGATTACTCACAATACTCAATGCAAGCAGAGATCGTTTTGCTGCGAAATTTTTCTGTTTGTAAATAAGATTTGAGAGGAAAAAATCGATAACAGCCGAAATGATAACAAGCAACACGAAACTCCCACTTGCTTTATAGAAGAAATAAAGTGAAAACAGTGAGAGGATCAACGTACGGATAGTATATTTTTCCCTGAACAGATAGTAGAAAAGAATTAAGAGAAAAAAGAAGTACACAAAAAAACCGTTGTTGAAAAGCAGCGGATTTTGAGGATCATAGAGAAGCTGTCGGATAACGGCAGCGCCATCAATTATAAAAAAATCCATAATTATACATTGATTTCCCGTGGAGTTTCTGATAATCCTTCATGAACGCATGAAAAAAGTGTTGACCAAGGATGGTGGCTCCGCGTGGCGAAGCATGGATATAATCCTTTGCAGCAAGTCGTTCACTACCCTCTGCCCATTTGACGATTGTCCCGTTTCCTCCCATTGTCTGGTAAAGGTTGAAAAACGGAATTTTGTTTTCAAATGCGAGAGTTGCCTGCGTTTTCAGGAGCGCATCCAACCCTTCGGCCGTCCTCCATTCCGACCCATAACGAAATGCCCTGTCAGTACAGCTTACCATTAAAAACTCGGCATTCGGAAGATGTTGCCTGAGTTTTTTCAGTGCAGGATCCATCCCCTGGAAATAGTAATCGAAGTTTTTATCGTGTGGCCTGAACATCATATTGACACCATACTGAATGACGATGAGATCATAGGTGCCATTTTGAGATATCTCGTCAATAAACTCCTCCTCAAACCCTCTTAGTTCGAAACCACTGATCCCCCTGAATGAAAAATTATCGATCATCACTCCATATTCCGGTTCACAGCTTACACCGTAGAGAGCAACTCTTTTTGATGGCACCGAAAGCTCTACTGATTTTCGGGGTGATTTGTCAAGAAGAATTCTGTTAAACAGATGTGGCGCTGCAATCGGTAAGCTCTCATTGTTCACCATGATAACCGTATTGGAGTCGGCTGGACCACATAGCAGCCATTTTTCCAGTACCTGAGAAGAATCCTTGACGGTATTGTCTTTCAGAAAGAGTTTGCCTCCTGCAGAATAAAAAACATGACCCGAGAAAAAAAGAGGGTCTTTAAATGATCTGGTTTTAAAATTGTCATCCTGCCAGAAACCCGTCGATCTTGCGGTGGCACTGATTCTGTACCCGGCAGTAACCGATTTACAGGAGACAAATCCAACTCCACGGTTTCCTGAAAATTGATTCTGCATCAACTCCCGAACGGTCTGTGTAATCAGATCACCTTCAATCAGCGAATCCCCAAACCACGCAATCCTGAGCTTGACTTTTTCTCCCCTGTTGAGTGCCTCAAGTTTTTGCATCATTTTTGGAAGCACAGGTCGAGTGGTGTCTGCCTTAAAATCAACAATCACACCAGGAAGAAGATACTGATTGAACGACAAGCTGTCAGGATGAGCGTGGTTCAGTGCCGCCAGAGAATCAGAAGCATCAGTCTTGCTGGCATACTTGAGGGTTGGCGCTACCGATTCCTGAGGAGGTATAACAGATATTTTGATATCGGACAGGATATCAACCTTGCTGAATAGAGGCCAATAAGAGGAAAGCTGACTTGAAAAGCATGACGCAATAAGTAAAAGAAAAAAAGAGATGGCGGTAAATAGAACTACCTTTTTATTGTGGTTTTGCATTGAAGAGCAATCAATTATTACAGGTTATTCTGTTCAAGAGTTCCAGGAACCCTTTTCTGTATTTCTGGGGGCGTTCAGAATAACCTGAGGGAATTTCTTTTTCTTTTCAATTTTCATTTTTTGCTCTCCTCACTTCTTTGTCCGCAGGCCTGAAACAAAAGCTGTCCGGGAAAAAACTCTGGGTTTTGAATTTGCATAAAAATGCAGCAACACTCTTGTCACGCCGCTGTACAACAACTGCTCCATCCTGCCATATTCCGTTTTCCTGATACCATCGACTCTGGGGAGGATCGCCCTGATTCTGGTGAATATTGTGCACACCATGTCCTCTCCTGAATGGCTCTCCAAAAATAAAGAGCTTTCTCGAATGTACAAGAAGAGGTTCAAGATCACGGAATGCGGCTGGCCCCGTGCCATATTTCCATAAAGCGTACAGCGCCCCTTCCGCAATGGTGGCGGTATTTGCGGAATCCGGCAATGCCTCAATACACTTGCCGGTCGGCTGAAGTTCCGGACTGCGATAGTAATCGAGGGCGCCCGAATCCGGTTCTGAATCAAGCGGATGCCACCCTTCACGGAGATGCAGGAGCGATTGCAACGCATCGGAGCCCAGTTCAACAACACGCCAATGCATTCCATCAGCATCCTTTTTGCTGTCGAGGTCAACAGGACAGCGAAAAATTCTTGCTCCTGCACGAACCTTGAGATTGCAATGATAGTACTCCGTTCCACTGAACGGACGATCGCAATAATAGTTATGCAGTGTACCAACCAGAACACCATAACCGTCGTAAAGTGGCATGAATAAAGCTCGTTGCGCTGTTGAAAAGTCCTGCTGCCGAAAAAGGAGAGTGCAAGTTACGCAACAGCTTAGTTGAAGCCAAGCAGAATTGCGCATGAAGGAACCTTTCCGGCAGTTCCTGCGGTTCATTGAGAACAATTCAGGAACGCCACTTCACTTGACCACCAGGAACCCTCTTTTGGTAGCATTGATGCAACCCATGAAGCAAGCAGATCGAAAATTCTTTTTCAGCGGCAGTGAACAGGAGATAACCGAACATGCAGCCGCGCTGATTGTTGCCGAAGCGTATCGTGCCCTTGCCGATCATGGACGCTTTTCGCTTGTCCTTGCCGGTGGTAACTCTCCCAGACTCCTCTATCAACAACTTGCACATGGGGTTTCCACAGAGATCCTTGAGCGCTATGCACTTGCAATGCCCGACGGGAGTTCGGAATGCAAGCAATCTCTGCACTTCCTGCCGCAGAAGACATGGCTTTTCCAGGGAGATGAACGGTGCCTCCCTCCTGACCATCCCGACAGCAATTACCGGATGATCAGGGAGACTCTTTTGGGGCAATCAGGGATTGCCGGGAATCATCTTTTTCGAATGGCTGGCGAAATGGCTGACCCTGATGCTGCTGCCAGGGAATATGAAGCTGCCATCCACAGCTTTTTCTTTTCCGAAAAGAGCTTGTCGCCTCAGCAGTTGCCACCCTTTGACCTTATCCTGCTTGGCCTCGGCGAAGATGGCCATACCGCTTCACTTTTTCCCGACAACCCTGAAGCGCTTCAGGAAAGCGGAAAATGGGTGGTTGCCCTCAATGCTCCGCAGGCAAAGCCACCGGGAATGCGCCTGACCCTGACCCTGCCGGTCATCAACCATGCACGGAACATACTCTTTTTTACCCCTGGCAATAAAAAGGGAGAACTGGCAAAAACAATCTTTCTTGAAGAGGAGCAAAGCGTTCCGGCCAGTCTCGTTAAACCTGAACAGGGTCGACTCTACTGGTTTGCTGCTCAACTGTAGATACCCTGCACCGATTCCGGACCCCAGGAAAAGAGCGAATAGGATTCCGGTGGTTGAGTGCCAACAGCCTCCCTGATGGAATCAATAATCGCCCAGGAGTATTCGACACTGTCCTGACGGATAAAGTTCATCTGTTCACCTGCCATGGCATCAAGCAGCAGGCGGTGATAAGGAGTTGCGCCAACCTCATCAAACGAAGTCTTGTAATCGAATTTCATGAAGACGGGATCGGTAATCACCGCTTCGCCCGGTCGTTTTGCCCCGAACTTGAGGGCAATGGTCTCTTCCGGCTGGATGCGCAGTATCACCTGATTGGCTGTATAACTACAGCTTTCGGCTGGACCAAAATAGTTCTGGGGAGGACACTTGAAGGTAATGACAATCTCGGTCACCGTTTCGGCAAGATTCTTGCCCGCCTTGACAAAAAAGGGAACATCCTTCCATCGCCAGTTATCGACAAAAAATTTTATCGCAGCAAAGGTCTCAACGGTTGAGTCGGGAGCAACATTTTTTTCAGAACGGTAGCCATCATACTGGCCAAGAACAATGGATTGCGCTGCATGTTCTGGCGTGAAGGGACGAATTGAACGGAGCAGCTTCGCTTTTTCATCGCGCACCGATTCGGCTGAAAAATCGACAGGCGGCTCCATGGCAACTGATGCAAGAAGCTGCAGTGCGTGATTTTGCATGATGTCGCGCAGCAGACCAGCCCCCTCATAGAAGGAGCCGCGATCACGGATACCGAACTTTTCAGCAATGGTAATGGAGACATTTGCAATATAATGGCGGTTCCAGAGGGGTTCAAAAATCCCGTTTGAAAAGCGGAAGACCATGATGTTCTGTACCGTCTCCTTGCCGAGGTAGTGATCGATACGGAAAATCCGCTCTTCGTGGAAAACCTCTCCAATAACCGTATTGAGTTCACGCGCCGTCTGCAGATTCCTTCCGTAGGGCTTTTCAACAATGATTTTCCGCCACCCAGGGAGGGAAACATCTTTTTCTCCAAGTCTAACATACTGCAGGTTCCTGACAATGATCGGCGCAAGAACGGGCGGGGTTGCCAGATAGAAGAGGATATTCCGGCAGGTGGCGGAATCTGCCTCACCGCTCATAATCGCTTTTTGCAGGGCATGATACTCTTCTCTCTCGGCAAAATCAACCCCTACATAAAAGAGCCGGGCAGAGAAACGGGCATAAGCCGCTTCATCGCGCAGAAGATCAGGCAATACAGCGACCATCTTTTCACGTACCAGTGAGCGGAACTCTTTATGAGAAAGAGCTGCTCGCCCAACACCAAGAATGCGGTACTCATCGGGAAGATGCCCCCAAAGAGCAAGTTCATAAAATGATGGGAAAAGCTTGCGCGCGGCAAGGTCGCTGTGTGCACCAAAAATGACAATGGTACAATTATCGGGTTTTTCCTGCATGGTTGTGCCCGGTTATGGCTTGATAATGAAGGCGTGTCCTCCGAACTCATGACGCAATGCAGCAACTGCCCTGTCGGATAGATTTTCATCGGAACGTGAACGGTAACGGCTGAAAAGAGAGGCTGCAATCACCGGAATCGAGACCTCATGTTCAAGAGCAGCCTCAACCGTCCAGCGCCCCTCTCCTGAATCGGCAATTGATCCCTTGAGATAAGCCAGGTTGGGATCCTTCTGCAGCGCCTGTACCATCAACTCCATCAGCCAGCCACGGATCACCGAACCATGAGCCCAGACACGGGAAACCTCTTCAAGATCAAAATCATAACGGCTTGCATCAAGCAGATTGAACCCTTCGCCCATAGCCTGCATCATGCCATATTCAATACCATTATGAACCATTTTGGCAAAGTGGCCGGAACCTGAACGACCCATATAGCCATAGCCATTTTCCACACAGAGCGCCTTCAGCAAGGGCTCAAGAGCGTCATAAGCCGCTTTTTCGCCACCAACCATAATGCAGGCGCCATGCCGTGCCCCTTCCAGACCTCCGCTTGTACCGGCATCAAGAAAGTTGACCCCATCCTGCCCGAGCCGGGAAGCCCTCCGTTCAGAATCCTTGTAGTGTGAATTACCGCCATCAACAACACTATCGCCACGCTCAAGCAGGGGAAGAAGCTGCTCAATCGTACGGTCAACCGGATCTCCGGCAGGCACCATCAGCCAAATCAGACGAGGAGCATCGAGCATACCGGCAAGCTCCTGCAAAGAGGCGGCAGCAACCGCGCCTTTTGCAGCCAGGTCAGCAACCCTCTCTTCCATCAAATCATAAACAACAAGATCATGACCACACTCAAGCAGATGCTCCGCCATATTGAACCCCATTTTCCCCAAACCAACCATCCCTGCTTTCATAACACTCCATCAACATTATCAGGCACAATAGCCATCCCGCTCATCCCTCAAAACTCAATACTCGCTCCTCAGCACTCCTTTTTGCTCGATCCACCAGCTCCTGATAGCGGTCAATCACGAAACCGTTCACTGCAGACCATGACTGCATCTCCGCATAGGCCAAGCCACAAGCTCTCAACTCCCGGTAGCGGAGAGAATCACCGAGCAGTGCAAGACATTTGCCGTAAAAATCATCAACACACCCTTCATGAACAACAAATCCAGCAGCAGAACGGTCAGCAATATCACGACAACCACCAACATCAGAAACAATGACCGGAAGGCCCGAGGCAAGAGCTTCGAGCGCAACATTGCAAAAAGCCTCTGTTGTTGAAGGAAACAGAAAAATATCACCGGATGCATAGGCTTCAGGCAGCTCTTCCCCGGTCAAATAACTGGTAAAAACAGCTTCGGGCATTCTGCGCTTCATCTCCTCCTCTTCAGGACCGGAGCCAATCATGACAAAGCGAACCTGGTCGGCATATTCACCCTGCATAAAGCGATCGTAGACGCTCATGACAACTTCAATATCCTTGTAGAGCACAAAACGACCGGCATAGACAATAACCGTTCGCCCTGTTGCATTCCACTCCGATCGCAGTTTTTCGGAACGACGGAATGGATCAAAAAGCTCCTTGTCAACTCCTCTCGACCAGATTTCGATGTTTCGGATAGCATAACCCGCCAGTTTGTGCCGCACACTCTCATTTGGAGCCAGCACCATATTACAATTGTTGTAAAACCAGGTCAGATATTTCCATGCATGTTTAACGGCGAACCCAAGCCGGTAGTAGCTGAAGTAGGAGGGGAAATCGGTATGAAATGCCGAGGCCACCGGAATGTTCTTGTTTCTGGCATAAAGAAGAAACTTTCTGCCGATAATGTCAGGTGTCGAAATGTGCACGATATCCGGTGCAAACGCGTCAAGCTGACGGCGGGTCTCGTTGGTAAAAAAGCCAAGTTTATAGTCTGGATAAAGGGGGATCGGCACAGAAGGCATTCTGCGAACGGTTAAACCACTGTGATTATCCCCTTTTGTCACATCCGGAGACCAGACTGCTACCCTGTGACCTTTTTTCCTGAATGAAGAGACCAGTTGATAGATGGATTTTACAGCACCGTCCTTGTCTCTGACATACGTCCCGGCGTATAAGGCAATCTTCATAAGAGAGAAATATACAGACTATATCGATTCAGTTTCCTGAGTGCCAAGAGCCTGAATAAATTTCCGGTTCGGCAACAGGTTTGAACCAAAGGTAACATTTCCCCGGAAAAACCCATCACATCCCTCGCATTCACTTCACCCCCAGAGAGAGCTTCGCAACAATGGGATGAACCAATCTTTTGTAACTTTCATAGGACAACCGTAACAGCTCGGTATGGGCTCCGGCATTGAAAGCAATTTCATCATCATCCTCAAGTTCTTCCGAAACATAGACATCCATACCATAGAGGTTGCCGAAAGGGGGCATGGCGCCGGGTTCGCATTCCGGAAAAAGTCCGGAAAATTCTTTCTCGTCTGCAAGTTCAACGTCCCGGGTACCTGTCAGTTCACGCAAAAGCTCAAAATCGAGCTGACGGGAAGCCGGCAAAACAACCATCGCCATTTTTCCGGCAATGGTGACAATGACGGTTTTAGCGAGCTCTTTTCCGGGAACATGAGCCGCTGCGGCTATTTCCTGAGCCGTATAGGCTGCAGAGTGGCTGACCACGAAATACCTGACGGCATGGCTGTCAAGAAACTCCCTCAATTTACGGATAGGCATGGCAACCTCACTTGATTAAACAGTTACAAGATGTCAAAACAGTCAAAAAGCCTCACTTCAAAACCCTGCTCTCAGACCAAGGAGCACGTTGTGATTATCGATAGTGTACTTCTTGTGCTCTGCAAGCTCAGGATCGTTGGCGACAAGATAGCGATACTGCACCTCAAGGGTTACGAGGGGCGCAACATCAAACCCGGCTCCGGCACCAATCTGCCAGGCAAAGACCATGTCATCGACATTGCCGCCAATGCCATCATCCTCTTTCACATTGGCCAAGCCAACTCCCGCAGAGATAAAGGGTTTGAGCGGAGCAACAGGCAAATCCAGATCAAAAGAGAGATTGCCCATGTATGTTGTCATCACCAGAGAGCGGAGACTCTTTGAAACTCCACTGTTCTGTCTACCCAATTCCGCTTCAATGCGATAGGGGCCATTATCAAGCCCAACCGCACCCGCAAGCATATACCCTGTGTCATAAGAGAGTGGTGTGATTTCAGAATCAGAGAGCATGGATACAGCAAAGCGACCGCTCAGATAAGGTTTCGCCGCAAAAGCAGATGAAACTGAAGATGACAGCGCTACAAACCCGGCCAAAAGAGCTACTGCTGCTTTTTTCATAACGGACTCTCTTTTTTTCTTTTTCCGGAAAGATAATCGTCTCTTTTTAACTCATATTAACAAAATAACACTTTACTCCAACTCGACCAAGCCGGAGGCGTTCCTCATTCCTGCCACCCATTCTTTCAGCACGGGTAAGGATGCCTGGTAACCCGCCTCAATGAGATCAGGAATCTGGTCGAAATCGATGAGATTGAATTTCGACAGATTTGGCGAAATAGATAAATCTGCATCGGCTATCTGTATGGCTGTTGTATTGGTAAGCGAACTGTAAAATGCGTTCAGCAAAATTCCGATAATATTTTCAGGTTTTTTGAAAACATGAAAGGCCAGAAGATCAACACTGACAATCGATTCCGCACCATTTTCCACAAGTGGGGAGACGGGAACATTTTCCACAAGCATACCATCGACAAGGAGCGCACCGGAATAATCAACTGGTCTGAAAATACCGGGAATACAACTGCTTGCCATCACCGCAGCAGCCACATTCCCTTCGCTGAAAACAACTTTTTTGCCGGTTCCAATATCGGTTGCGACCATAAAAAGCGGGATCAAGGCGTCTTTGATATCTTTCTCTCCGAGCAGCTCAGTTACAATACCGCCAAATTTTTTATTCGTCAGGATACCGTACTGCGAAAGCGACAGACTCGACAGATCAAACCAGTCCATAGAAAAGGCAATATCGCGAATATCCTGCCAGCTTTTGCCAAAAGCATAGAGCGAAGCAATAAAGGCGCCAATACTGGTGCCACTGACCATGGATACCGAAATCTGCAATTCAGCCAGCGCCCTCAGCACACCAACATGAGCGGCACCGAGGACAGCTCCTCCCCCGAGTGCAAGAGCAGTTTTTTTCATCTCTGGAAAAAGGTAACAAGGCGTTTAAGGAGTCCGAATTTTGTACTGCTGTACGGAGGGTAACGCAAATCGGGATCGGGATAGAGCGAGCGGTGCATGAGCGTGCGCTGAAAGGAAAAGGTATCAAACCCCGCCTTGCCATGATAGGCCCCAAATCCACTGTGGCCAAGCCCGCCGAAAGGAAGGTTATGAAGCGCCGCCTGGAAGAGGAGGTCGTTGATACAGACTCCGCCTGAACGGGAGTGGCGCACGACCCGTTCCTGTACAGCACGATCGGAAGAGAACAGATAGAGTGCAAGCGGCTCCTTTCCATTGCGGATGATTTCAAGCGCATCTGCAAGATCCGAATAGGCAATGACCGGCAGCAGGGGAGCAAAAATTTCCGACTGCATAACGGGAGAGGCTGGCGTCACTCCACGAAGAATGGTGGGGGCAATGTAGCGCTCTGCCTGGTCGCACCCTCCTCCACTCCAGACTGATGAACCGTCAAGCAGTTTTTCAACCCGCATGAAGTGATCCATCGTGACAATACGGGGATAATCGGGACTCAACCGGGGGTCATCACCGTAAAAATCGGTGATGGCTTCCTGCATGTAACGCAGCAACTCCGCTTCCCGTTTTTCGTTTACCAGAACATAATCAGGCGCAAGACAGGTTTGCCCTCCGTTTAAAAACTTGGCCCAGACAATTCTGCGAGCTGCCACCCTGAGGTCACTGCTCTCTTCAACAATACAGGGACACTTTCCCCCAAGTTCGAGGGTCAATGGAGTCAAATGCTTCGCTGCGGCAAGCATGACCTCCCGGCCAATCGCAAGACTGCCTGTATAGAAAATGTACCCGAATCGCTCAGCAAGCAGAGCCTTTGCCACCTCTGCACCACCCTCAATCACCCTGACAGCGCTCCGGTCAAGATAGCGACCCAACCCCTCGGCAATCAGTGCTGAACTGTGAGGAGCGAGTTCCGATGGTTTGATGACAGCACAGTTACCGGCAGCAAGTGCGCTGACAAGAGGTGCAAGAGAGAGGTTGATGGGATAGTTCCATGCCCCGATAATAAGCACGACTCCATAGGGCTCATGGTAACATGAACCTTTTGCGGGCTGATAGATGAGCGGAATGGAAACCCGGAGAGGCTTCATCCATGATTTGAGATGCTTCAGTGCGAAGCGGATTTCGCCACGAAGATACCCCGTCTCGGTCAGAAAGGTCTCCGCCTCAGACTTCCTGAAATCATCATGCACGGCTGCAGCAATCTCCTTTTCACGATCGAGGAGAAAGGTTTCAAGTGCAAGAAGCTGAGAACGCCTCCACGGAAGGTCACGGGTTACACCGCTCTCAAAGGTCTCTCTCAATACCGCCAACTCAGGAAAAGAGCTCTCTTTTTGCATGGAGGAGGGGGTAAAATCATCCAACAAAAATATTACAGCTACAACGTAACGAAAAAACGAGTACCATCTTGCCAAAACCTTTTTACAGCTTCTGAATTTTTGCCGGGCACAATCTGTTCAGTACATTAAGTTTCACATTATTTTGGATAAAAAACAGTTACCCTAATATCACCCCTTATGGAATGGATCACGCAGCCGGAAGCCTGGATTGCCCTGGCGACATTAACGGCTCTGGAAATTGTACTCGGCATCGACAATATTATTTTTATTTCAATTATCGTCGGTCGGCTCCCGGAACAGCAGCGAAGCAAAGGCAGAATTATCGGACTTGGGCTCGCCATGCTGACCAGAATTGCCCTTCTGCTCTCCATTACCTGGGTTATGAGCCTGACAACAGGCCTTTTCACCCTGCTTGATCACCATGTTTCAGGACGCGACCTGATCCTGATTGGCGGAGGACTCTTTCTGCTTGCAAAAAGCACACAGGAGATTCACCAGAGTCTTGAGGGCTCGGAAGAGGAAAAAAAAGGCAGTTCCAATGGAAGCTTCATCCTTACCATGTTGCAGATTGCCATTATCGACGTTGTCTTTTCGCTTGACTCGGTCATCACAGCCGTTGGACTGGCAAAAAATATCGAGGTGATGATCATCGCCATCATGATCTCGATCGGCATCATGATGGTTGCCTCAAAATCGATCAGCGATTTTGTTGATGAGCATCCAACCATCAAGATGCTTGCCCTGAGCTTTCTCATTCTTGTCGGCGTCACCCTGCTGGCCGAAGGGGCCGGTTTTGAGATTCCAAAGGGATACATCTATTTTTCCATGGCTTTTTCCATCTCGGTTGAAATGCTCAATATCCGACTGCGCAAAAAAGCTCCGAAGCCAGTCCGTCTGCATCCAACCATGAATATTGACGGAGATGGCGCCTGAACACTCTTGTCATCCGCCATATCGCCGTTGCCCTCGACGGTTCACCGCACAGCATCGCCGCACTGTCAGCCGGAGCCGAACTGGCCCGGCTGTTCCATGCTGATCTGGTTGGCATTTTTGTTGAAGATATCAATCTGCTGCGGATGGCAGAACTGCCCTGCAGCCATGAAAACAGCGCCGAACCTGAAAATATTGAGCAGGTGCAGCTTGAACGCTCACTGAAACGACAGGCAAGAGAGGCTGAAAGCACCTTACAGCGCATTGCCGGAGAGCTCATGGTAGAGCACTCGTTCAGGGTATGCCGGGGATTGGTGCCCGCAGAGGTGATTCTCGCTGCACATGAAGCCGACCTCCTTCTCCTCGGTCGCAAAGGCCGGTCACCCTCCTGCCGCAAAGGACTCGGCTCAACAGCAAGAAAGGCTCTTGCTGAAGGAAAACGGCCGCTCCTCTTCATGCGTACCGGTTTTACTGCAAAAGAGTGGCCACTTCTGGTACTCTATGATGGCTCCAAAGGAGCACAACAGGCTCTCGGCGCCGCCCTCGACCTCGCACAACCGGGCATCATGCTCAATGTGCTGATCCTTGGAGAAACCCCGGAAGAGGCGCAGATGATGGAGCATGAACTTTCCTCCAGCATGATGGTTCCTGATACCGATCTTGCATACTATCACCTCCCTCTCCATGACGAAAAAACGCTGGCCCAGTATATCCGCATGGCCGATTCAGGCCTGCATGTCCTGAGCGACCGGATGCGCCTGCCGACAGAAACCGTGCACAACCTCATCAATGAGATTGATTCTCCTGTGCTGCTGGTGTAGTGCGCGGTTATTCCACACCATCAGACGCAATTTTCCCGTTACAACCGGATGAATTATAAGGCGTTGAAGAACTTCTCACACTTTCATGAAAGCACCAGACGCTCCATAAGGATGGCGGCGGAGACTGCGGCGTTGAGCGATTCAACCCGCACGCTTCTGCCGCTGTGGGGTATGCGCACCAGCCGATCGGCCAGCGCTTTTACGGGTTCACTGATGCCGTTGGCTTCGTTGCCGATCACGAGCACCTGTTTTGCGGGCCAGGAGCTGAACTCACGAAAATCCTTTCCTTCAAGGGATGAAGAGGTAATGGAATAGCCCTGTTTCTTAAACCAGAGGAGTTCACGCTCAAGTCGATCAACACCATAATGGCGGATGGCATAGATGCTTCCGGCACAAGAGCGGACTGCCTTGGCGTTATAGCGGTCGGCTGTTCCGGTGCTGCAAATGAGGGCATCAGCTCCGAACCAGACCGCTGTTCTGAGAATGGTACCTACATTGCCCGGATCCTGAACATCATCAAGCGCAACGATGAGTGATTTGTCGGACGTTGCAGAAACCGCTTCTGCAGCAGGCTCAACCGGACGCTGCTGACGGAAAACACCGAAAATCCCCTGCGACGTTGCGGTTTCGGAAAGCTGGGCGCACTCTTTTTCGCCTATGGAAAAGAGCTTTCCCTTCCAGGGTTGAGCAAAACGGGCGACCTCCGCTTCTCCCTCCCTGACAAGCAGAGCGACAAGCATCTCCTCACTTGGCAGGTTGAGGCAGAGCTCCCTGACCGTACGGAGCCCTTCGGCAAGAAAGAGGCGCTCCTGATCCCTGAACTTTTTCTGATGAAGTTTAACGTACTTCTGAAGCTTCGCTTTGCTTAAGGGCGTGGTTGCAACGGGTTTCATGTGTGCGATCCCGCTCTTTTCAGACTTGCAATCATCGATTTCGGATCGTGGGAAAAATCCGCTGGAGGCACACCAACACCCTTTGAAAGAGCGGCGCCGTCCAGTTCAATGGAAAAGCCTTTATCCCCGCTCTCCGAAGCCTCCTCTGAACCACTCATACTGCGCCGGATATAGTCGTCAAAACTCTCACTTTCCATGGAATAACCCTCGATAATGCATGACTTCCGGCTGGCAGCTCCGCCTGAAGAGGCCTGTTCATCAATCATGCAGGTAATCCTGAGCATGACCTCCTGTCGTGAAAGAGTACCCAGACCCGCTTTTTGCACAAGGGAGCTGAAAGAGGCTTCATCTATCTTTTCCATCAGTTGCAGCAGTTTTTCAAGCCCCCCGTACATCCCGGCATGGAGCCGAATTGCCTCTTCAATCGAGAGGCTAACCGGAGCAGCCGGGGAAGCGCTCTTATCACTCAGGTGTTCCCGATGAGCGGGTGACATACTGTTTCCTTTCGGGCGCATCACTTTTTTCCCCCCGATAAACTCCTCATCAACATCATACTCCTTCAACCGATCCTGCATGATGCCTTCGCGCTTCTGCATCGCGCGCCGCATGGAAACCGAGTCAATCTCCCTCCGCTCCACCAGCAGCAGGCGTACAACGACCGCAATACCGGTCAAAGCCGCGACAACAATAAAGCAGAAGAGTATAAGCTCCAGCCGCAGCCCGAAAAGCAGAACAACCAGCACCTCGGCGAAAATGAGCCCGGCAAAAAGCGCCAGCAGCAATTTCAGAAAAAAACGGTCATTCATAATCCCTGCTTCTCTTTTATATCGTTATGGAGTAACTGACTCAAGAACAGAAAGAGAGGAGCATCCTGATTGCAGAAGAGTGCCCGCAGTTTCTGATGTTGATCATGCACAGCAAATGTAAGCCTTCCTGATGAAACAGGTGCAACAGAATATGGCATATACCTCACGCTCAACTCATTGGATTGGTAATAATCGCTTGTCGCATTCCCTGTGGGCGCCGCTCGAAAACAACCACACTGTCGTAACAGGCAATGCAATCCGTAGATTTGGTAAATGTTGAAACCGGAAGAATCTCTCTCGAATGAACAGCGTTCAGCTCGTCCATTTTATGCTTTGCATATTCGATAAAGGTGTTCGGAAGCTCTAATCCACCGCCATATTCAGGCCAATAGCAGGTGTGGGTATCCTCCACCATATAGATTCCGTTAGGTTGCACCCTATCGTACATCAACTCGAATGAGGAGACCATATGATGCATCATGTGACTTCCGTCATCAAGAACAATGTCAACCCAGGGGTACTTATTGAATATCTGCTGGATCAGGGCGGGATCATCCTGGCTGCCTATAAATATTTCGACTCCATCCGATTCATGTACCTTGCATTCCGGATCAATGTCAATACCGATGATCTTTGCCTCCTTGCCAAAGTACTCTTTCCACATTGCGAGCGATCCGCCACCAAAAACGCCGATTTCAATCATGACGGGCGCCTTGCCTCTGAATCTTGAGAAATGCCGCTCATAAATATCGAAATAGTGAAGCCATTTATGCAATCGCTTCGCTGAATTACCAAGGAAATACTTGTGCAGGAAGCCATCTCCGGAATAAGTCATCGTCTTGAAATTGACACTGTGGAAGAATCAAGAACAGGGTATGCAGATGTTTTTCAGAGCCGATAAAGCTGATCCAAGCGACTCCTCCTGAAACATAAATCAAACAGACCCATAAATCCAATTCAGTACCGGATTTCCCTTCCATCTTGAACACGTCATCAGCTCAATACAATGAACCCTCAAAAAAAATGAACTTAACAAACCAAACACCATATCGAAGGGAGAGTCCATTGAAGGATCAAAAAAAAGCGGCAGTAGAGAGCCACTGCCGGTAAAATTTGTACGCGAAAAACGTTACAAATCAAGAGATTCCTAAAAAAAGAGCCACAACCCTACACTTCACACACGGTATTAAAGTACAAAATAAATATCGTATTGACGTAATAAAAAAGAGCCGGGTTCAGAATCGCCTCTTTCCTGATTGACGATTTTCATTTTCATTGCAGATAAAATGGCAAATCTCTCTTCAGAATTTCCGAAAGATTGTTATCGTTAAAGGCAACCCACAGGTTCCACTCTGTTAGATGGCAACTGATTTTCAGGAGCCCTTGGGAAAATGAAACAGTAACGCGTACATGCTGGAAAAAAAGGTTGAACTGATTGCGCCTGCCGGCGACATGACCGGATTGCTTACTGCACTGAAGGCGGGAGCGGATGCGGTTTACTTCGGAGCCGAGGGCTATAACATGCGTGCAGGGAGCAGCAATTTCACTCCTGCTGATTTTCCTGCCATCAAGGCTCTCTGCAAGGAATACAATGCGAAAAAATACCTCGCACTGAATACCATTGTCTATGACAATGAACTGAAAAAGATGACGCAGACCATCGCCGTAGCAAAAAGGGTGGGAATTGACGCCATCATTTGCTCGGACATGGCGGTAATTGAGGCCTGCAGGAAAGCTGGAATACCCTTTCATATCTCGACACAGGCATCGGTCAGCAGTTACAGCGCTGTAAAATTCTATGCCGCTCTCGGGGCAAAAATGATTGTACTCGCAAGAGAGCTTACCATTGAACAGGTACGCCATATTACGAATAGCATAAAGGCAGACGGGCTGGATGTGCAGATTGAATGCTTTGTTCACGGCGCCATGTGCGTTGCCGTATCGGGGCGTTGTTTCATGTCACAGGATCTGTTCGGCCGCTCGGCAAACCGTGGTCAGTGTGTGCAGCCGTGCCGTCGGGAGTATCTCATTACCGATCCGGAAGAGAAGGAGGAACTTGTGCTTGGAACAGATTATGTGATGAGTCCAAAGGATCTCTGTACGGTGGAATTTATTGATGTGCTGATGGATGCGGGAATAACCGCCTTCAAAATCGAAGGGAGAAGCCGCAGCCCGGAATATGTGCATACGGCCACAACAGCATACCGCAGCTCGATCGACTTCTGCACCACCCGCCGCAACGACCCGGAATTCAGAAATGAGTACAGCAAACTGACAACACAGCTCAAGGAGGAGCTTGCAACCGTTTACAACCGTGGATTTTCGAAAGGCTTTTATTTTGGCAAGCCTCTTGAAGAGTGGGTGAGGGAGTACGGTTCACTGGCCAAAGAGAAAAAGAGCTATATCGGTGAGGTACAGAAATATTATCCAAAAGTGGAGGTTGCCGAGATCCATATCCTGGCTCGCGGCCTTAAAAGCGGCGACAAACTCTCCATCCAGGGGGCAAAAACCGGTGTCGTCACCGCCTTTGCCGACTCCTTTTTAACCAATGACCGACCCGATCTCGATGCCATCAAAGGCGACAATGTTACCTTGCGGTGTGCCAAGGTAAGGAAACATGACAAGGTTTATCTTCTTGAAAAAAGAGCGTAAACCGAACGATTTTACGTACCTTTACCAGTGCAATGCTCTTTTGCAGGATGAGAGAAACCGGAGCTTGAGCGATGATCTACAAAGTCATTTCCAAAGAGGAGTTCACAAAGTTTATAGGGGCCCTGGTCGAAAACAACCGCTCTTTCGGGCCCAGGGAGGTTGATAGAGATCACCGTGGCAATCCTGTTTACCAGTTCCAGCCGGTACAGTCGGCCCGTGATATCGCCTTCGACTATACCGCCACGGCATCGTCGGCGAAGCATTTTTTTCTTCCTTTCCGCGAAGAGTTGTCGCGTTTTCTTTTTCGCGGGGATGACTGGGAACAGCAGATTGCCTACGAAGCAACACCGATAGTGCTCATCGGTCTGAGAGCATGTGACATCAGCGCCCTGAACATTCTTGACGACGTCCTGCTCAACGGCCATTTTCCATCACCCTACTATCTGGCCAAACGCAAAAACACCTTTGTTATCGGCATGGATCATCTGCCCCTGCCGGACTGTTTCTGCAAATCGATGAACCATCATACGGTCACGACCGGCTTCAACCTCTTCTGTTCGGATATTGGCGACCACTACTACCTCTCGATCAATTCGTCAAAAGCATTTAATTTTCTCAAGGAGTTCGAGACCCGCGACCCAAATTATGACGATAATTGCGCCCTTGTTGAGCGGCGCAAACAGATACAGAATGGTTTTGAAACTGAAATTGATGTCACGGGGCTTCCAACCATTCTCGACATTGAGTTCGACTCCACCGTCTGGGAAAAATGGGGCAATAAATGCCTGAACTGCGGAAGCTGCGCCATGGTGTGCCCCTCCTGCTACTGCTACTCGGTCACGGAATCATTCGACACCAGCCTGAAAGTGGCTTCACGCGAAAAAAAGCTTTACTCCTGCAATCTTGTTGATTTCGCAGTTGTTGCCGGCGGACACAATTTTCGTCCGAAGAACGGCGACCGACTGAAATATCGCTATTATCACCAGCACCGGGGATTTGCCGAAAACGCCAATCAGCAGATCTGTGTGGGATGCAATCGGTGCGGCAGGGCATGCCTTGCCGGGATCAACCCGAAAGAAGTGATCAACGACCTCAGAATGGAGAAAGAATCATGCATGATCTGCGTTTCGTCATCCCCTGCCAGGACATAAACCGGGAGGACTTCGCCTCATCGGCACCTGATTTCAACCGGCGGTCGGAGGTATTGAAAACCGACTTTGGCTACAAGTGCTCCGTTACCAATATCGTTCGTCTCACCGAACAGGAGAAGCTTTTTCAGCTCCGCATTATCGATCCTGTCGAGCGCTCCCTCTTCAGGTTCAGGCCCGGCCAGTTTCTCATGCTCGAAGTGCCCGGCTATGGTGATGTGCCGATCTCGATTTCAAGCTCCAACAGCAATCATGAGTTTCTGGAACTCTGCATCCGCAAGGCGGGCCATGTGACCTCTGCCCTTTTCACGCTCACAGAGGGTGCCCATGTTGCCATAAGGGGCCCTTTTGGATCGGCATTTCCGATGGATGAGATGAGCGGCCATAACGTTCTGCTGGTTGCCGGAGGGCTCGGCATTGCGCCGCTCCGTGCACCGCTCTACTGGATCAATGAACACCGCGACCGATTTCTTGACGTTAACCTGCTCTATGGTGCAAAAGAGCCCTCGCAGCTTCTCTTCACGTGGCAGTTCGACGAGTGGAAGATGATCAACCATATCAACCTGCACACCATTGTTGAACATGGCGACAGCGGATGGAAGGGAAAAAAGGGCATGATCACTGATCTCTTCAACGATATTTCAATTGATCCCGCCAAAACGTGGGCCATCGTCTGCGGCCCGCCGGTCATGTTCAAGTTTGTCTGCGGTTATCTTGACCGGCTTGGCATACCCATGAACCGCATGTTCGTTTCGCTGGAAAGGCGGATGCACTGCGGCATGGGAAAATGCTGCCGATGCATGGTTGGCTCCACCTTTACCTGTATTGACGGCCCGGTTTTCGATTACTGGACGGTCATGAATCTCAAGGAGGCCATTTAGAATGGGAGAACTAATCGCTCACCAGGGAGTCTCCTTTGAAAGGCTGAAAATAGCCTCCTTCGACTTCACCTGCTGTGAAGGATGCCAGTTGCAACTGGCCAACCGGGAATCAACACTTGCGGATTTTCTCAATCTTCTTGATATCAGAAATTTCCGGGAGCTCTCGTCGGAACAGCACGACGATTACGACATCGCCCTCATTGAGGGAAGCATCAGCCGCCAGGATGAGGTCGAGCGACTGCTGAAAATACGGCAGCAGGCAAAAATCCTTGTGGCATTCGGCACCTGCGCCTGCTTCGGCGGGATCAACAGCCTGAAAAACCGCTTTCCCGCCAGGGAGATGATTGATGCGGTTTATCCCGGAATGCCGATTGAAACCCTTCCGGTACGCAAGATCAGCGATGTGGTCAAGGTTGACCTCTCCATACCCGGATGTCCGGTTGACAAGAGGGAGGTGGAGCGGATTGTGGTAAGCCTTGTTCGTGGCTCGCAGATTACGCTCCCGAAATACCCGGTTTGTGTGGAATGCAAGGCACAACTCAACACCTGCCTCTTCGAACTTGGCGAAATCTGCCTCGGACCCATCACCCGCGCCGGATGCAATGCCGTTTGTACAACCGGAAAAACGCCCTGCCTCGGATGCCGGGGCCCGTCAGAGGAGATCAACATGCCAGCCTTTCTTGATCTTGTCAGGCAAAGAGGGCTGAGCTTCGACGACCTGCAGGAAAAACTGGCTTTTTATAACGCATTTGAAGCATTCCAAAGCCATGAAGCGTGACTACGCGATTGCTATCCATCACCTCTCACGGGTTGAAGGGCACGCAGACATCAGGATAACCGTCAGGAAGGGCCAACTGGTCGAAGCCCAATGGGCCATTGTTGAAACCCCAAGGTTTTTTGAGGTAATGATCAAAGGGATGAGCGCCGAACGAGTGCCCTTTCTGACCTCAAGGATCTGCGGCATCTGCTCGATCAGCCACGCCCTTGCAAGTATCAGGGCGCTTGAACGAGCCATGGCGATAGCACCGCCGGTTGCTGCCGAAAAAACAAGGCTGCTGGCCATGCACGGTGAAACCCTGCAAAGCCATGCCCTGCACCTCTTTTTTCTCATCGCACCGGATTTTGCCAACAGCGCCAGCGTTCTGCCGCTGATGGAGTCACACCCCGATCTGGTAAGGGCAGGGCTGCAGCTCAAGGAGCTTGGCAACGAAATCAGCGCCATAACTGCGGGACGATGCACCCACCCGGTCAGCCTTGTGGTGGGAGGGCTCAGCAAGGCCCCCGACAAGGAGAAGCTTCTCAACCTTCGTACCATGATTCAGGAGAGAAAGCCTGCGCTCGCCACGGCATCTGCTTTTTTCCGCTCCCTCGTCATGCCTGATTTCACGCGCGAAACCGAATTTATCTCATTGCGCAATGGCTCAAGCTACCCCTCAATCGGCGGCAGCCTGGTATCGAGCGACGGTGTCAAGCGGGAAGAGAATGACTATCTCTTGATGACCAATGAGTACACAATGGATTTTTCCACCTCAAAATTCACCCGGCTGAGCCGTGAATCCTCGGTTGCCGGAGCGCTGGCACGCTTCAACAACAACCATGATCTGCTGCATCCTGGCGCAAAGGAGGCTGCGGAAAGCCTGGGGCTCAAGCCGATCTGCCACAACCCCTTCATGACGAACATCGCCCAGCTTGTAGAGTGTGTTCATATTCTTGAGGATGCTGAACAGCTCATCAACTCGCTGCTCGACATGGAGCTTCGGGAGATAAAAACACCATATGTACCCCAGGCCGGAGCCGCCACGGGAGCGGTTGAAGCGCCACGCGGAATTCTCTATCACCATATGGAAACCGATGCTGCGGGAAAAGTGGTCAAGGCAAACTGCATCATCCCCACTACCCAGAATAATGGCAACATCCACCATGATCTGCGTGCACTCACCGAGCAGGGGCTCAGGGAGGGGAAAAGCGACAGGGAGATTGAAAAGCTCGCCACCATGCTGGTGCGCTCCTACGACCCCTGCATTTCATGCTCGGTGCATTAGGGGGGCTTGCCGTTACCTGTTGCACCCTGCCGGTCAGTTCGGCAAGCCCGTTTCTCTGAAGCGGATCTCCGACATCAATAAATCACGTTGTCGATACTGTTCGGTATAAACGTACAGGCACATCGAGAATCCCGCAGGCGCTGATGAGTTTTTTTCTATTTTATTCAACCAGATCAGCCTGATACACACGTTGAGCAAGTCTGCCCTGTATGTCGATAAGGAGAAGCAGTGTCTTTTTCGGAGAGATCATGGTACAAGTTTCAAATGAAAGCGATGTCCGGTTAAAGCCATCAACGTTATTGAAAGGTAATTATTAAACCCAATTTTTTCCGCTCGAACAATGACCCCCGATAAACCAATACAGAACCGGATGCCACCTGGAAAGCGAGGCGAACACCTTGTGGTGATGCAGTTCCTGCTGATGGCCGCATTTATCCTGACCCCGGTACTGCCTGATCAGAGCGCAACCGAGCTCTTCGCCAATACCGTTCTGCTCCGGTGGGCCTTGCTGATCATCTGCTGGAGCGCGGCAATCCTGCTGGGCGGCCTCGGCTCACACCACATCAAGGAGTTTCTTTCCCCCCTTCCCTATCCGGTCGATCACAACCGGCTGGTGACAACAGGCGTTTACGGCATGGTGCGCCATCCGCTTTACAGCAGCCAGCTCTTCGCTGCATTAGGATGGTCTGTTTTCAGCATAAGCCTTTCACACCTGCTGCTGCTCGTCGTCGCCATTCTCTTTTTCAGCTACAAAGCATCTAAAGAAGAGCGGTGGCTGACCCAGATGCATCCGGAATACGCCGACTACGCAAAAAAAGTAAAGACGTTTATCCCGTGGATCTACTGAAGGTCACCTCCATGTAGTGACGGTAACGCTCAATCCTTCACGCAACGAACGGAAAACAGGAAAAGCAAGAGGATAGGGAGCGTTGGGAACACTATCAATTGACCGGCGCTGCCACCTGCCTGATCTACCGGAAGAGTGAGGTTTCAGTCGTTCCGGAAAAAATATTCTGGAAATAACGCCGCCATTCCGCTACATTGTAGCTACACCAAAGAAGAACGAAAGTTAAAACGAGGAAAAGAGATGATTGCAAACACTGTTGTGAGGGCGCGAATCGACGAAAAAACCAAAGCTGAAGCCACCGCAGTACTGGCTGCCATAGGGCTCACCCTGTCCGATGCCGTGCGCCTTATGCTGATGCGGGTTGCCGCTGAAAAAGCACTGCCATTTGATCCGCTCATTCCGAATGCCGAGACGATAGAAGCTATTATGGAGTCGCAACGAGGAGAGCTTATCGCCGTTGGTTCCAGAGAAGAATTATTCAGGGTGCTTAATGAGGAGGATTGAGCTATCCCGGAAATTCAGGCATGACTATCGAAGAGAAAAATCAGGAATGTATGGGAAATCCCTTGATGCTCTATTAAATGGAATCCTTGATCTCCTCGAGTCCGATGAGGTCTTGCCGCCCAATGCCGTCGATCATGCGCTTATGGGAAAATTCACAGGGTACCGCGATTGCCATATCAAGCCTGATCTTATTTTGATCTACCGCAAAACAGGCGACGACGTTCTTGAGCTGGTTCGTCTTGGATCACACAGTGAACTCGGATTATAATGTCAACTCCCTGGCGTCCGAAACCGTCAACCCAACCCGGCCAAAATACCTATCCCGCTCATCCTCAAGAAGCCTCGCGTAAACCTCCGTCTGCGTGATTGAGCTTGTGGCAAAGATAGTCACTCACCACCTTCAATGGCATCCCCGCAGAGAGGCACAGCGTGGCAAATGTGTGCCTGGTGCAATTGAAACTTATCGGCTTTGCGATTTCCTCCCGCTTGCACCATAGATGCCCAATCAGCTACCCAAAGAAGCCTCAAATTCCGCGTATCTCGCATGTTCTCGTATTTTTTATCGCCTGGCGCTTCGCTCAGTTGCCCAATGAAGCGCGAACTTTTTTGTTCTCTTCATGCAAGAAAAAGATGCTGCGGAATTGGGTCAGTTGCAGTGCCTGGTTAGCTGCTTTATTCTTCATAATCCGGATATTGCTCAGGATTAACTCCCGTTGACTCAACTATAAACGGATATTTTTTATTTTTTTCTTCAACTATTTTCTTTCGTGACTTCTTTATCTCAAATAACCAGTTGTCTCCGAAATCAAAAAGATAGTATAATTTATATCCCGTCATTGGATATATTTCATTCAGTTTAGTTTTCCTGGAAACTGAATAAGCCTTATTTCCAGGCTTCTTACCAACGTAAAATTCGTATAAATGATCGTCATCAAAATCTACGATCTTTTGAATATAGTTATGTAACTGCCGCAGCGAAAAGTCCTCTTTGACCTCTACGGTTTTAGACCAAGGGATGTCACTCTCATCATACGGAAACGAAATATGTAATTTGTAAACTTCCATTTGCTCCTCTTTTTATAACCCGTTAACGTCTGGATTTGCAATGTGCCGACAGTTCCACGTCAGAAGATAATCAACTCCATTGACTGTGGCAATTGCAATGCGGAGCGGATGACGTTGGACATTACGAGCCAAACCTTTTCGCCACCTGCATCACTCTCAGAGGTACTCTCTTTTCTGCCGCTTGCACCCGGAGAAACAAAAAACCCGTGAGGCACGGTTCCTTGTGAATAGTTTATGTTTTGAAATTCATATACTCCGGTAAATTGCCGTACAAAAAAAGAGTCATCATGAAAACGGACGTAAACGAACAGAGCAAAACTGTCAAGTCTGCTGCCCGAAAAGATGCAAAGCAAAGCAGTGAGAGCAAAGCCCGTCTTGAAGCGAGAATCTCCAGGGCAACCCATACCCGGATAAAACTTGCCGCAGATATTCAGGGGAGAACAGTAACCGATTTTGTCGTTCATGCAGCACTCGATGCTGCCACAAAGGCAATCGAAAAAAATTTTATCGTTCAGTTATCAGTGGAAGGACAAGAGGCTTTCGCCGAAGCCCTGCTGAATCCACCAGAACCTAATGACGCTCTTCGACGAGCCTTCGAAAGGCATTCAGCACTTACAGGCAGGAACGACTCGCCATCGATAAAAGCTATCAGGGAGAGGGACTTGGCAACACGCTCATTGCAGACGCACTGGTACGCTCATCAAGTTCTTTGATGGCTGTTTATGCCTTGCTGATCGATGCAAAAGACGAGAGCGCAGCGACGTTTTACCTGCACCATGGATTCATTCCCTGCATCGGTGCACCTCATACATTGTTTCTGCCATCAGGCACACTCAGGAAACTCTGACTGCTCATCAGCAGCAACCATCAACTTACGCGCCGAACCTTTTCCCCACGCCAGCCTCGGTCTCAGAGGCACTGTTTTTCTTGCTGGCAGAAGTTTTATCGGCTGTTTTTATACTCGATGATAAAATCAGCCGAATCATGCCCTACAAAACCAGAACACTTGAGCGCTTTTTCCTCCAAGCGAGTCAACAATTCCCTACATGACGTGGAAGTATCTGGGTTGCTAAAGGTTGCACGAGCGGCAAGGGTCTTTCTGGACGGCGCATGTCTACTGAAATCGATGCCCGAGATTGGCCGCCCAATGGAGGATGACACTCGCAGACGCGAACAGCTTCCCTCTTTTGGTGCTGGCACTTTTGTGCTTCGCTATATGTGGGACAAACAGGATACGGTTGTTATTATTCGTGTCTGGCACAGCAAAGAGATCAGAATTTAGAGCCTTAAAAGCCCACTATCTTCATCTGAATCCATCGGGCGAAATGGCACTTCTGATTCTTTCACAAAAGATTAAGCAGTTGTGTGCGTCCCATCATCTCGCTCAAAATTAAACGATTATCGAAGCTTTTCGTTACTTTTCCTTTCGGATGAGCAAAAGAACCTGAATACCGGGCCGCTCACGACTTTTCGGCTTACATCGGACCGAAAAAAACACCGGAACCGCCATTTTACCGTTCCTGAACCCAATGCTGAAAGCCATTTCGCCACATATTCACGAACTGATGCCAATGCGCCTCAACGTGCCTGCCAACGAACGACCCGAACCCTTCCCTTTTCGGCAGGTCGGCACTCATGATATCGGCAACTCTTCTTACTATGAACAACACCTCCAACAACATTCGATATGAAAGGAGCAATCAGAAAAATAAGCATCAACGGGTATAAGTCGATTCGTGAGTTGAAGGAGTTTGAACTCCGTGATCTGAACATCATCATCGGGGCCAATGGCTCCGGAAAAAGCAACCTCGTGCAGGTTTTTCAGTTGCTGATGGCGATGTCCGGCAAAGGGATGCAAAAGTTTATTCTTGAAAATGGAGGGGCCGACAATTTTCTTCATAATGGCCCCAGGAACACTCCCGCAATATCGATGGAGTTTGAATTCGAGTCTCATAGCGATTACAGACAAGGATCGAACTACTACCGTTTTGACTTGACCCCTACTGTTGACGATACCTTTCTTGTCATTGAAGAACGGAAATATGTTACAACGAATTGGCGACCTTATGGCAGTCCATCACTTGAAAGCCGACTGGAGGACGAGCAGGAAGAGCCATCTGCTACGGGAGGACATGGGGTAGGCTATTTTGTTTATCGATCCATAGCCAACTGGATGGTCTATCACTTCCATGACACCAGTTCATCGGCCCCTATGCGCCGCTACCAGATCATCGAAAACAATGCTAAGCTCGGAAGCGACGGCGGCAATATCGCCCCGTTTCTGCTGAAATTGAAAACCGGCAACAAGTTCCCTGCCCCTTCATATTATAAAGAGATTATCAATACCGTCCGGCTGGTCATGCCTTTTTTTGACGATTTCCGTCTTGACGTACTCAAAATGGGCGAAGCGGAAAAAGTCAAACTCAGTTGGCAACAGAAAGGCTCCGATTTTCCAATGCAGCCCTATCACCTCTCCGATGGCTCCATTCGGTTCATCTGCCTCGCCACTGCATTGTTGAATCCATTTCCGCCTTCCGTCATTGTCATTGACGAACCGGAACTTGGCCTGCATCCGGAGGCCATAAGGATTCTCGGAGAACTGATTCGTGATGCGGCAAAACGAACGCAGATCATTGTCGCGACGCAGTCCCCCCTGCTGCTCGATCAGTTTTCCATCGAAGATATCGTGGTGGTAAACCGCAGAGAGGGACAATCTGTTTTTGAACGATTGCATCGTGCCGATTTCGATGAATGGCTGGAAAATTATTCTGTCGGTGAGCTCTGGTCACGGAATATCATTGCTGGAGGCACCTGCCATGAATGATTATGCCGAAGTAATTGTGCTTGCAGAAGGGCCAACAGAACAACTCTTTGTCAAACGGTTGTTGGCGCCATATCTGGCGCATCAAGGCGTGTTTCTTACACCTGTCATTTTGAATAAGCCTGGTGAAAAAGGTGGCGATGTCAAATTTGCACGCGCCCGTAATGACATCGAGAAACATCTGAAACAAAGAAAGAATACCTGGATAACATTATTGGTCGATTACTACGGCATTGGCAGCGATTGGCCCGGATACGCGGAATCAAAAAAGCAGACGCAACATACCCGTAAGGCCCAGATCATGAACCAGGCTACGGCTGAAGAGGTCGATACCCTGTTCTCAGACCTCAATTCCGCCCAGCGTTTCATTCCTTATCTCTCCATGTATGAGATCGAAGCCCTCTACTTCAGTGACCCGCCTGGTCTTGCCGAACAGTCTGGAGTGCCGCAAAAAGCAATCGAGCAGATTCTGGCCACATGCGGCGAGCCGGAGAACATCAACGATCACTCAACAACCGCTCCTTCAAAAAGGCTGGAAAAACTCTCGAGCCGGTTCAAAAAAACCACAACCGGCATTGCCATAGCCACTGCCATAGGCATCCCTAAAATGCGGGAATCATGCCCGTTATTCAATAACTGGGTAACAAAACTCGAAAATCTCTCGCACTGACAACTCCGAAAACCGACGTTTTACCTGCAACGTGATGTACGGGACCTCGCCAATGTCGGCGACGAAAGTGCATTCCTGAGATTTCTCCGCTCCTGTGCGGCACGCACCGGCCAGATGCTCAATATCCTGGATCTTTGCCGCCAGAGCGACATCAACCATACGACCGGAAAACGATGGCTCTCGATTCTTGAAAATTCAGGCATCATCTACCTGCTCGAACCGTGACACACCAATATCAACAAAAGAGTGGTGAAAACTCCGAAACTGTACTTCCTCGATACGGGGCTTGCGGCGTGGCTGACCGAGTGGACATCACCTGAAACGCTGGAAGCTGGAGCTATGTCAGGAGCCATTCTTGAAAGCTGGGTGGTATCGGACATCAAAAGCTGGTGGCATAACGGCAAGCTTGCCCCAATCTATTACTATCGCGACAAGGATGCCAAAGAGGTCGATCTGCTCATTCATCAGAACGGCACACTCTATCCTGTAGAAATAAAAAAATTGGCAACTCCGGGAAAAGAGGCCATTCGCCATTTTCAGGTACTTCAAACCCTGAAACAACCGATCGGGCAGGGATGCATCATCTCGCTTGCCCCCATATACCTCCCGATCACATCAACCATCGATAACGTCCCTGCAGGAATGGTGTAAACCGGAGTCAGGAATACAGGGCATAATCCCTATTTGAATCGCGAACCTCGTCGAGGCTCCACAGGGTAAATCATCAGCGCCTGTTTTGCACCTCTTTTGCTGTTCCATCCACCAGTGTTCCGTTAATGAACTTGTGAATAATACTTGCTACATAAGTCTGGTACGGCAAACCTTCTTTGATGGCCTTTCTTTGTAACTCAGTGAGGTCTCTTTCAGAAATCCGAATATTCAGCCTCTTATCTTTTTTCAAAGAATTACCAGCATACTCAGCCAACTCTTTTCTTCTTTTTGAAAGATCGGGAACAGGAACCCATTCACCTTTTTCAAAGCTATCCAGTATTTCCTTATCTTCTTTGGTCAGTTTAGCCATCATGATTTTCTCCAAAATATTGCTGATTGGCCTTGCTGCTCGAGATAATGGTTTTCAGAAACAACTCTTCCTCATTACTCAACTTAAGGTACAAGATATGCGTAATTGGTCACGCTCAATACCATGATTCGTTATTCAGGGTATACCTCCTGGTTGGGATGGAGATAGTCGTCCAATATCACCCCTTTCAACAAAAAAACCACATCCTCGAAACAGATTCCCCGTGATGCTTTGAGTACCACGCTCTTTTCCGTGTTCCAATTGATTCTTTTCATTTTTTCAATTTATCACAATGTGTGCAGTTTGGCAATGCTATACCGAGGTTTCGGGCAAGGTCAAGCGATGAAAACAAGGAGCGGGTCTTGTGTTTTAGCATGCAATCGGTAAAATCTCAAAACACAAGAGATATCCATTTTTTACTACGACGCTGACCTCCGCAACATTATGGCCGAATACAAGCCCAGAGCCGGAGCCGCCACCGGTGCTGTAGAAGCTCCGAGAGGCGTCCTCTACCACCAATGGAAATGGACGATGACGGCAAGCGGACTGCATCATTCCGACAACCCAGAACAACGCCAATATCCATTACGACCTGAAGGCGCTTGCCGCCGAGGCCATGAAGGAAGGGAAAACCAACCGCGAGACTGAAAAGCTCTGTGTCATGCTGGTGATGTCATACGACCCCTGCATTTCATGTTCGGTACACTGAGGGGGGACATACCCTGGGAGCGCCGGGCTCCAGCCCGGCCCCCTCCCGATAGAATTCGGAACGGCATTATAACGATGGCAGTACCCCCATCTGCATCAGTCTCACAGGTCGCATCCTTATTTTCGGCTGTTTTTATACTCGATGATAAAATCAGCCGAAAAACGCTATAGCCGATACCAGTTTCCACCACTGTCAGAATCTGAAGCGCTGCAGCATCCTGCCGGTCAGTTCATAAACCACGTCACCGTGACTACTCTGAACGAGGACAGCTTCGGTGCAAGGCATCAATCGCCCGCCCATAGCCGTGAGATGGGTACGGCATAGAGCCTGTCACCAAATCCTGCAACAGATTCGCCATCGTAGAGCACCACACCTGCTGCAAAGTTATTTTGCACGGCGTCTTTCAGCTTGCGCAGGCCCTTGAAATCATCGCCGGTTACGGTTGAAGCCGCCTTGACCTCCACTCCTGCCACAAGCCCTTCGGATTCCAGCACCACATCGACTTCGACCTGATCCTTGTCACGGAAATGGCTGAAGGCGACAGCTTCTTCATGCCAACTGGCCAATCGTCGCAACTCCTGATAAACGAATGTTTCCAGCAGCCTGCCAAACAGTGGGCGATCCCCCCACAGTGAGTTACCGTTCAATCCAAGCAAGGCGCAGGCCAGTCCAGTGTCGCCTACATGCAGCTTGGGTGTCTTTACCAGCCGCTTCATCCGGTTCCTGTGCCATGAAGGCAATTCGTCCACCAGAAAAATCCGGGACAAGAGCGTCAGATATTCGCGAATCGTCTGGCGGCTGATCTGAAACGGCGCAGCCAGCTCGGAGACATTCACCAGGCACGCGGTTTGTCCAGCGGCCAGCCAGAGAATCCGCAAGTTTCGGCACCAGCAGCACATTGGCCGACCCCGTCAGGATGAAGCGACCGGGCAACCGGCGGGTATCCACCGCAGCCTTGAGCGAGGTAAACAGTTCCGGTACCCGCTGCACCTCGTCCAGCACCGCCCGTTCCGGCAAATCGGCCACATAACCGATCGGATCGGTCTGGGCCGCCGCCCGCTGGACATCATCATCAAAAGTGAAATAGGCAAAACCGGCCTCATCGCCCACCAGTCGGGCCAGCGTGGTCTTGCCGCACTGCCGCAGGCCGTGGAGTAGAACCACCGGCGTATCTGCCAGAGCTTCCACGATGCGCGGGCGCAGAAAACGGGGATGGATGGTCTCTTCACTCATGACGGCTATCTGTAATTCAATCTTCGGCCAATTGCAAGATTCAGTTCGTCTGATTGTCGGCGATGATACGTCAAGTTGTCAATATAGATAACAATAATCACATCGCCACATCCCCGTTCATGTATCAGAAGAAGAAAACGCTACGCTCATTACCCGTTCTGAGCCGATGCTGTTATTGGCATTTGCATTACGAGGTACTATCGCGACAAAGACGCAAAAGAGGTCGATCTGCTCATTCATCAGAACGGCACACTCTATCCGGTCGAAATAAAAATATCGGCTAATCCGGGAAAAGAGGCCATTCGCCACTTTGAAGTGCTTCAAACACTGAAACAACCGATCGGGCAGGGATGCATCATCTCGCTTGCCCCCATGTATCTCCCGATCACATCAACCATCGATAGCGTTCCTGCAGGAATGGTGTAACCCGGTGACCTCAGGGTTCGGTCACATTTCACGCGCTACGGGAATGGCGCGTGACGTACTTACGAAGCACACCATCCATTCGCGATTGCCACCCTTCACCGGTTGACTTGAAGTAGGCGATGACCTCGGGGCTATAGCGCACCGACACAAGCAGCTTCTTGTTTTCAGACCTCGGACGACCACGCAGTGCGCGGATTGGCACCATCGCCTTCAGTTGCTTTGGCGTGAGTGGCTGCGCGTCAGGATCACTTTTAGCTGCCGCAGTAATGGCCTTGTCCTCTTCCGCAGTGGGCATGAGGATAGTTGAACGCTTAGAGATTTTCGACATAGTGTTTCACCTCTCGACGATTGGCGCGGCGCAGGCTGATGACCCTTCGCACTTCGCCTCAGTCTACAAATGCCACGCAGTACAGGATTTCGGTTTGCGGAGCGAGCGCAATCATTCGCGACTCGCCGTACTCAAACCGTTCATCAAACCAGACCAGTGCGGCTTCCCAGTCGAGGTCGCCTGCCATAGCCAGAGACACACCGTGCTTCGCTTGGTTGGCTGCGTCCTTGGCGGGATCGAACTCGACTCTCATAACTTTAATGTAGCTACAATTAATGAGATTGTCAAACGAACCGTGCGGCGATCTTCTATGGGGCCTAACGCCCACCTCACAGGAACCTAAAGCATAGCGAAGCGGCGCTTTTGGTTCCTGTGCAGGTGTTTGTTATAAGTTTGATCGGTAAATGTATGAGTCTTCTATGAAATGACCGTTAATTGTATTCCTAGAAAACCTAATACCAGAAATTCCATCGCCTGTACCTATAGCAAACTTCAAAAGTTGAACAACTTGATTCGCTGTATTTGTAACACCAATGTCATTCAAAGATATTACTTCCTCTTCTTTCGATGCAGAACTGTTCGCACTAACTACTTTTTTGTAGTACTCACGTGGCCCTAGTGAATCGACCAAAGGCGAAGCAATTATTAGTTTCCAAGCTTTATCTTCTGAAAAATAAAGCCAAAACGCGCTCTTTATCTCAGCCTGCTCGGCATCAAGTCTTTCTACTAGCTTGGCACCGGCTTTTATCATAGAGTCTGAAAGACTCTCTGTTACCAAAATGTCTTTAGCCATGCCAATATTCCTGATTGATTGTCTGTAATTGCTTCATAGAGATCTTTTGCTTTTCTTTCTTCGACTCTACTTTCGTATCTCGCCTTTTCATTCCAATCTTTTGCGACAGCCCAGTTAAGTTGAAAATTCCCGTCTTCCTGTTCTTTTTCACTCAGCTTTTGCTTTAAACCTGCGACACCCAGCAAATCTGTTAGTTTATGGCTGTAACTATTTTTAGCTAACTCTAAATTTGGGAAATCGTACTGCTGCACCTGCTTCGCAATGCATACTTTTATGGCACATTCCAGCGAATATCCAGCAAGGTAATACGCCCCCTGGTAACTTTCAGCATCGAGGAGAGCCTTAGCCTCCTTTATCCTGATTTCAACGAGCTCTTCTAAATCATTTTTGTTCATATGAGCATTGGTCTCATTTTGATTCACTTATAACAACATTTAGACTGATCTGCCTGATTCAGGAAAAGCAGAAAGCTGCATTCTGTATAAAACATCTTAAATATCGTATTCACAGGTCAGACAATTGATTATTTATAAATAATTTAAACGCATCAACAATCATTTAACCCTGCCGGTTTATACAGATCGGTCTAAACCGGAAAGAAGCATATCAGCAGGGCTTTTTACACCACGACCACCTTTGTTCAAAACATGGGTATACATCATTGTGGCGCTTACATCTTTACGCCCCATTCCGGAATAGTGCGAACCATAATTTTATCCCTGCAGCCGGTGTCCATCTTTATTGTCAGGCGACTATCTCTCTTTTTCGAAATATTTCACTCTCTTCAAACCCTTGAAATGCTGATCCTGTGTCCAGAGCGTACAATTGTATTTCGAGGAAGTGGTATAAATTATACTGTCAGCTAACGCTAATTTGTTGTCTTTGAAGATCTTCGCGGAATAAATTGCCAGATCTGCGTCGAGTTCGATCACTCCTCCTTGTCTCATATGAGCGAGGGCCAGTTAAAGCTTGATCTTCGTTTGTTTCGCTCAATAATTTCTTGAAAACTTCATAAAGGGTAATTGATGGAACAACAAGGGATGAGATATCTTCTATCGCTCCAGCAACAGAATCACCAACGTTACTGCCAGCAAAGTATTCCAACCAGCATGAAGAGTCAACAACACTCATATTCTCTCTTCTTCTCTTTTGATCTCGGTGTTAATACCCTTAAAGATACCTTTGAGCGATTTCATTGGTTGGATTGGTACAAGTTCAATCCGACTCCCATAGGTGATGATCTCCATCGTTGTTCCGGCACGAAGGCCAATATCTTCTCTTATTTCTTTGGGTATAACAACCTGAAACTTACTTGAAACAGCAACAGTATTCATTAAGTATCTCCATGGGTCACAATAATACGATTAATTGAGTTCATCAAGGCTTTTTACTCCGTGAGCACTTTTGTTCAAAACATGGGTATGCATCATCGTGGTGCATGCATTCCTATGTAAGAAGAATACACCAGATTTTCAAGTATTTGAAGATCATAATAACGCTCATCAACTTTCAAACAATCAGTACGATGCAAAGATGAGCCTCTCATACCTCACTCCCCCATCGCCTCAATTAACCTTTCCCTTGCAAACTGGCTGAGGCGGACTATGCCAAGGTGTCGGGCGAGTTCCACCTGGTCACCATTGGTTGATAGCAGTTTATCAATTGCCCTGATCTCTTCAGTGCAAATGTATTCGACTTTGCGCATTTCATCAAGGATGCTTTCGAGATCGCCTTCGATATCGATATCGCCGTCGGGATCATCATCGGAACGGGCAAAAAAATTGGTTGGTGGCATCTGCTTCGGGTCGCTGGCGATGATAACCTGTTTACCGCGTGCGAGGGAGCCTACCGCGTCCCAGACGGTAATCTGCGATGCTTCGTCGAAGATGACGACGTCGAACAGCGCCTGATCGGCAGGCAGATACTGGGCGACGGGAGCAGCATTTTGAACAGGTATGAGTCAAAACCCGCTAATGAAAACTAACGTGTGGCTTTACTCCCAAAACAGCTCCAACACGACGCAAAAATGCCAGACTGACGTTTCTGTACGCTCCTGATTCCAACCGGGAAATCGCAGCTTGTGACGTATGTGCCTGACGTGCAAGCTCTTTTTGAGTCATACCGGCAATCATGCGGAGATGGATAATCTTTTTTGCGACATCAAATTCCTCTTCGAGAGCATCATACTCTTTTTTGAACTCTTCATCCTTGAGATTCTCTGCAAGCAGGTCATCAAAATTAGTTGTCTTCATTGCATCATCTCCTCTATAAAAATCTTGCGTAATTTTTGAGCCTTTTCAATTTCGCCATGATCTGTTTTCATCTCCTTTTTTATGTAGCCTGATGTTGCCACATACAGGGTGCCCCTATGATGGAAGTAGAATATTCTGCAAATATCAGTGCCAACTTTGACACGCAATTCTTTAAGACCATCGGTGCCCGCCAATGTTTTTGAATGCGGCTCAGCAAGCCTGTAGCCGCATCAATTAGCCGCTCTCGGGCATGCTTTTGCAAAGCAAGCACTCGAAAAAAGAAAAAACGACCGGGAGATTGAAAAACTGTGCGAAATGATGGTTCACTCTTACGATCCCCGC
Source organism: Pelodictyon phaeoclathratiforme BU-1 (assembly GCF_000020645.1). Taxonomy (GTDB): domain Bacteria; phylum Bacteroidota; class Chlorobiia; order Chlorobiales; family Chlorobiaceae; genus Chlorobium; species Chlorobium phaeoclathratiforme. The sequence continues at coordinate 2,602,333 of NC_011060.1, forward strand.
AATTCATGCCCGGTTGAGTGAGGAACTTCACAGAAATTATTACATAACATAATTTCAACAAAATACAGAATAAAGCCTTGTACTATACAGATTCTTCTTACATTGTCTTACGCGAATACTTGCGTTTGCGTAAAGTATCCTTCTAACATTAAAAAAAAAAGAACGATGAAAAAGAACACATTTATTTCGTTACTACTATTGGTTGGACTTGGACCTGTGTTAACAGGTTGTGCAACGATTATGGATGGGTCAAAACAAAAAATCGGTTTTTCCAGCAATCCAACAGGTGCTGCAGTTAGCGTTGATGGCAAAACATTAGGGAACACTCCTTTAACTGAAGATTTGTCGACAAAGGATATCCATACCGTAAAGATGGATTTGGTTGGTTACCACCCATACGAAATGACACTAACCAAGAAAACAAATAGCTGGGTATGGGGTAACATTATTTTCGGTGGTTTTATCGGATTAGGCATCGATGCTATCACAGGCGGACTGTATAGATTAACCCCTGAACAAGTAAATGCAGACCTGAAAGTAAAAGGACTCTCATCATCTGACATAAAGGATAAAACTCTTTATGTTACAGTGACACTGCAGCCAGATGCTTCCTGGCAGAAAATTGGCGTTATGAACTGATACGCAAACCCGGCTTTTTCAATAACAGCCAAATTGCGCCACCTACCGAAAGATAGTGCTCTAAACCAGCAAAAAGGCGGAAAAGTGTAGTTACTGTTCCGCCTTTTATGGCAGCAATCATTTAGATGCGTGATAACTTAAACCTAAACTGAGCGATTCGTAAAACAGCAACCCATCCAACGTCAGAAATACAGAAAAGAAAAACAATTGAGACAAATTATAGCCAAACAGCCTGAAGAATCCTGATTTTATACCAAAAAAGATTATTCCAGACCCAATTGCTTGTCCATTTTCTGAACAGCAAGGCACTCATTTTAAAAATATTGTGACAATCTGAGCGAAATAGCTGTGGTAGGTTCTTTTTGGGCGCAACCTCCCCTCCAATGCTAATTGGCATAGGCATTCTATTGCCGTAACGCGTTGTTTAACACATCAAAACAGTAACGTTTAAACAGCGCTCAAAGAGTTTATCGAATTGCAGCCGATGAAAGCAGTCCGTTGGAACTTTCATCATAAGCTTTTTGCCATTACGAACAATTTTTGGGCTGCGGTATCAATAAGCTGCCGACGAAATGTATCTGCATAAACTGTTGTAGCAATAACTGATGAGCTGACATCTGCTTTGAAGCTCTCGAACAGATTATTACCAAGCAGCATGAGAAAGTACCATGCTGCATTAGCATAAAAATACTTGAAGGGTAATTGTTCTTCGCCAAAGTTTTTGATGGCACGGTTGGCCAATTCATCATTGCCACGCTGGTGATAGTTTCCGAGAATATCGTGAGCGAAAAGAAGATTCTCGGCACCGGCTTGATAGAGAAGTTCGTCAATCAAACAACAACCCATACCAATGTTGGTGACGATGACGCTATCAGTACCCAGTCCAGGTACGACAAGTTGCCGGTCATGCTGAATCATACGACTATAAATCGTCCGACGGGCCAAATCCCAAGTTTCTTGTTGACACATAAACTCGGTATACTCCCATATCTCCTTTTTATTGTGCGAGTTAAAGTTAGACCAATTGGCGTTCTCCTCCGCAGCTTTTTTTACATTGTCGTAAAGCTTTCCGCCGCATATATAACCAACATGCAACGACTCACAGGTTTTGAACAACTTCTGATCGTAGAAGCCGGAATCCATTCGAATAATGATCGGTACGTTAACACGATACTCCTTTCTGATCGTAGCAACAATATGACGTATCATCATTTCAACCGTTTGACCATGATTTGAATGATCTGAGCCAACACGGAAAACAGCATCAACAAAGTACCTGCCCCAATTCATTTGTACGGGATGAAAACCGTTGACTTTCTTGTACGTTGGTTCAACACCTTCTCGTTTCAGAGCATCATTATTATCCATCACCATAGAATCAATACCCAGTTCAATAACTGCGGGCTGATCAATTTTCAGACGCCACAAAAAAATCTTTTGCAATAAATAACGGAACAGCTTGACTTGATGAAAAGAGAAAATTCCAAAAAATCTCTTGACTGCATGAGACGATGCCAAGTGCTCTGGCTTACAGCCAATCAGCGGAGCATAGCTCCTTTCTTTTTTGAGCTGGTCGAACTGCGTCAGGTGACGGCTGGTACCATCCATAAAAAAGCACAACAATTGAAGAAGCAGATCAACAACCGGGACGCCTTTTTTGTTTTTTCGCATGGCACAAAACATTTCATCCATAATCGGCATGAGCTGAATACTCTGCAGATAGGTGGCGAACAATGTCAGCCCAGCACGGTTGGTAATACAATCATTGGTTGTCCCGACAGAACTGATGTGATGGTCTTTTTTGCGGCTATTTTTTGTACCTTTCGACATAGAGCTTCCTTATTTTTCTGTTTGTGTTGCATTACAAGTGGTAATTTCCCGTTACACATTTTAATATAACACTTTAACCGTAAATATGGGAGCTTTTTTTATAACAAATCGCTCAGTTTAGGTTAAAGAATCTCGACAAGCTCGATTTCAAAGGTGAGATCCTGGCCTGCGAGGGGGTGATTGGCATCAAGCGTGACTGAGGTATCACTCAAGTCAACCACCATAACCACGGCATGCTGGTTGTCGGGAAGCCCGACCTGAAGCTGCTAGACGATTTCAAGTTCCATATCGGCAGGAAACCGCTCACGATCAACATCGGTTACCAGCTCTTTACTGTGCTCTCCATATGCCTCAACGGCAGGGATAACGGAAGTCCTTTTCTCTCCGGGGGCCATATCGAGTACTGCAGCATCGAATCCTATGATAACCTGCCCACCCCTTCGATTATCCGCTCTCTTGCAAATTGGCTGAGACGGGCTATGCCGAGGTTTTCAAGCACGTTCTGGCGGATTTTGTCGCGCAATGCCAGAGCTATGGCCGATTCGAAAGGAGAATCGAAATCCCCCATGGATCCATGAACGGCTGCTCCGAGTACAGATGGCCCTCGTTCGGCGTATTCGAGAAAATGTTTCAGGTCGATAACGGCTCTTGCCGATGTTCGGGAGAGATCAATGCGGTCAGGACTGAGCGTTGAAAAGACGATCATCTCTGATCGAGCCCGTGTAAGCGCCACATTGAGGCGCCGTTCTCCACCGTCACGGTTGAGCGGGCCGAAATTTATGGTAGTGTGACCCGACTGGTCAGGGCCGTAGGTGACGCTGAACAAAATGATATGGCGCTCGTCCCCCTGCACGGTTTCGAGGTTCTTGACAAAAAACGGTTCGAGGGTATGCTCGCCCCGATCATTTCATCGAGAATGCTTTCGAGATCGCCTTCGAGATCGATATCTTCGTCGGGATCGTCACCGGCAAAAGGAGCTTTCCCGCCACGCAGAACAATCAGAGCTTCACAACCCCTCGGCACGCGGGATAGCCGCTGCAGCCCCAAAACTGTTTGCCATCGTTTATTCCGGCCTTGGCCGTCCGCAACACCATGGGCTTGCCACATTGCGGGCATGAGGGAATGGAACCAGCAGGTTCGAGTGAACCGGAGTGCTCCTCCTGCTGCCGTTTACGCTCTACCAGGCGGGCTACAGCAAGTTGCTCACTATAGCCCCCGCCCTCAATAAACGCCTTTTCCAGCGCAGCAATCTGCTGGTCGAGCAGGTAATTCGCCTGATTGATAAGGCAGATAATCGCATTGGAGCGAATGGCAGCATCATCATGCTCCAGCCATGGCGCATAGAGCTCCCACCGCTCCTGATCACCAATATCGGTCAGATCGGAGTGATCAGGAGAGCTTTGCCTGAACCGTTTCGGCACATCGCGAACGGCATACGCGTCCTGGCTTGAAGGCGGCCATTGAGGAAGGTGCCGGTGGCGCAGATAGTCCTCAAAATCAAGCAGAAGCTCCTCAAGGCTGGCCCGTGCAACATTAATCAACCGCGGTTCTGTTTGTGAGGAGGTTGCCGCAGCACGGCTCCCCTCAGCAATGTTCTGCCTACCGGAACGGGCCGCCTGGATCATCTGATCCACTGTACGCGATCGGGAATCAATGAACTTCTCGCAAAACCAGTAAGTGGCGTCATATATCAGAGTGGCCGTTTGAAAACTGGCGCTCTTACGATAGCCGCCACTCGGTCGCAGCTTTTTCACAGGGTTCATGCTGAGAAAATCACAATTTTAAATATAACGCTAACGAGTAGCGCCCCGTGCCACCTTACGGAACCTGAAAACACCAAAGCGCATCATTCTGAGGATGCACTGGAACGGACGGTTAAGCATAGCGTTACGCAATCAATGCGGTTCGTTCCTCATAGCATCTATGGTTCTATTTCAGCAACTGAATATTTCCAGCAGCCACTTTACCATTCTTTTCAACCATATCATATTTGACTTTATCGGCTTCATTTAAGGTAGCAAGCCCAGACTTTTCAAGTTCGTTGATATGCACAAATACATCCGCTCCGCCATTATCAGGGATAATAAAACCAAAGCCTTTCATTTTATTAAACCATTTCACCGTACCGGTATCAGCCATCACAGGGGTGGTCATGAGAATGGACAGAGCAAACACAATCCCATAAATTTGTTTCAGATTTTTCATAATGAAACTCCTAAGATTAGCTCCCAAATTAATGTTGTTTGGCATGTATGGGAGTAAAACAGACCAAACCAAATGATTTGTAGCGACTTTGCAGGCGAAGCATGGTTGGCTTATTTATCTGGATATCGGGTGGCCTACGATAAAAGCGTTTGCACACCCTCGGCTTTTTTCATCTCAAATTCTTCTCCAGCAAAATACCGTATCGCGATCTCTTGGCGACGATTGGGAGTGTGTCTAACGACCAAGCGCTCACCAGCGCATGCGCATTAGCGCGAAACGTCCGTGTGCAGCACGCATTGCCACGCATGGCTTTAACCGGCACCATATCTTCAATAAAAGCTTCTGGAGCAATACGTTATTTGTGCTGCCAAGTAACAGCAGCAAAAAGAATTCCTGCCTGATTGTCCATTAACCGCTAACTCCCAATCAGCAGAATGGACGGCTTCTTTCTGTACAAGACAACCTCACAATCATAATGAAAGAGCAGTCAACTCATTATTTAAGCCTGCCGGTTTATAATGACAAGTATAAACCCACAATAAACACGGACGCCCTCTTAAAAGGGAAAAAAGAGTGCCCGGGCAAAAATAGCAGTTTTTCAAGTAAATGTCTGTTATAATCACGCTCGGAGCACTGAATTGATCAGTCGGATCCATCCAATCTTACCGATCCGACCGATCAATCATAATCTACAAAAAAACGGCGGAAAAGCTTTTTGCTGTTCCGCCTTTTATGGCAGCAATCATTTAGATGCGTGATAACTTAAAGAATCTCGACAAGCTCGATTTCAAAGGTGAGATCCTGGCCTGCGAGGGGGTGATTGGCATCAAGCGTGACTGAGGTATCACTCAAGTCAACCACCATAACCACGGCATGCTGGTTGTCGGGAAGCCCGACCTGAAGCTGCTGGCCGATTTCAAGTTCCATATCGGCAGGAAACCGCTCACGATCAACATCGGTTACCAGCTCTTTACTGTGCTCTCCATATGCCTCCACGGCAGGGATCACGGAAGTCCTTTTCTCTCCGGGGGCCATATCGAGTACTGCTGTATCGAATCCGATGATAACCTGCCCACCCCCAATTGTAAACTCCAGTGGTTCACGGTCAACTGATGTGTCGAACATCGTACCGTCATCAAGCGTTCCGGTATAATGAACCCTGACGGTATCTCCCTGTTTTGCCTGCGCCATGCACTCCTCCTTTTTAACTGATCAAAAACATTTACTTTAATAAAATCCAAATCCTTACCAATCCCCTATCAAAAGGGCGCGACAACGATCAGAATAGTTTGCGAAACTATGGAAAAAACGGCAAAAATCACATTTTTTTATGTTTCAGGAGCCATTTTACCCTTATCCATCTCCATCGTCAGTTTCGGCAACCATCCGGGATAGTTACTCTTGATGAACTCGATCAACTGTTCACGCACCAGACAGCGCAGTTCCCAGACGTTGGAGGAGTTGGCTGCACTCACAAGCACCCGTATCTCGACCGATTTTTCGGTGATATTGGTTATGTGGAGTTGCGCCACGCGGCCATCCCAGAGAGGAGTTGATGCCAAAACCCGTTCGAGCTCATGGCGGAGCGTTTCGGGATTAACGGTATAATCCGTATAGAAAAACACGGTACCAAGCAGCTCTGCCGAGGTGCGTGACCAGTTCTCAAAGGGACGATCAATAAACCAGTTGATGGGCACAATAAGGCGGCGCTGATCCCAGAGCTGAACAACAACATAGGTCAGGGTAATCTCTTCAATTCTCCCCCACTCGTTTTCAACAACGACCACATCATCGATGCTGATCGGCTGCGTTATGGCAATCTGGATTCCGGAGATAAGGGTTGTGAGGCTTTTTTGGGCTGCAAAGCCAATAATCACGCTGGCAATACCTGCAGAGGCAAGAATGCTTAACCCAACCTGACGAACCGTATCAAAGGTCATCAGCACACTGGAAACAGCAAGAAGCAGAAGAAGCACATTGAGAATCTTGCGGGCGAGGCTGACATGGGTGGATATTTTTCTTGCAGATTCGTTTTCCCGGACTTTTGCCGCGTAACGTTGCAGGATCAATTGCTCAAAAACCCTGAACAGTCGCATGAAAAACCAGGCGATACCGATAATGGCAATAATGAGGAGGAGGTGCCGGAGAATATCCCTTGTATCCTCAGGGAAGGGTATTGCATGGAGAAGCATGGCCAAAGCCACAAGAGAGAGAAGCAAACGGAATGGCCAAGCCATGAGTTCCAAAGGAACACTGGCGCCTCTGATCGAAAAACGGATGGCCGCCAGTGCTCTGCTGAAAAGCGAATTTGCCGCCAGATAACCAATCAGGGCAACCAGAACCACCAGTGCCGGTATCAGGTAACCACCCTGAACCAAATCCCAAAAATTCTGGATGATCTCCATACGCATACAACAGTAAGCTCACTCCGAGTCAAATGACCCGGAGATTTCCACAATATCCTATCCTTTCAGTCGGGCAAATTCACTTTTTGAACGACTCACGCAATCTTCAATAGCCATACCGCCAAAATAATTACCGGTCAGAAGCAGGCTCTTGTTTCCCTTCAACAGTGCGTCCGTTTTTTCAAGCCACTCATGATGGCCAAGCCGAAGCGTAGGCACGGTATTCTGTTTTGATTCGGTATGCTCTATCTTCGAAAATCCAATACCAAGCACCTCTGTGATGCGGCTTCTTTTCGTCTTTTCATCCAGACCCGGCTTGAAATGGAAAACAAAACCACGATAGTTATCGTCTGGTACGGTATCGCGCGATACGACTGAAAAGAAAACGTCGTTGGGTGCAATAAGAGCTGCAACAGGTTTGAGCTTGACATTCTCCTTGCGGACAATGACCCCTACAGAATCAACATCAGCAGCCTTGAGCTGGCCAAGATGGTTTGCGATATCGGGCTGAATACCTTTCAATAGCTTTGAGGTGACCGAAGAGGGTGTTGCAAAAACAAGTGTTTTGGCTGAATACTCTCCACCTCCGGCACTCCTGATTTCATAGAGGCCATCTTTATACACCACTGAATTGACATCCTGACTGGTAAAAACATTCAGGCCGCTTTTTGCGGAAATCGCCCGCGCAACACTCTGCAAACCGTTGGTGAAGGTATAGTTCTTCAGCATATCCTTTCTCTTCTCCCGGCTTTTAAACATCATATCGGCAGGAAAATCGTCCGTTTTCTGTGATGGGACAGCATTGAAGAAATGGCTGATCACCTCCCGGTAGTTGCGTTCTCCCACAATTTTTGAATAATAGGAGCTGACGCTCAATCCGGTTTTCTTCAGTTTGAAGAGGTTCGGGACGGAAACAAGCAGTTCCAGAATGTGAAGCTGGGAAACAATAGATTTGATTTTTCCATTGACAAAGAGGGTAAAGGGCACCTTGGCACGGGGAATGATCGAATCCTTCAGGCCACACCCTTCAACAATATCGAGCAGATTCTGGTATGAGCTGTAACAGGTATGAGCGCCAAGTTCCATCCAGAAATTCTTGCCGTGAGCGTTGTACTGAGGGGAGGCAAAAGAGCCGCCGATCGTATCATTTTTTTCAAGCAGCGTGGTTTTCATGCCAGCCTGCACACAATAATAAGCAAGGCTGAGGCCGCTTATGCCACCGCCGATAACAACAACATCGTTTTGCATCATAAAAGAAAAAAGAGTTTCGTGAGATGCGTTTAAAAAAAACAGGAAAGGCCGGGGCAGCATGAAAAGCACCGCGCCTGTCGGAAAGAATCAATAACTTCTGGCCCAATTTAGTGAAATCGGAGAAGAAGACCGCTGGAAAAGTTCAGAAGGAGTTCCACGATTATGGCTGCGGCTCCTCTGCCCGATAGTTTTGCGAGTAGCGCACATAGTTTTCCGGTGACTCCTCAATATTGCGTCGTTCAGCATCAGTTATCGGGCGCATCACTTTAGCGGGAACACCGGCAACGAGCATTCCTGAAGGCACCGTAAACCCCTGCCTGACCAGTGATCCGGCGGCGACAATCGACCAGGGCTCAACAACACAGTCATCAAGCAGCACTGCGCCCATGCCGATCAGCACATAGTCCTTCACCGTGCAGGCATGAAGAACGGCTCCATGACCAATGGTGACACAGTTGCCGATGTTCAATGGGCCGGTATCGTGTGTAACATGCAGCGTTGCATTATCCTGCACACTGGTTTTCTCACCGATGCGGATAGGACAGACATCACCCCGCACCACCGCATTGAACCAGACACTTGAATAAGCGCCAATATGCACGTCACCAATGACGAATGCACCGTCCGTCATGAAAACCGTTTCATGCAGCGTTGGCCAGAGCCCCCTGTAAGGCATTACTTTTCCCATCAAATTCTGTAATTTTTGATCTGTTAGAGATACGCATTCAACCACCCACAGCATAGTAACGCACTCGTGGCTTCTACTGGATAATGAGCCGTCAACACACAGTACTTGAACCGCCTGGTTGCTATTCCTGCAGGAAGGAACCAAGGGAAGATAAAATATTTTTTTTTCATGACCGGATTTATTAGATTGGCTTAATAGTGTAATTAACCCTGAAAATCAAGCGGCCATGAGCAAACTATCTGGAGTATTTACCAATGGGGCGGAGTGTTACGGAAGATTCGTTGAGGTCTTCATTGACGGGCACTGGTGGGTAGTCGGAGACGCTCTTGAGAATATCGGAAAGACGACGAAGCGGTTGTTGGTCAATGCCTATCCCTTCATTTACGGTGGAGCTGGATCATCATCTGTTTTCAAGGGTTCTTCGCCCAAGGCGGCAGGTTATGCCAAGCCAACCAAGGATATTGAACAACGGTTCAGGGATTGAGAAGAGAACGATAAACTCTCCTTTTCCGGTATTGATGGGGATCTTTTAAAAAAACGAGGCGTTTGTCCTCGTTTTTTTAATTTCACGGATGTATTTCTGGCTGGTCGCGCTTTTCATGCTGCGAGTATCGTCGGGTTCATTCCCTTTAACCCTGTTTATCCTTCTGCCCCCTCTCTTCTCGCCTCCCATTTCCTTGACAAGCCCCTCTTTTTCCTGAATTTTATTAGATTGAGCTGATTTTTTGCATGATAATTCCATTTTGCAATCAAGATAATCATAATGTATTTTCTGTTTGTGCCAATTATTGCTCATAATTTGACAACAAACAGGAGGATACTGAATATGGCTCGACCAGCAGTAATCACGGACGAAATGGAATGCTTGGCTAAAAAGATTGTAAAAGAAGCACATACCGCTCGAGAACTGAGAGCTGGCTTGAGTATTCTTATCCCTAAAACTTGTGATATCACCTACTCTGAAACGGCAGAACTTCTTGGTATTAGTGTACCCACTGTAGTGCGCATCCATCGAGATATTAGCAATCAAGCTGCTGGAAATGCGACTCCTAAGGGTAGCTGGGGAGGAAGAAGGAGGCAAACGCTTAGTATAGATGAGGAGGCCCAATTTCTTGCTGAATGGGTAGAGAATGCAGAACAAGGTGGCGTCCTGATTGTTCCACCAATTCATGCAGCACTGGAACGACGACTGGGAAGAGCAGTTGCACTGTCTACAGTTTACAGAATGTTGGCACGTCATGGTTGGCGTAAGGTAGAACCAGATACGTGTCATCCAAAACAAAATATCGAGGCACAGGAAGAATTTAAAAAAAACTCCCAGAGACACTGGTACAAGCCGCCAAGCAAAATGTACTAAATCTGCCTTTGCGCTTGATGTTTCAGGATGAGGCTCGGTTCGGAAGGATAAGTGATCCTCGAAAATGCTGGGCTCCAGCGCCTCTTCGTCCTATCGTAAAGTTAGCTCTTGTAAGAGAGTATGTCTATGCATACGCAGCAGTATCTCCGCAAGATGGTGTGATTGATTGGATGTTGGGCGGCAAAATGGACACAGTGAGTATGGGCGCATTTCTCAGGCAGGTCTCTCATAAACATCCTGAAGAGTTTGTCATGATGGTTGTGGATGGAGCGCCTTCTCATCGTGCAGAGCATTTAAGGGTTCCAAAGAACATGGTACTTGTAAAGCTTCCACCGTATTCACCGGAATTAAATCCTGTTGAGCACCTTTGGGATGAATTGCGAGAGAAGGAATTTGCTAATCGGGTATTTGAGACACTTGGAGCTGTTATCGCACAAGCAGCGAGAAGACTGAAAAAAATGGAAGAACATCCTGACGGACTTCGGTCTTTAACTGGTTGGGATTGGATATTAAAATCAATTTGATTGCAATTTGGAATAAGATCGTCGTATTGAATCAATGAGTTGAAATTGGCTGGCATGAAATCGACTATAGCAAAAAGCAGATTCGACTGGTGCAGTTGTCCTGAAAACTCTTTTATGGAACTGGATCATTCAGGGCAAAACGTAGAAAAAAGTCCGCACAAGATTCCGAAAGAGATCGGTTATGGATGGTTTCAGGCAATGCATTTGCCGTTGAACATGGTTGTTCGCAAAAGCCATATTCAGTTCCGGCATGAAGTAGCAGGAAGGCTCTTCCCTGCCCTGACGGCTGTTGAGCAGTTTACCGAACCGGTGCTGTGTGTGCAGTCCGCAAGGAAAGGGCGTGTGATTCTTTCGGTTAACCGGAATGGAGATGAGTGTATCATCGACCATAACAACTGTGCATTTCACCATATTGCATTTCGTGACCACGCCACGAAACTCGACACCAGCGAAAATCTTGAAATCGTCTCTCTTCTTATCGGCGATTCCGTGTTGATTGAACTGCTTGGAAATGAGTGTGTTTCGACCCTTTTTTCAGGACTGCAAGTCACTTCGATACCGGCGTTATCCATTAAAAAGATTCCTCTGCATATTAACGTGCTGCTCCATTCGAGCATACCTGATCATCTGACAGGAAATATTGCCAAACTGTATGCGCAGGCTAAAGTACTGGAATATCTTTGTGCCATCATTGCATATCTGGGCTATGCTTCCGAACGGCAGTCGCCGGAATCGGAACAACAGAAAAAAATCCGGCAGATTCATAATGATCTTCTTCAACTGGAAGGAAAGGTACCTGCCCTTAATGAACTTGCGAAACAGTATGATCTCCCGCTCCGACTGCTGAAAGAGGGGTTCATGAAAATATATGGCAAGTCACTTTTCAGCTACATCTCTGAAGTACGCCTTAACGAAGCTCACTCGACCCTTTCAGGCACCAGCGTTCCTATGAAAATCATAGCGAAAAATCTTGGCTACTCGCATGTAAACCACTTTATCAGTGCATTCGGAAAACAATTTGGCTATTCACCCGGGAGTTTGAGGAAGAAAATGCGATAAATAACTTTATTTTGCGGCAGAACAATCCCTGCAATAAAAAAGGGAAACCCCGCAATCGACCATTTTTTTTGGGCATCGGCATGAAAGCAACACTGAGCTGTAACAAGCTAAAGAAGATCTACAATAAACGCGAAGTTGTCAAAAGCTCATCTATTGAGGTAAAACAGGGAGAAATAGTTGGGCTTCTTGGACCAAACGGTGCAGGAAAAACCACGACCTTTTACATGATTGTGGGGCTGGTTCGGCCTGATGGTGGTGATGTCTTTCTCGATTCAGCAAACATCACCCAACTGCCTATGTACAAACGGGCACGTCTTGGTATCGGCTACCTCCCCCAGGAAGCATCGGTCTTCCGAAACATGACGGTCGAACAAAACATCTTGAGCGTGCTTGAATTCACCTCCCTCTCCAAAGCAGAACGCAAGGAGAGAACCAGCATCATGCTTGAGGAGCTGAACATTACGGCTATCCGTAAAAGCATGGGTTATGCGCTCTCCGGTGGCGAACGCCGACGCACGGAAATAGCAAGGGCCCTTGCGCTCAATCCCAAATTCATTCTGCTCGACGAACCCTTCGCCGGAGTTGACCCGATTGCTGTTGAAGATATCCAGCAAATTGTTGAAGGGCTTGCCAAACGCGACATCGGTGTACTTATCACCGACCATAACGTCCACGAAACCCTCTCCATTACTCATCACGCCTACCTCCTCTTTGACGGAAGCATCTTCATGCACGGCACCCCTGAAGAGATCGCTTCCAATCCAGAGGTCAGAAAAATGTACCTCGGAGAAAAATTCACCCTCGAACGGTATTAAAGCAACGCCCATCAATTTGCTAACAGCCATAGCCCCATGATAGCCGAACACCTGCTTTTTCAGTCCGACGGCGGATTTATCCGCATCCCGATCTGGGGTCATATTCCGCTCAGCGGAGCGCTGAAAAAAATATTGTCACACCCCTCGTTTCTTCGCCTGAAGGGTATACGGCAGCTCTCTTTTTCGCAGCAGGTCTACCCTGGAGCAACACATACGCGCTTTGAGCACTCCATTGGGGTCTATCATCTGATGAAACTGATTCTGCAGCGTATGTTGACGAGCCCTCTTGCGCTCAGCCTTCAGGATGAGCACTTCAGATTTGACGACCACAACTGCCGGGTGCTGCTTTCGGCCTCTCTTTTGCACGATATCGGCCACTTTCCCCATGCCCATATCATCGAAGAGCAGATTCCCCTTTATGCAGGCAAGGCGGTGTTTTCACATCATGAGGAGCTTTGCCGGCACTTCATTTATGAGCAGAACCCCGGAGTTCCAACAATCGCAGAAATTCTGCAGGTAGAATGGAAGGTATCGCCCGAAGCGGTTATAGCGCTGATCACAGGCAGTTCCGGCACCTGCTTCAGCAAGCTGATCAGCGGCACGCTTGACCCTGACAAGATGGATTACCTCATGCGTGACGCTCATCACTGCAACATTCCTTACGGGAGCATTGATATCGAACGGCTGATTGAGTCCTTCGTACCTGATCCACAACGAGCGCGCTTTGCCATCACTGAAAAAGGTATTGCTCCTCTTGAGAGTCTGCTCTTTGCAAAATACATGATGATGCGCAATGTTTACTGGCACCATACGAGCAGGGCTCTCTCGGCGATGCTCCGCAGGCTTCTGCAGGATATTGCAAGTGAAGGGATGCTCTCTCCGGATGCTTTGCGCGATCTTTTTTACGGTAATGCAGATGACAGGGTACTCCATGAGCTGAAACAGTTGCTGCCGGAAAAGGAGCATCCTCTCTCTGCCCTGCTTGATGACATTCTCATGCGGCGGGTCTACAAGAGGGCAATAACGGTGCAGCCCTACCTACCGGAAACAGCAAGAGAGGATGAGCGCTGGTTTGTCTATAACAGTGACAGCGGAATGCGCCGCGCCAGGGAGCTGGAAATCTGCCAGTTCCTGAACAAGCGCTACCATCTCAGCCTCCACGGTCATGAGGTACTCATTGATCCACCCTCAAAGAAAGATATTTTCGATTACGCAGATCTGCGAGAGCTTCGGGTCTACCCTACCCGATCGGAACATATCCACTACGCACTGCAGTGTGAATCCGAGTATATCCGGTTTGACGATCTGCATGAATCGGTTTTCCAGTCTGACTTTATTCTCGCTTTTGAGCGCTATACCAAAAAGTTCAGGCTGCTCTGCCGCCCTGACCTGGTCGAGCGCATCGTCGAGTCACGTGAAGCAATCATGTGCCTTCTTGCAAACGATATTGACCTCTTTCGATAGAAGGTTCCGGCAAACAGCCTGCTTCCGCAGAAAGCAAAAATCCAAAAAAGGAAATGAGCATTCTGTACTTTATCTTTATATTAATCAGCAACCAAAACACTATTGCACTATGGAACAGCAGGACAAGTTTTACAAGGGACTCTTCTTCGGCGCCGTGCTTGGCGCAACTGCCGGTACCATTATGGGATTGCTTTTCGCTCCGCATAAAGGAAGAGAGACCCAGCAGATTATTTCGGGGACAGTCAAACATGCGTTCGACAAGGCCTCCGATCTTTACCAGAGCAGTGAGCAAGATGGCGTTTACAGCAACGAGGCGAAAACTCGCTCTCAGGAGATCATCGATACCGCCCGTGACGAAGCAAAAAAAATTCTCAATGAGGCCAACAGCATTATCCGTGAGATCAAAGGATATCCCAAAAGCAAGGAAAACTGATTGATGCTCACATTCCGCAGCGTAAACCTGAGTGAGGAGAGCATTGAAAAAGATGCCATCCTGTTGTTGCACGCCTTTCCGCTCTCTTCCGCCATGTGGCAACCCCAGCTTGATGCTCTTGGCAATGCCGGTTATGCGGTCATCGCGCCGAACGCCTATGGTATCGAAGGCTCCGTGGAGAGGCTGGATTGGACGTTTACCGATTACAGCCATGAACTGGCAAAACTTCTTGCATCACTGAGGGTTAAGCGTGTAACCGTTGTCGGTCTGTCGATGGGTGGATATCAGGCTTTTGAGTTTTTCCGACTTTACCCCGACAAAACCGTATCGCTGGTTCTGTGCGACACCAGGGCTGAAGCCGATACTCCCGCAGCCAGTTCGGCGCGGAAAGAGTTCATCAGGGCAGTAGAAACTGATGGGGCCGGAGAGGCAGAAAGGCGCATGGTGCCGAACTATTTTACCCCCGAAACCGGCGCCATGAACAGAGAGCTTGTTGCAGAGGTTTCTGCAATGATACGAGATCAGTCCGCCACGGTCATAAACAGTGCCATGCAGGCCATTCTGTTACGTTCCGATGCAACCCCGCTCCTTGCCACCATCCACTGCCCGGTTCTCGTGCTGAACGGAAAGGAGGACAAGCTCACCACACCGGAAACAGCCGAAAGCATACACTCCCTTATTCCGCACTCAAAGCTCCATCTTCTCGCCGGTGCCGGGCATATCTCAAATATGGAGCAACCTGAGGCATTTAACCGTGCGCTGCTTGCCCATATCGAGGAGGTCAGGCGCTCCTGACCTCACTCCTCTTCTTCCTGCTCAAACCTGAAGGCTGTCAAGCAGGTCAAAAAAGTTCGGAAACGAAACACCTACCACATCAATATCAGAGAGATCAATAGGGCAACCTGTAGCCTTGCCCGCAATGGCAAAGCTCATGGCAATCCTGTGATCATCAAAACTGTCGATCACCACCGTTCCTGACGGGGTTATCCTGCGCCCCTTGACCACGAAACCGTCTGGATACTGCTCACAATCAAAACCAAGACGCTGAAGATTGACCACAAGAGCATCGATCCGGTCACTCTCTTTCGTTCTTAGCTCGGCAGCATTATGCAGCTCAAACCGGCCTGAAGCAAAGGCAGAAAGAACCGCAAGCATCGGTATTTCATCAATGATAAAGGCAACAAGTTGCGGGTCAGTGATCAGAAGGGGTTCAAGAGCCGCATGGTTTTCGACAAGAATGTCCCCGATTGTTTCGCCACCGATCACCCGCTGGTTTTCAATCGTCAAACAAGCCCCGGCATCAGTCAGAATATTGAGAAACGCCGCACGTGTCGGATTGAGACAAACATCCCTGATGATAATTTCCGAACCTCGGGCAAGCAGACCAAGTGCAACGATAAAGCAGGCGGCGGAAGGATCTGCAGGAATATAGAAGGGTTTTGCCGCAACTGTTTTTCTGCCCGGCACCACAATAACCCGTTCGCCATCCTGCTCAAAACTGTCGAGACCGAGCATCACTTCGGTATGGTCACGCGAACGCACGGACTCAATAATCCTCGATTCTCCGTCAGCATGAAGAGCGGCAAAAGCCACCAGTGACTTCACCTGCGCAGAAGGAACCGGTAAACGGTAGTTGATCGGCTTCAGCTCTTTGCTTCCCTTGATGCAAATCGGCGCTGTTCCGGAAGGCGAAAGCTGCAGATCGGCGCCCATCTGCCGCAAAGGGTCGGCCACCCTTTTCATGGGCCGCTTCATCAATGAACTGTCGCCAATCAACTCGCTGGCAAAGGGCTGGGCAGCAAGAATGCCGGCAAACATGCGCATGGTACTTCCTGAATTATTGCACATCAGCGGAGCAGAGGGTGGCTGAAAACTCCATAACCCTTTTGATTCGATTATGACCTGCCGGACAGTGCGACCATCAGCACCTTCAAGCAGCTCCTGCCGAAGCGTGATACCGGCATCTTTCAGCACACCAAGGGTTGACTGATTATCAAATCCGCCGGAAAAATTCATAATCTCTGTAGTGCCTTCCGACAACGCACCGATAAGCGCCGCACGATGGGAGATCGATTTATCGGGCGGTAATGCTGTTACTTCACCTTTGAACACTCTCATGAGTCGCTGGATTGGTGTTGACAAAAAAAAAGCAACTCCCGTGAAGGAGCTGCCTGAGCATAACTGTTTCGACCGGAATGATCATGAATTGCGTTCTTCATTTGCCCTCTGCGCCCTGCGCCTGCTTCTCGAACGCTTCAAACGACCATCCACCGAAGGTTTAACAAAGTATGCGTTTGCACGAAACTCCTTTAAAACACCTGCACGCTCGTACTTCTTCTTGAAGCGTTTCAGCATTTTATCGATCGATTCATTATCATTTATCTGCACACTAACCAATGTAAATTCACCCCCTTTTAAAAGATCAACGTCTAAGCTTTAGTTTAATGAGATCTGTAACACTTTCTGAATTTTTTCCATTCGCAGGGTTCATCTGCACATTTTCAAGGAGCTGTTTTTTGCCACTTTTGCAAAATTCAACAATAATGACAAAGGCACCGCTTCCTGTCGCCTGTTTTTCTCTGACCACCCCAACCTCTCCAAGGGCCTGATGGTAGAGCGCATCTCCCTTGGCGTAGATACCATGCGGGGAGTAGACCTGGCACTCTTCGACCTTCAGCTCACCCGGACTGACCTCCCGATCAATCTGTATCTGCCAGTCCTTGAGCAAATAGACCTGATTACAGTCGGAACAGCGAATCCAGTACTGGTTTTCGGCTGCAGGCGGCAGCTCTCCCGTTCCATTCTTGCCCCCTTTGGGCTTTTTGACAGCAACAGCCGTCAGCAAATCATCATCTTTCGGCTTGTCACTCGGCATCCATTCGCCGACAAAGACCTTCTCTGTAATCTGACCGCATCCTTCACAGAAGCAAGCCTTGATCTTACCCTCCAAAATGAACTGCCTTTTTTTGGACTCTACCTTCATAGCATATTGCTGGTTGTTAACCCGGCTCAGAGCCGTCTGGATTTTCGCTTCTCTCCTCCCCGAAATTGTTTCCGGCTTCATGGCGCAATATAGTGCATCGCACCTGAAAAAAAAGAGGAATGTTCAGGAGTGCTTAATTAAGGAAATCCCTTCAAAAAAACAACCAGATAATGCAACAGCGCTCACTTATGGGTCAATGCATCAATAAGATCTGATTTTGTAAGCAATTGCAAGCGTCCATCAGACAAACTTATCAGCACTCCGGATGCACTTTGCTGCAGTTTATCGGATAATTCCGAAATCGTTGCATCAAGCCGACATACCGGAAAAGGCCTCTCCATAAAACCGACAACCTTTGCATTCATGGCATCATCGTTTTCTATAAGAATGGAGAGGATCTTGTTTTCACTGATACTGCCAATCGGAGCGTTATAGGATACGATCGGAAGCTGGGAGACATCGCTCTGCTTCATCATCTCAAAGACTTCGGCAAGCGTATTTTCCGGATAGGCAAAAATCAGATCCCTGCGTACCTTCAAGTGCAGGATATCTTCAGCCGTAATCTGCTCAAGAGCCGATTTTACCTTACGATAAAAGCCGTGCTTACGCATCCACTCATCACGATACATCTTGCTCAGATAATAGCCGCCAAAATCATTCATCACCGCAACCACACAGTCGTCCGGGCCATATGATGCTCCAGCCCGAAGCGCGGCAGCCATCGCTGCACCCGATGCACCTCCACCGAAAACAGCCTCCATCCGCAAGAGCTCCCTGGCACAGTTGAAAGCATCATAATCGCTCACCTGTACCACATCATCAAGAACCGATGGATCCCAGAAAGCCGATGGCTGCCGGGAGCCAAGTTCCTCAAGTTCGGAGAGAGCCGGATCTCCGGGCATACCATCCCTGAAGAGAGAGGCATAAATTGAACCCTGCGATTCAACACCGATAATCTGAATTTTCGGGTTCTTTGCTTTCAGAAACGCACCGATACCAAAAACCATGGCGCCCGAAACCATTGGCACAAAAACATGGGTAACCCGCCCCTCTGTCTGGCGATAAATCTCGCTGCCGGTAGCTTCTCTGTGCACCTTCAGACTGAGAGGGTTCTTGTACATTCCGGTGAAAAAAGAGTTGCTGATACTTCTTTCCAGGCTTTCAGCCACATTCATGCAACTGCGCTCTTCTCCGGGCAAAGCATCCGAAGGGGTAATGACCAGTTCTGCACCAAGAGCACGAAGCATATGCTGCTTCTCCTGCGATATTTTATCAGGAGCTGCCAGCAGCAGTTTGTAACCGCGACTCACTCCAGCCATGGCAAGGGCAATACCACTGTTACCAAAAGTCCAGTCCACAAGAGTCATGCCCGGATGGATCAGCTTGCGCTCTTCAGCATCCCTGACAATGGCCGAAGCCACCCGGTAATAGTGCGAGCAGGCCGGATTCATGTACTCAAGTTTAGCCATGACCTTCGGGCTGATCTGGCGGGCCATCTGCTTTACAGAAACCATCGGTGTTTCTGTGGCAAGCCCGAATATATCGTGGTTCGACATGGTAGTAGCTGAGAAATGAATTAAAATGAACAACGCAGCCTGATAACGTTGAATCCTGAAAATAGAGAGACAATAAGCGCCATTCAGGTTTGAAAATCATAGACAAAATATGTTTTTTTACAGGAAGTTCCGCAAGCAGAGGAGACGGAATGAGCAGGAACGGAGTTTTATGACAATACGGCAACAGCAAAACAAGAAGCGCATTATGGATGCAATACAATCGAATTTTTCAGCAGGGATTGCCCTTGCTGAAAACATGACAGAAGCGCTTGTCTCCCTTGACAACCTTGCCTGGAACACAAGCCTTATCCGCAAGAGAGTGGGTGGAAGTGCACGTATTATGGGCATCGTCAAGGCAAATGCCTACGGCCATAACGTGCACCGGGTTGCCGAAACACTTGAAAAATCGGGAGTCAGGGATTTCGGTGTTGCGAACATCCATGAAGCCATTGAACTGAAAACCGGCGGTGCACTGAAAAAGCCGGCAAACATTCTCGCCTTCTCCTCTCCGCTTCCCTCCCATATTCCCTTTTTTTTGCACCATGACATCGAAATGACTCTCTGCGACAGCCTGACACTTCAGAGTGCAGAAGAGATTGCGGCTGCAGAGAACAAAACCATTGCCGTACAGCTCAAAGTGGATACCGGTATGGGCCGACTCGGCACTCCTCCGGCAGTTGCCATGGAACTCCTCCGGCAAATTGACCACTCGCCGCACCTTGAGCTGAAAGGGATCTACACCCATTTTGCCGACAGCTCTACAGCCGAAGGCACAACCAAACAGCTTGACGCCTTTAAAACACTCACGGCGGAATACGAACATGCCTCAAGCAAAACCGTCTGCAAACATGCGGCCAACAGCGGTGCAATCCTCTCTGCGCCAGAATCCTGGCTCGACATGGTGCGACCCGGCATCCTGCTTTATGGTTACCATCCGACCAAAAACAGCCCTTGCCGTCTCGATGTCAGACCGGTCATGCAGTTCGAGGCTAAGGTGATTTTTGTCAAAAAGGTCCCTGCCGGAACCACCATCAGTTATAATCGAACCTGGACTGCCAATGAGCCTCGCTCCATCGCAACCATAGCCGCAGGCTACGCCGATGGTTATACAAGAGCCCTGTCAGGTCGCGCCACCGTCATGATCAACGGGAACACCTACCCGCAGGTCGGCATCGTCACCATGGATCAGATCATGGTTGACCTCGGCACCCGGCACGATGTCAAAACTGGAGACACCGCCACGCTCTTTGGCTGGGAGGGCATCGGGGCCGACAGCCTTGCCGGGCTTGCAGGTACCATCAGCTACGAAATGCTCTGTTCGGTTTCTGCCAGGGTAAAACGTATCTTCATATGAACCCACTCGAAAAACTGGCGCTGAAACTCAGCCTCACCAAGGCGGAGATCTCTTTGGTCTCCATTCTTCTGGGCTTTCTGCTGCTTGGAGGCATCCTGAAGGGAATCCGTTCGGCAGAAGAGGTTGATCTTCTGGTCAAAAAAGCTGAAACTGCCCGATATGATGAAAAGGAGGTAGACAGCCTCATCGCCCTTGCCAATGTGCAGCAGGCAACCGTCAAAGAGGATGTTTTGCAGGAAAGTGAGTCAGAGCATGATGATGCTTCACCTGAACAGAGAACCGAAGGGCACCGCTCTTCAGGCAAAAAAGTCTTTAACGGCACCATCGCTTTCAATAAAGCCAGCAGCCGGGAGTTACAGAAAATTCCCGGAATCGGACCCGTCATGGCCGAAAGACTGATTGCATTCAGAAAAACAAAAGGGGGAAAAGTGCAGCAATTCCAGGAATTTCTTGAAGTCAAGGGTATCGGCAAAAAAAAGCTTGAATCCCTCAAAAAATATTTCATACTCGACTAATGAGCAAGAGCCTGATCGCCTGCGCCATCGACGCCAGGGAGTGCGCCATTGTACGGCTGAAAACAGCCGGTGGCGGCAGCTACAGCCTGAGCGGCTGCAAAACACTGCCATTCGGCCTTGATGACCTTGCCTCAGGCAATGGAAAGCGACTGCTGAAAAAGCTCGACAGCCACCTCAACGTGTGGCCTGATGAAGAGCTGGCACTTTGTTTCGGGCCGAAAAATTACCTCCCCCTTCCAGCCTCTTTTCCCGCCCATGCAGACACCGAAAAGTGCAAAGAGTACTGCAAAATTGAAGCCGGTTACTTTCTGAACCAGCCCGAAGAGTACCATTGCGACTCTACCGATTATGGCGTCAGCCAGAACGGGCTCCATAAAAAAAAAATATTGCTCTTCTATCCTGCCGAGCCTTGCAGAAGAGCCACAGAACACTTCGCAACCACGCGCCGTATCCTCTTCAGCGGCACTCCGCAGCCCCCTCTGCTCCACCTCTCGAAATTCGCCGGAGAGAGACAGGTAATCCTTGAAATTGAAAACAACTATCTCCTCTTCAGAGTATCAGGGGAGGGCCGGATAGAAACATTCTCATGTCATCAGGTAAAAAACCGCAAAGAGAGCGAATACTTCACCATCAAAGCGCTTGTTGAAAACCCGATCTGCCGGGAAACCGAAGTGCAGCTTTTTGGCTCACTGGCCGACAAAACCATGATGAGGCTAATCCAGAAAGAGACGTCGATGAAACTGAAACCACTCAGCATCCCGCCATCAATCCCCATCAGTAACCTGAAAAAATTTTCCACCTCCTCAGCAATTGCGGTAAAGGCCATCAGCACCGCACTGATGGCTCTCGATGAACAAAAGCGGTTTACACTTTTTTCTGACTGAGCATCCCGGAAATTCTGGACAGCAGTGCCTGCCAGGATTCAGGTTCCGGTGAAAAAGATTGCCACTTTGGCCAGATAGAGAACGCTATATCTGGCCAAAGTGGCCAAATTTCACGACATTTGGCCGGATATAAATTTTTATATTTGGCCAAATCAAGCCCATTTCACTATCTTTGGCCAGATAGATAACTAAATCCAGGGCAAGAAACTCTTGTTATGAGCAAAAAAAACATCTCTGGCCGCAAGGATGAATTACTGATTCTGGAGCGGGTATTGCTCTCTCCGGAGCCTGAGTTTATGGTGATTTATGGCCGCAGAAGAGTCGGAAAAACCTGGCTGGTCAGGGAATTTTTTGGCGAGATGATCTGCTTTGAACTCACCGGTATGCACAAGGCATCGCTGGAGGAGCAGTTGACAAATTTCGCCCAATCTCTGGCCAAAGCCACCGGTATAACTGTTGAACTCAAGAGACCCTCATCCTGGTCAGAAGCGTTCAGCCAGTTGGAGCGCTTTCTGGAATCTTCTTTTCAGCGAAAAAATGGCAAGAAACAGGTTCTTTTTCTGGATGAATTGCCCTGGCTCAACACTCCCCGCTCAAAATTTCTGTCGGCCCTGGAGCATTTCTGGAACAGTTTTGGCTCCCGCCAGAGGAATTTGATTCTTATTGTTTGCGGTTCTGCGGCATCATGGATGTTGCAGCATATTGTACGCGCAAAGGGTGGGCTTCATAACCGGCTTACCCGTCAAATCCGCCTTCTTCCCTTTACACTTCCGGAAACAGAGGAGTTTCTGCTCAAAAGGGGAATCAAGCTCACCCGTTATCAAATTGTTGAACTCTCTATGGCAATGGGTGGGGTGCCCTTTTACCTGATGCAGGCAGAGCCGGGATTGTCGGCTGCACAAATTATTGATCGGGTCTGTTTTTCACCGACAGGTCTTCTGCGTCATGAATATGAGAAGCTTTATGCCTCGCTTTTTGATGAGAGTGAACTGCACATGACGATTGTAGCTTTGCTGAGCAAAAAACGTTCAGGTTTAACCCGTAATGAGATACTCACCTTTGCAAAAATTACGACTGGTGGACGACTTACCCATATTCTTGAAGAGCTGGAAGAGTCCGGATTTATCGAGTCGCGGATTCCTTTTGGCAAAAAAGGGCAGGATTCACTCTACTGGCTGGCTGACGAGTTCACCCTCTTTTACTTTTCATGGATCAAGCCTCTTGGCAAAAAAAAGGTCGATGCGGGATACTGGCTGTCGCGTCAAAGTGATCCGGCACGAAACGCGTGGGCTGGTTTTGCCTTTGAAACCGTTTGCCTCAAGCATGTCCGGGCATTAAAGGCGGCCCTGGGCATTGCCATGGTCGAAACCAGCGAAGGCCCGTGGCGTTACCAGCCAACCGGAGAGTCATCATTACCTGGCGTGCTGATTGATCTGCTCCTTGACCGGCGTGATGCCTCCATCAATCTTTGTGAGATGAAATTTTCACAGTCAGAATTTACCATCGACGACGCATACGCAAAAAAACTCCGTCAGAAAATAACTGTTTTTCGTGAGGTAACAGGAACAAGAAAAAACATCTTTCTCACCATGGTCACAACCTACGGCATCACCGATAACGCCTGGTCGCAGGAGCTGCATCCCGACAACCTTACGCTTGACGCGCTTTTCTGAGATCTTCGACGAGGATTTGCAACCAACACGAAGAATCCACAATGATCATGCTCTCCCTTCTTCTCTCTCAAAATCAGTATTGATACCTCTAACAAAGCCACGAAGATCAGAGATTTCACGATCCGGGATAAGCTCTATTCTCCCTTGATATGCAACAACCTGTAATTTCTGACCCGGACGAAGGTGCATGGATTCTCTCAAGTGCCGGGGAATAACAACCTGAAATGTAGGTGACACTGTAACGGCTTGCATAACGACTCCTGTCGGTAATTTTAGAATAGTACATAAGATCATGCATCACACTCTTTCAATCCAGGAAAGAAATTACTTGCAGAGAAAAAAGAGCTGGCAACGATCAATCCGTTACTTTCGCCAGGCGTTCTTTTGATTGACAATAACCTCAGCCATCAGCAAAGCACTGATGGCTTTAGACGAGCAACAAGAATCTACGCTTTTTTCTGATTGACAATCACTTCTGCAATCTGCACGGCATTGGTGGCGGCACCTTTGCGGAGGTTGTCGGCGACAATCCACATATTGAGAGTCTGGGGATGCCAGTAGTCACGGCGGATTCTGCCAACAAAAACATCGTCGCGCTCGTATGAGGTGAGCGGCATGGGGTAGATGCGTGCTGAAGGGTCGTCCTGCAGGATAATGCCGGGTGAGGTGCGAAGGAGTTCACGCACGTCGTCGATATCAAATTCATGCTCAAGCTCGATGTTGAGCGATTCGCCGTGGCCGCCGTAGACCGGAATGCGCACAGTGGTGGGAGAGATGCTCATGCTCTTGTCGCCCATGATTTTGCGGGTCTCGTTGACCATCTTCATCTCCTCCTTGGTGTAGCCGTTATCGGTGAAGGCATCGATCTGCGGCACGGCGTTGAAGGCGATCTGGTGAAAATGGGTGAACTGCTCCTGGCTCTCTCCCGCCAACTCGCTTTCAAGGGCGTCGCGTCCGATCTTTCCTTTTCCGGTGACTGACTGGTAGGTCGAAACCACTACCCGTTTGACACCGAAGCGGTCATGCAGCGGCTTGAGCACTACGACCATCTGGATGGTTGAACAGTTGGGATTGGCAATGATCCGTTCCGGGGTGCCGTCTGCCCTGAAAATGGCTTCGGGATTGACCTCAGGCACAACCAGAGGCACATCGGGCTCCATGCGGAATGCCGATGAATTGTCGATGACAACCGCTCCTTCAGCGGCCGCAACGACTGCCCACTCTTTACTCGCTGTTGCGCCTGCGGAAAAAAGGGCGATATCAACTCCCTCGAATGCTTCGGCAGAGGGCTCGCGAATAATGAACTCTTTGCCCCTGAAGGTCACCACCTGACCGACACTTCTTGATGAAGCGAGCGGAACAAGCTCGGTTACAGGAAAATTTCTCTCTTCAAGAACCTTGATCATCGTGCGACCGACCAGACCGGTTGCACCAAGTACCGCCACTCGGCAGCGAGAATCCTGACTACTCATATTTTATTATATATTATTGGCTTGATAATTCAGTAAAAGTTTATCGGAATGGTCATTGAGGTACTCTGTGCCCTCAAGAATCTTTCCCTCCATCACATATCCTTCGCACTCCTGCTTGTAGGCAAGAAGAATATCGATAACCTGCTCCCACCCATCTTCGCGTACCAGTTTGTTGCGTACCCGCGACACCATCGGCAGCCCTTTCAGATAAGTTGAATAGTGGCGGCGCATTTCCAGAACCCCATATTTTTCGCCTTTGAACTGCACGGAGAGCTTCAAATGCTCTATGGCAACATCAATCCTTGCCCGAAAATCGGGCGGCGGCATCGGCTTGCCGGTTTTCAGCAACTCTTTTGCGGCCTCAAAGATAAAGGGGTTGCCTATGGAACCGCGACCAATCATCACTCCATCTGCACCGGTCTCGGCAAACATGGCAAGAGCATCTTCAGCCGACCAGATATCGCCATTGGCAATAACCGGAATGCGTGCCTGCTCCTTTACTTGACGAATCCACTCCCGGTTCGCCCTCCCCTTGAACATCTCACTCCTCGTACGACCATGCAACGCCAGAGCCTGAATACCAACATCCTCAAGGCGTGGCAGAATATCCAAAATATTAATCGATTCAAGATCCCAACCAATCCGTGTCTTGACGGTCACCGGAATGGAAACCGCCTTGACAACCGCTTCGGAAATGGCGGTCATCTTCTCCGGTTCCCTGAGCAGCGCCGCGCCTGCACCCTTTCCGGCAACCTTCTTGGTCGGGCATCCAAAATTAATGTCGAGATAGTCCGGGCAATACCCTTCAGCAATGACCGCAGCATCAACCATCGACTCGATGCTGCTTCCAAAAATCTGGATGGCAAAGGGTCTCTCAACCTCATCTGTTTTCAGCTTGCGGAGCGACTTTTCAACTCCCCTGCGCAGCGCTTCGGCACTGATGAACTCGGTATAAACTATATCAGCCCCGTGACGCTTGCAGAGTTGGCGGAATGCCCGGTCGGTCACATCCTCCATCGGCGCAAGAATAACCGGCCGGTCAATCTCAATGGTTCCTATTTTCATGCCTACCCGTTAATAATCTCTGCAGGCCCGCTCATCAGCTCTTTGACCTGCGCCTGAATTTTACTGTAAAGCGCCGAATCTTCACGCAACGCCTTCTTGACGGTCTCACGTCCCTGACCAAGCTTGTCGGTGCCATAACTGAACCATGAACCGGCTTTTTTCACCACACCGAACTCAACGGCCAGATCAATCAATTCACCCATGGCCGAGATGCCCTCACCATACAGAATATCGAACTCAGCCGTACGGAAGGGAGGGGCAACCTTGTTTTTGACCACCTTCACCCTCGTACGGTTCCCGGTAATCTCCTCACCATCCTTGATCTGGGCAATTTTACGAATATCGAGACGCACCGACGAATAAAATTTCAGTGCCTTGCCGCCGGTCGTTGTTTCAGGGTTGCCATAGACGACCCCAATTTTATCGCGAAGCTGGTTGATGAAAATACAGACGCAGCTCGATTTTGAGATGGCGCCGGTGAGTTTGCGTAGCGCCTGGCTCATAAGCCGCGCCTGAAGACCCATCACACTGTCACCCATCTCGCCTTCAAGCTCAGCTTGGGGCACCAGAGCCGCAACAGAATCGACCACCACCACATCGATGGCAT
Source organism: Pelodictyon phaeoclathratiforme BU-1 (assembly GCF_000020645.1). Taxonomy (GTDB): domain Bacteria; phylum Bacteroidota; class Chlorobiia; order Chlorobiales; family Chlorobiaceae; genus Chlorobium; species Chlorobium phaeoclathratiforme. Next base: position 2,629,112 of record NC_011060.1, read on the forward strand.
TGCTCCTGACCAGTGTTTCCACAATTGAAAGCGCCTGCTCGCCCGATTCCGGCTGGCTGATGAGCAGGGCGTTGATATCGACACCGAGTTTTCGGGCATAGGTAGGATCGAAGGCATGTTCAGCATCAACGATAGCCGCAATTCCCCCCTCTTTCTGTGCCTCAGCAATAACATGGAGGGCAAGGGTGGTTTTTCCGGAAGATTCCGGCCCGTAAATTTCAGTGACCCTGCCGCGAGGCAAGCCGCCAACACCGAGTGCAAAATCAAGCGTCATCGATCCGGTTGAAATCGACTGCACCTTCATTCCTGCGGAATCATCACCAAGGCGCATGATCGCACCCTTGCCAAACTGTTTTTCAAGGGCTTCGACAGCCAGGTTCAGTTGCTTGAGTTTCGCCGGATCAACGGTAACGGTTTTTTTTTCGATTTTCTGAGTGTCCATGGTAGCTGCATGTAAAAAAGTTGGAGAAAGAGTAGAGCCTTTGGCTCAGAGCAGAGTCTTGAGCGTTTCGGACAGCTCGCGGTAACACAAACCAAGCTCCTGCTCTGAGCGGGTATTACTGAACGCAAGAATCCTTGAGGCGATACGAATGCTCTCGAGGCTGATAAAGGAGGGACGGTTCGAGAGCATCGACCAAAGCTCTCCGCCAAGACCGGCAAGCAGACCAAGAGCATCCGGCACCATAAATGCCCGGCCACTGCTGCTGCCAGAAAGAGTCCCTATGCGGGCAAAAAGCTCCCGGAAGGTCAGATTGCTGCCAACCACAACATAACGCTCCCCTGAACGCCCTTTTTCCCAAGCCGCCAGGTGAGCATCAGCGACATCGCGGACATCAACAAAACCGGTGCCTCCCGAAGGGAAGAAGGGCAGCTTTCCCTGATAGACAAGGCGCAATACCTCGTTCGAAGAACTGACCGAAGCGGGATTCCGGCGGTCAACACCAATAACCACACCAGGATTAACCATGACCACTTCAAGGCCCTCTGCAACTCCGCGCAGCCCCTCAAGTTCAGCAAGATGCTTCGACTCCATATAACCATTCCGTCGCTGCCACTCCTGAAAGGTGGATGACTCACTGGCTGGCGAACCATCCTCGGAGGCGCCGATGGCGGCAATGGAGCTGGTCAAAACAAGCCTGCGCACCTTATGGTGCAGGGAGGCATTGACCACATTTCTTGTCCCGACCACATTGGCCTCATAGAGCGCATTTCGGGAGTGTCTGGTATAGGAGATAAGTCCCGCACAATGAAAGACCGTTTCCGCTCCCCTGAAAGCCTCAAGAAGGGCAAGAGGATCAAGCATATCCGCCCGAACAATCTCGACAGGCAAGCTCTCCAGAAAAGAGCAATCCGAGCTTTTCCGGGCAATCACCCTGCAGCGACGCTCTCCGGGAAAGCGTGCAAGCAGCGCAAGAAGAATCTGGGAACCGATATATCCGGTAGCCCCGGTTATGACAATTGATGAGTTAGGCATGAAACGGTGAAAATAAAAAAAGAGCCCGGCTGCAAAGATGTAAACAACAGCGAGAGCTTCACTGTTCGCAAAAATAAGAATTTCGCGGCTATTGTTTTCTTCTATTTTCGCAATGCGGCAAGAACGGATGGTGATGGCGGAATGATGGCTGTAGGCAGAACAACGATTCCGGGCAAAATAAGGAGCTTTCATTCCTCCCTGGAATAGAGAACATCGGATTCATGTACCGCCAGAAAACTATCCATCCATGTTATCATATTTTTTTTCACATCATCGAATAGGAAGAGCAGTTGCTCACGTTTTCATGTGCGCTCTACCCCCGAAAATATTCCCCCCTTAAAACCCTTATACTTTCCTTATCTTGGTTTTCAGGCAATATGCGGGAATTTCATCGAACCAGCTTATCAGTAAATTATTCAGTAATGAAGCAAGAATCGTCCAGCCGTCAGCCATCTCCCTTTTCAGAAGCTTCAGTCCAGCAGGGTGTTCTGACGAACGGGTTGAGGATTATCACGGATACCGTCCCTTTTGTAAAGAGCGTAACGCTCGGTATACAGATTGATGCCGGGTCACGCGACGACCCCAAAGAGTCTCCGGGGCTGGCACATTTCATTGAGCACGCTCTTTTTAAAGGTACAAAGCGGCGCACCTACATCGACATCGCCAGAAATATTGAAAAGCACGGTGGCTATCTCGATGCCTATACCACCAAGGAGCAGACCTGCATCTACCTTCGCTGCCTGCCGGAACACCTTGAACCCTCTTTCGACCTTCTCTCCGATCTTGTCTGCGACCCGGTGTTTCCTCCTGAAGAGATCGAAAAAGAGAAAGAGGTTGTTATCGAAGAGATCAGCAGCGTCAACGACACCCCTGAAGAGCTTATTTTTGAGGAGTTTGACCTGCGTTCGTTTCCCCGCCACCCTCTCGGCACACCAATCCTTGGCACGGAAAAAAGCGTTGAAGCGTTCAGTGATGAGAACCTGAAAAACTTTATGCGGCAGCACTACATTCCGCAAAAGATGCTGATCACGGCTACCGGAATGGTGCATCACGACGAGATCATGCTGCTTGGAGAGCGATTTCTTGGCAAGCTCAGGGAGCCATCAGGCAATCAGTATGTTCGCCAGCCTTTCCTCGCAGAGGATTACACCCCCTTTACCCTGACACTGAAAAAACGGGTCTGCCAGGCGCAGATTGTGCTCGGTACGGCCATAGCCCGCCACGACCCTCTCTTTTACAGCCTGATGGTGCTCAACTCCATGCTCGGTAACGGCATGAGCTCCCTGCTCAATCTGGAACTTCGCGAAAAACGGGGACTGGCTTACAACGTCTACTCATCGATCACCTTTTTCGACGATCTGACCGCGATGAACATCTATGCCGGCACCGACAGCAATAAAACAAAGGTGACCCTTGAACTCATCAGGGAGTTGCTCCAGAGTGATGCACTCAAACAGCCCGATCCGGAAGAGGTTCTGGCGGCAAAGAGGAAACTGCTCGGTTCGCATATCATGGGAATGGAAAAAATGACGCGAAGAATGTCGCAAACGGCTTCTGACCTCTCCTATTTCGGACGTTATATTGAGCCTGAGGAAAAAACTGCGGCTCTGGAGGCGGTCACTGCCGAGGATATCGCCGAAGCGGCCACACGGATGCTCCATGATGCGCCATACTCAACACTGGTCTACAAACCGGGAAAGCAGGGCTGAGGGCAGCGAAGCGCTGTTTTCAAACACAAGAATTAATTCGTATCTTGTGGACTTTTAATTTTTCACCATTACTCATCAAATTAACCCACAAGAGCCTTGCAAAAGAATATCAAGAACGTCAGCGAAACCGAACAGGAACTGGAAATCATTCTTTCCGCTGAAGAATTCGGTACCGAATATAACCAGGAACTGGAAGAGGCAAAAAGAAACATTCAGATCAAGGGATTCAGAAAAGGACATGCTCCTGCAAGCTTGATTAAAAAATTGGCAGGCCCTTCCATTGAGGCAACAGTAGCCGAAAAAATGGCATCCAAATATTTCGGAGAGATTGCTGATGCTGAAAAGATAAAACCGGCAAGCCGCGCACAGATCATCGACGTCGCCTTTGCACCCGAGGAGCTGAAAATCACGCTCGCCTACGAAATTCATCCTGAATTCGAAGTAAAGGATTTCAGTGGATATACCTTCACGCAAAACCGCTATGTGATCACCGATGAGGATATTACTCGCGAAATAAACCTTATTCTCAAGGGGCACGGCACCCTCAACACGGTCGATGAGGCCGCGTTGTCTACCGATACGGTGATCGGCGATGTCTACAAGCTTAATGAAGCAGGCGAAACCGATGATGATCAGAAGACCGACAATCATCATTTCACCCTTGAGTACCTTCCTGAGGAGAACCCGTTTCGCAAAGCGCTTACAGGGAAAAAAGCGGGAGAGAGCGTTGATATTGAAAACGATGAAAAGGAGTCTGCACAGCCATCCCGCTTCCGTGTTGTCATCAGCGAAATCAAACGGCTTGAACTGCCGGAACTTACCGATGAGCTGGTCAAGGAGATTACAGGTGGTCGCTTTGAATCCGTGACCGACTTCACTGCGGACGTTCGTATCCAGCTTGAGCAGCACTTTCTTCTTAAATCCGATGAAGAGCTTCTCGAATCGCTCTCGGCCAAACTGATCGAAGAGAACCCGGTGCCTGCACCAAACTCCATGATTGCCTCGTTCTCAAAAATGCTGCTTGAAAATGCCAAACGCCAGATGGGTGGCAGCTTCCCGAAAGGATTCGACGATGAGCAGTTCCGGCTTGCGATGAAACCCAATGCTGAAAAACATGCGCAATGGCTGATGATCAGTCAGAAAATTGCCGAAGATGCAACTCTTTCGGTTTCGGACGATGATATAAAGGCTTATGCAGATAAAGAGGCTGAAAAAAGCGAGTCCATGGATGCTGAAGAGATCCTGAAAACCTATCTGTCACCCGAGTTCCGTGATTACATCACCGACACGATCCTCAAGGAAAAAATCTACAACATTATCAAGTCAAAAGTAACCATCACTGAGGAAGAGAAATCCATTCCTGTTCGCCAGGAGTAATTTTCCAGGTAATTGCAGATCAGAGGCAGGAGTTCATGAATAAGGAACTCCTGCTTTTTTTATGCCCTGTTGTTCCCGCTACACCCACTCTATCAACGCTGTGGCAATAGCTGCATGACGGTCGTGGGCAATAGAGATTTTTATGGCGCCACAGGCAGGAAAGCACCCGGCATCAGCAGGCTGCACAAAGGGACGACCCTGTTTATCATTGAGTATTGCAAAGCTCTTCCAGTGCACACCAGAGGAAAAACCCGTTCCAAGCGCCTTGACGACCGCCTCCTTTGCCGCGAACCGTCCGGCAATACTCGCTATAACCTGCGGTTTCTGCAGGCAGAGCGTAATTTCCTCTTCGGAAAGAAAGCGCTGGAGAAACTTCACCCCATAGCGGTTATATGCTTTTTCAATCCGGTCAAGATCAACAATGTCTACTCCAATCTCCATGGTTCTTATTCGTTCAGGCCAAAGCAATCGTCATTGAAAGATCAAGAGCCTTGACACTGTGCGTCAGCTCTCCTACAGAGATAAAGTCTACACCCGTTTCAGCAACTTCCAGAACATTGTGCAGGGTGATATTTCCTGAGGCTTCAAGAAGAGGAGTGAAACCGGAACTCTTCACAAAGAGGACAGCCTCTTTCAGCAGCTCGGGAGTAAAGTTATCGAGAAGGATAATATCCGGCAAACAGGGCAGAGCTTCCCGCAACTCCTCCATGGAACGAACCTCCGTTTCGATCTTCACCTCAAGCTTCCCCTCTTTGCGGTAAAGTTGGGCACGACGGATCGCATTGGCAATACCTCCGGAGGCATCAATATGGTTATCCTTGATGAGAATCATGTCGAACAGGCCAAAACGGTGGTTTTTTCCTCCGCCGATCCTGACCGCCTCTTTGTCGAAATAACGAAGTCCGGGAGCCGTTTTTCGGGTATCAAGAATTTCAGCCCCTGTATGGCGAATACAATCAACATAGAGCCGTGTTCTGGTTGCAATCCCCGACATGCGCTGCATGAAATTAAGCGCTGTACGTTCGCCAATGAGCAGCGGAGCGAGCTTTCCTTGCACCTCAAGAATCAAGTCACCGCGCTGAAGGGTTTCCCCATCATGGTGATGCAATACGACGGAGAGCTTATTGTCACAGGCAGCAAAAACCTGAACGGCAACATCGGCCCCTCCAAGGATACCATCCTCCTTGGCCCTGATAACGGCGCTTCCCCCCTGAGAAGGATCAATGGTAGCAAGGGTCGTCACATCCCCCTTGTAACGATCCTCCTCAAGAGCAAGCATAATGGCCCTTGCACGACACCCTTCATAAAACTCGTCACGAGCCCTGTTTTTCATGATTGCCATTCCCGAATACATTGAAAAAAAATCAAAACGCCATCCCAAGGTAGTGAATTTTATACTCTTTCGGGAAGATGACACCCCATCCCCCCACCTGATTCAACAATCAGCGCTCCCCTCTCCCGGTAATCGCTGAAGCAGACGAAGCTCTTCCAAAACAAAAAGCGAGAAATCCCCCTGGGTAGAGCGATAAAATGGCTTGTTGTAGAACGAGATAGAGAATTGCTATATTACCGTGCAGACGGTATGGGCAGGTATCGGCTTATGCAATATTATCGAAGCACTGCCCGGTTTCGAGTTTTTTTTTTGAAGAGAACCATGGATATTAAAAAAATAAAATTTAAAGCGCTCTTTCAGGATATCTCCTCACTTCAGGATATCTGGCAGTTCTCTACAGTAAATACCCATGATGTTGATTTTATCAAGTTCAGGCAGCGCTCCGAGTGGTTGCAGTATACCGGACTGGATGACAAGGATGGGCATGAGATTTTCGAAGGGGATTTGCTGGAATGGGACAAGATTATTCTGGAAGTTGTTTTTGAGGCTGGCAGTTTCAGAGTCCTGAATGAGGGCGACTCCGATATGCTTTTGTGGTTTTGTTTGCCCGATTGCAAGGTTATCGGCAATAAATACGAAAAAAAGGTCAAGCACTGAACAACAGCTCAGATACGCTTTTCAGAACCAATATCCAGCGATATTTCATTCACTCCGGGATTTTTATGACACCGTATGCTCACTCATGCGTCAGGCTGGTAAACATGGTTTTCTATGCCCATCACGGCGTTCTCAAGGAAGAGCACACCGTAGGAGGAAAATATGAAGTGGATGCGGCGCTCTCTTTCGACTTCACCGATGCAGCACAAAACGATGACATCACAAAAACCATCGATTACGGCGCAGTGTACAAAAAGATTCAGGAGGCCCTGACCCTCAGGAAGTTCTTTCTTATCGAGGCTGTCGCCTATGAAATAGCTCACGATCTCCTCCGGGATTTTCCTCTTCTTGAAAAAGTCGCCATCAATGTCCGCAAACGCAACCCGCCCGTTGATGGTATCTGCGATTATGCTGAAGCCGATTACGCCACATCCCGCTGCTGAAGTTATGCCTATGCACAAGGTCTTTATCGGGATAGGATCCAATATTGGAGAGCGCCTCCACCACCTTCAGGAGGCCGTTGACCGGATTGCCCTTCTTGCCGGAACAGAGGTGAGAGGCGTCTCAGCAATCTATATGACCGAACCAGTCGGCGAGAGCGAACAGAACCGCTTCTTTAACGGGGTAGTTGAACTTGAAACATCACTTGCACCCGAAGAGCTGCGCCGACAATGTAAAACAATTGAGCAGGAACTTGGAAGACCGGATGCCTATCCGCGCTGGAGCCCGAGAGTCATTGACCTCGACATTCTGCTCTACGACGACCTCTCTCTCCTCACCGAAACACTCACCATACCGCACCCCGAATTGCATTGTCGCAACTTTGTCCTTATCCCTCTGCTCGACCTTGCCAATCCCCTGCATCCCGCAATGCACAAGACCATTCTGCAGCTACTCTCCGGCTGCAGCGACCGCTCGGTATTGATAAAATTAAAAGAGGGAATCAGGATAAAAAAAAGACGGAATGCCCGGTAAAGCACTCCGTCTGTTCGTAATCACGATGATCCTGAAAAAGCCGGTCTGACCTTCTCAGTTGGCGAAGGTGATATTCAGGTTCCCTTCAGAAAAGTCAGCGCCCTCCGTCTTGCGTCCAACAAGGACATTGGGCAGAATAATGCTTTTGCGGAAATTATTGATGTCCACCAGCAGCTCATCACCCTTGATGTTCACATTAAGCTTCTTCACCTCAACGTTCGGCAGGTAAAGACTCAGGACATATTTGCCATCAACTTTCTCCAGCATCTGGGTTTTGTCATCAACGTAGAGAATTTCTGCTGGATTACGCTCACCAAACATCTCCTGACTCAACTGATAGAGCCTCTCCGTATTGATAATTTCTGCCGTAGACTGCTTCACCCTGAAAATCGGTACCGGATAGAAGCAATTTTCAATCACTTTTAGATATTTGCTCTGAATATCGATAAGGCTCTGCAGATAACTGTCCGTTGAACTTGAGGGAAGAATCTTGTTGACAACGGCGGCATCAAGCTTGTAACCGAAAAGATTAAGATAGGTCTGCACACGCAAGGCCTCCTTGATAACCATGTTCTCAGGATTAAGAACCACGCGGAAGGTGGTTATTGATTTATCCTGAAGCATGGCATGAAGCTCTTTCATATGCGAGTTCACCTCCGGCATAAGCTTGAAGATATTTTTCTTCGGCATAAACTTGTTGAGGAGTGGAGCCGCAAAACCGATGGCTTTTGAATGCCATCCGCCAATTTTATCGGCATACCATCCATACGATTCAGGCATTCCAAGCAAACGCATGGTCTCTCCTGTCGGGGCAGCATCAACAACCACCACATCATAATCACCTGACTTGGCAGCTTTCCAGATATAGCGCAAACTGATCATCTCCTCCATACCCGGCATGATTGCAAGCTCTTCGGCGACAACCTCATTGGCTCCATCATGCATTAAAATCGATGAGAAATAGGAATAGAGTTCAGTCCAGTTCTCCCTTATTTCGGCAAGAACATTCACCTCCATGGCAAAGAGATTCTTTTCAACCTCAACCGGCGTGGAAGAGAGTTCGGTACTCAATGCGTCGGCAAGGCTGTGAGCCACATCGGTACTCATAATCAAAACCCTCTGTCCTCTTCGTGCAATTGCGGTTGCAGACGACGCTGAAACGGTAGTCTTGCCTACCCCTCCTTTACCCAAGTAAAGAATAATTCTCATGTTGATAATAAAACTATTGAGTGAACTTGATCTTGACTGAACACTTTTTATCGATGAGTTGCGCCTTCATTATCGGCGTCATGGCCAGTATGGTGACCGTTACCTGATTCCTTTTTTCCCTGAGTATCATCATCAGAGTGCGATACCGGGGTGAGCCTTTCCGATGGTTGCGCATTGTCCGAATCCGACTTGATCCTGATTCTGGTTTTTGAAACACCCCCTGCTGTTCCTGGAGAATCATCCATACTCATCATGTTTTTCACAAGTGGAGGGACATCCTCATCAAGAGATTTGATGGTAATACTTTTGCGCTTCGGGGCAGCATCACCTTCATGATCACCAGCACTCCCTGCACCCACTCCCGATGCAGCAGAAACCCTCTTGCCCGATTCAGCGGAAAAGGGCTCACTGCTGAAACAATCATCGTTGGAGGTCGCACGATCATCACTTGTTATATGAATGCTCCTTTTTTTAAACGCAGGCTCTTCATCATCCCCACTATCACGTCGCTGATGTGGTGAGGCATCATGCATTCCCCCCTGAGGCGCTTTCGAGGTGGGGCGTTGTGTTCTCTTTTTCGATGAATCGCCAAAACTCGAAGAGAGGCGCAACAGCTTTCCAACCGATCCGATAACCCCATCATTTTTGACCGCAGTTTTAACAATATTGATAACAAAACGCTCTGCCTGTGGATTATCTGCAATACTGATGAGCAGTTCATTAAGCGCAGTCAACATACCGGGAACATGCTGCAGGTCATTTTTAACCTGGTCACGAATTTTGAACGGAGCATCACCAATCATCTCCTTGATCGAACCGGCAATTCTTTTCAGTGAAGCCGGATCCGTAGGAAGTATATTTTCAATGCCTTTAAACATTTCAGCCGGAGAAAATCCTTCCGGCGCTGCCCCGCCTGCCTGCGAACCCCCGGGCACCCCTCTGCCCTGCTTCTGCCCGCTTTCATCTGGATGGTAACCGATAGAAGCCTTGTATTGTTCAAGAAGATCCTGACCATAACCGATATGACTCTCCTGTCGGGAAGGATCAGGAGCATTCAGGCGAAGAGAGATAACCTGAGGCACACAGATACCCCTTACGTCCTGCAAAATATGAAGCGAAACGTCGTCAGGAAGAATTTTCCGGTAATCAAGGCCAAAACGCTCTTCGATAATGGATTCAACAACCGTATGAAGCCTGGTAATCAATTCAGCTTCCCTCAGTTCGACCATATCAAAAATAACATAGACCGGCTCCTTCTCCTCACGGCGAACCTTGAAATTCAGCGTCGCGAAATCATGATCCTTATTCCGACTGTTTACACTGACAGAACCAAGATTAAAGCGGTCGAGATAGTCTTTGTTCGAACCTCTCGCCCAGAAATAAACAGCCTTATCACTATAAATCAGGTAATCCTGAAAGGCAATATTACCAACACGCTCCTGATGTGATTCATAAAAAACCCCTTCAAAAAATGCAATCGGATTCTCACCGGCATGCATGAGCCCCTTCTGAAAAAACTCAGTTACATCACTCTGTTCGGTCTGCGCCGAGATATACAACGATATATTAGCCATTACCCATACCCGTTCACTTGATACTGATTAGCACACTGACCTTAAATCTATGAAAATTTTACAATAAACAGAAATAACCCGACAACGCGGAGAGCAACCTGATTTATGATCAAAACAAAAAAGGCAGTGAAAGCTTTAACCTTTTCACTGCCTGGGCAAAGAGCATAATCTCGTTATACTTACTCTGCGAACTTTGATTCAACAGCTTTCGAAGGAACAGCATAACCTGAAACTTCAGGTGAAGAACCACGAAGGCTGGTGCCTCCGCCTGTGCTGCCATAAGCATTGCGGTTGATTCTCATGGTGCCTTTGCCCAATGAATCAAACAACATTCCTACAGTTTCCCAATGCCCCTCAACCATTACTTCGAAAATACGCCCGGCTGCTGCCAGGATATCGGTAAAAACGCCACCACCACTCATAATTCCTCCTTGGAATTTAATTGTTGGAAAAATACCAAAACTTAAGTTTAGAACTCTTGTCCCAATTTAATAGTAATAAACAAAAAAACACAAAAAAAAGTTTTTTCTGCCCACTTCGTAACGAAGTACGTCAACAACGCAGATTACCCTATTTCCTCACCTGACCCTTCTGAAAGGAACCCGCAAAATTCTTGACAACTTCAGAAGCAGACACCCCCGCATCACCCACGGCCGTTGCTGCATTTGTGGTCGCATTTTCAACGGTTTCGACGGCATTGACATACAACTCGCTTGCTGTTCTTGATGCATCCTTAACGGTAATGGCAACCCGATCAATGGTCTCGCCGACAACTCCGCCGGTGCTGCCGATCAGATTCCCGATGCCCGAAGCGTCAATAACAGCGCCCACAGTACCGGTCACCGTATCAAAGACATTTCCGGCAAGATTCAAGCCACCAACAATAGCGCTCTCGCCAGTCAAAAGCACACTCTCAGCAAGAAACGTGAGGCGATCAGTAAACTCAAGTTCCTTAAAATCCTTACGCAGTTTCTGGTACGATTCCGACATAATCAATCTCCATGGAAGTGAGGCCGCGAAAACGGAGCCCCGGTTATGATTGAAAACAATACTAAATTATTCTGTCGGAATTTAAACATAAATATCGATCTAAACAAGTGTTCCCCATGAAGCATCTCTATCCCCTGTCATAAGCTTTCTGTTCTTTTTGCAGGCGGCTCTGCTCGTGACGATCAAGATCAAAGGGTATATGAAGCCATTTGTCCTTAAATACCGCATCGCCCGGTTCAAGCCCGGTCAGGCTGATCGGAAGGGTGATGATTTTACGCTGGTTGCCGATCTGTACAAACAACTCGTCGCCTGTTACCCATACATCAATATCGACAGGGTTGGCGAACATCAGCTTCAACTGTACCTCATAGACATTGCCGTTACGGACAAATTTGATCGGTGGTTCGTCATACATCATATCAGACGGATCGCTGTCGCCGTACATATCTTTGGCAAACATCTCCAGGGACTTCAGACCGACAATTTCCTGCTCGTACATCCTCAGTTTTTTCACCGGAAGGGGAGAAAAGCCCTCTTCAATCTCTCCGAGGTACTTCTGTTGAATCGCTTTCCAGTTCTCCAGATATCCACTGTCCTCTTTGGTATCAAGTAACCTGTTGACAAGAACCATATCCACCTTGAAACCGTAAAGATTCAGATAGGTCAAGGCACGCATGGTCTCCTTGATCGACATCTTCTCCGCATTCATAACAAGGCGTACCGTCGATTTTTTATTATTCGTAAGAATTTCACGAATGTCTTCAAGCTCATCAAAAACCTGATCAACCGACTCAATGGCATCTGCCGGAGGCACAAAAAAAGCAATTTTATCCGACATCCTTGAAAGAGGCTTGCTGAGCGGCTTGATAAGATACTTGTTAACATTCTTCACCGCCTTCATGCCCCAGGCAAGCGTATCGGGAAGAGAGAGGAGGCGCAGGGTTTCACCCGTCGGGGCGGTATCAAGCACCAGCACATCATAGAGACCGGAGGCTTTGTAGCGCTTGATTCTCAAAAGAGAGAACAGCTCTTCCATGCCGGGAAGAATGGTCATTTCATCAGCCATAACACCTGAAACGCCCTGAGCCATGAAAATCTTGGAGTAGTATTTCTGTACAGACTGCCAATTCTGCTTCAGGTCAACATAAGGATTCACCTCAATGGCATGAAGATTCTCCTTTATCTTTGTCGGTTCAGCGCCAAGAGGCAGGTTAAAGGAATCCGAAAGACTATGTGCGGGGTCGGTTGAAAGAACAAGGGTACGATAGCCCAGTTGCGACAAACGGACAGCCGTAGCCGCAGAAACGCTGGTTTTCCCTACCCCGCCTTTACCTGTAAAAGTTAAAATACGCATAAACCAGACATTGGATGTTATGACCACTGAGGAAAAATCAGAAAAAGTCAAAGATATAACTCTGAGCTGACTCTACAAAAGAATCTAACATACACACTTCAGCCAAGGTTTAAAATTTTAAACTTTTTAAACTCGATCGAACAACTTGCAAATGAACGTTCAGCTCACTTAATTGGAGTTCTCAAGTAACAAGATATTACCATCTCCTATCCCTTGATGAGCATCGTCATGCCCGAAACAAACTCCATCACTGATACACGTGCAACCGTAGTCGAGACCCGCCGCATCAGTCACGATGTCACGGTCATCACTCTTGATTGTCCGGCAATTGCCGCATCCGCAAAGCCCGGAAATTTTGTCAACATCAAGGTCAGCGACACAACGCTGCCATTGCTCAGACGGCCATTTTCGATACACAACGTGCGAGGAGGACTCATCGACATCATGGTTAAAGCCGCAGGGCGCGGCAGTGCACTTTTTTGCGACAGTACAAAAGGCTCAACCATGATGGTTCTCGGGCCACTCGGAACCTGTTTCGACATAAGTGGGAATAAATTCAATACCGCCATTCTTGTTTCAGGAGGCATCGGCACCGCTCCCATGCTCTTTCTTGAAAAAGAACTGAAAGCTAAGGGCATAAAGGTGATTAACCTGATTGGTGGCCGAACAAAAGAGGAGTTACTCGCCCAAGAACTTTCAAACTGTCGGCTTGCAACAGATGACGGTTCAGCAGGATTCCGGGGAACTGTAGTCGAACTGCTCCGTGAAGAGTTACCCGCACTCAAACAGGATGGCGCTCTCAAGGTTTTCTCATGCGGACCAAATCCAATGCTGAAAGCAGTTGCCGCATTCTGCCGCGAGCAGAGTCTGAGATGTGATATCTCACTTGAATCGGTTATGGGCTGCGGTATAGGGATCTGTTACGGCTGCAGCGTCGAAGTCAAAAAACCCGATGGGGGACTCCGCACCATCCTGCTCTGTCAGGAGGGCCCTGTCATTGATGCCGAACTGCTTGCGGTATAAAAAAGATAATTTTATCTTTACAAGAGCTCTGAACGGTATTCCCGAAAGCTTTTTTTCAACAAACTACCAACTACCATGGCAAAAGGACTTAACAAAGTAATGCTGATCGGCCACCTCGGCAACGATCCCGAAATGAAAGTCACTACCTCCGGCCAGTCGAGGGTTACTTTTACTCTGGCAACCAATGAAAACTTCAAAGACAACAACGGCAATCTGCAGGAGAGAACAGAATGGCACCGGATCGTCGTTTGGGCCAAACTTGCTGAAATATGCAGTCAATACCTGAAAAAGGGACGACAAGTTTACGTCGAAGGGCGTCTGCAGACCAGAAGCTGGGACGATCCCAAAAACGGCGAAAAAAGATATACAACCGAGATTGTCTGTTCCGACATGCAGATGCTCGGCGGAGCGCGGGAACAGGGAGGCGGAACGAGCTCTGAAAGCAGCTCCCAGGGTTACGAGCGCCAGCAAAGCCCTCATGACTATCCATCGCCACCAACCCACCCGTCAGTACCCATGCTTGAAAATGACAAGGATGACCTGCCATTCTGAAGCGTTTTAAGTTGTCAGTTTTCAGTTTTCAGTTGTCAGCAATTACTGATAACTGAGGACTGATTACTGATAACTGACAACTGACAACTGATTACTGATGACCACCAAAAGCGCTCCTGCGGCTCACCCGATAACACGTTACTATCAACGATGGATGCACTGAAAAAAAATATTCTTGCCGGAAACATTGCACCGGTTTACCTCTTTTATGGCACCGAAAGCTATCTCAAGGAAGAGTTTGCCGACCTTATCAAAACGGCTGTTTTTCCATCCGAAAGCGATGCGGCCTGCAATACCCATATCCTTTACGCTCCCGACCTCACACCAGGTGAACTGATATCAAAAGCCTCGGAATACCCGATGTTCACCCCAAAACAACTGATCATTGTCCGGCAGTTTGAAAAAATCAAGAAGCCCCCGACCAGAGAGTTGCAGAAACAACACGAAGAAAAATTCAGCCGTTACCTGACCAATCCGGCTGAGTTTACCGTCCTGATACTCGATGCTGGCCAGATTGAGAAAAAAGAGATTGAAAAACCACCTTTCAGCACGCTGAAAAAATACCGCCACGACTTCCCGGCCATCAAAACTCCGGAACTCTTCGCTTCCAACAGAGCCAAAGCTTCCGGATGGAGCTTTGAGCCCGATGCCCTCAAAGCCTTTACCGCCTATATTGAGCCATCAGCGCGGGAAATATGCCACGAAATTGAAAAAATCATCCTGTACGCCTCTGCCAGGGGAGCTGAAAAACGGATCACAGCATCCGACGTCCTCGACAGTGTCGGCGTATCACGCACCTACAACGTCTTTGAACTTGAAAAAGCCCTGGCAGAACGAAGTCTGAGGCTCTGCAGCGGCATATCGCTCATGATCATGGAGCAGGAAGGACAGAAAGAGGGGCTCGGTAACATCGTCCGTTTTCTTGCCACCTTTTATATCCGCCTCTGGAAGCTCTCGCTTCCGGAGGTACGGCAACTTCCCCAGGCAGAAATCGCAAAAATCCTCGGCATGTTTGGCAAACAGGAGTACTTCGTCAAAAACTACCTTGCCTACACCCGCTCATTTTCACTTCAGGATACCGAGCGAGCCATCACCGCCCTCAAAGAGACCGATGCCGCACTCAAAGGGCTGCTCCCCTACCCCGACGAAAAATACCTGCTCCTGCGGCTCATGCAAAAACTGCTCGGATAAATTGAGCCCCGCCATCACAACCACCCCTTGCGGCGATACCAGGAGATCGTTTTTGCAATACCTTCGCCGAGGGTTGTGCTGGCTGTAAAACCAAGATCCATTTCAGCCTGAGCGGAGGAACAGACCCAGTAATCCTGCACCAGTTCATAAGCCTTGTCACGATTGATGAGCGCAACCTTTCCACGTAAAGAGCCCACCGCACCCATGAACGCGCCAAGCAGAAAGAGGAGTGGCTGCGGCAACGAAAAGCGGTAGATCTTCCGAAAACCAAGCGCCGGTTGCACGGCAGCAATAAACTCATCCCACGAGTACGAACGGGATGACGTGATATAATAAATAGCTCCCACAGCCCGTTCCGAACGAGCCGCCATCATCAGGCCACAAACAAGATCATCAACATAAACAAGACTGAAACGCTGCCTTGCCACATTTCCCGCCGACACCAGTACCCCTTTGGAGAGCATCTGAAACACCTGCAGAACATCACGGTCACCCGGCCCGTAGACCGCAGGAGGGCGTACGATGGTAATCGGAATATCCCCCGCACTTTCCAGGCAGAGCCTCTCCGCCCGCAGCTTGCTGCGCCCATATGCACTAACCGGAGAGGGGAGGTCACACTCCTTCATACCACATATCCCTTCTGAAGCCGGACCGGCAACCGCAAGAGTCGAGACCAGGAGAAAACGCTTCAGACCGGGGTTATGCTCCCTCACCGCCGCAAGCAGATTCTCTACCGGCAACACATTACCCGCATCATAACCCGCCTCGTCAAGAGCCTTCGTCACCCCGGCAAGATGGACAATCCGGTCAACACCCCGAACCGCACGCCCAAGAGCCTCCATGTCGCCAAAACTGCCCCGTACAACCTCTACCCCATCAGGCAAAGCACTCTCATTACTCTCAGGGCGAAGATAGACCCTCACCCTCTCATCCTCTGCGGCAAGATAGCGCAACAATCGAGCGCCAATAAAACCGGTTGAACCCGTCACCAATACTGTTTCACCCATATCCCCCATAACTCCATTTATTCAACAACATACTCTGCTTTTCATCCTGAAGAGTCTGCTGCAGCAAAAAAACCAGCCACTGTTTTAACAAAAAACTAAAATTTTTGATACATTTCGGTTTCTGAGCAAAATCCGCTTACTTGAAAACCGGTCACCCTCGAAGGAAAGAGAAGAGATGACCGTAAAAACAAGAAATCCCGGCTTTTTCTGTTATAGCCGAAGTAAAATTGCATTCCTGTGGATAAAACGAAAGACTTGTTTAAAAAGTGCATTGAATATACCATTGCCGACGAGGTAAAGGCGCAAGGCGTCTATCCCTTTTTTCACCCGATAGACGAAAATGAGGGCCCTGTTGTCTCCTTTGGAGGGCGAAAGCTTGTCATGGCTGGCTCAAACAACTATCTTGGCCTCACCGCCGACCCAAGGGTAAAGGCAGCTTCGATCAACGCCATCAACAAGTACGGCACCAGTTGCAGCGGATCACGCTACATGACCGGCACGGTAAACCTGCACGTCGAGCTAGAAGAGAAGCTGGCTGACTTTTTTGAAAAAGAGCGCTGTCTGCTCTTCAGTACCGGCTATCAAACCGGTCAGGGCATCATCCCGACACTGGTCCAGCGCGGTGAATACATTGTCTCCGACCGCGACAACCATGCGAGCCTTGTTGCTGCCTCCATCATGGCACAGGGAGCAGGAGCAAACCTGGTACGTTACAACCACAACAACATGGAAGATCTGGAGCGGGTACTCCAGACCATTCCGGAAACTGCAGGCCGCCTTATTGTCTCTGATGGTGTTTTTTCGGTATCCGGAGAGATCGTCGATCTTCCAAACCTGGTAAAACTGGCAAAAAAATATAACGCCCGCATTCTCATTGACGACGCCCACGCAGTCGGTGTAATCGGTAAAAATGGAAAAGGAACCCCCTCAGAATTTAACCTTGTCAATGAGGTCGATCTGATCATGGGAACCTTCTCGAAAACCTTTGGTTCGCTCGGAGGCTACGTTGTTGGCGATCGCAGTGTCATCAACTACATCAAGCACAACGCCTCATCACTGATTTTCAGCGCTTCACCCACCCCCGCAAGTGTAGCTGCAGTTCTCGCCACCCTTGAGATTATCCAAACTGAACCGGAACTCATGGAACGGCTCATCACCAATACCGATTACGTCCGCCAGGCACTGATCAAAGCTGGATTTACCCTGATGCCATCACGCACAGCCATTGTTACCGTACTGATCAGCGACCAGATAAAAACCCTTCTCTTCTGGAAAAAGCTCTTTGATGCAGGTGTATACGTTAACGCCTTCATCCGCCCGGGCGTCATGCCTGGGCACGAAGCGCTCCGTACCAGTTTCATGGCAACCCACCAGCAGGCCCATCTCGACAAAGTGATCACCGAATTCTGCACCATAGGTAAAGAGCTTGGCGTTATCTGACCGATAAAGCCGAATCACACAATAAATAAGGCGCACCATCTCAAACTCCCCGGCAACCACCGGGGAGTTGTCATTTAACACACTATTACGCCATCACATCACCAATCAAGACCCATTGCAGCAATATGTTGCATTATTGCATTTTTTTTAATAACTTCGATGTGACGCGTTATGTATATGCTGATGAGGAGAAGCCTTTTTACTCCCATCATGTTTTGATTGCTGAGGCTGAGTGATGATGATTATGAACTTCTGAACAAGATAAAAAAGTTTCTAACCCTGTTTTTTTGTCCGTATCATTATAACCACACAACACACAACCATGAAAACAAAACATGCGAACATGTATCGCATTTTCCGTTTTGTTCTTTCAGCGTTCTGCCTCATGGCAATGCTGGTACCTCTCCCCTCCTACGGAGCTGATACCGGCACGGTAAAAGGCAGGGTCATCGACAAGGCAGACGGAGAGGGAGTTTATGGCGCGTCAGTCACTATTGCCGGTACCACTATCGGCACGGCAACCGACATGAACGGCAACTTCATCCTTCAGAACGTACCTGCAAAATCACAGAAAATCTCCGTATCCATAGTCGGTTACGCCCCGACGAGCCAGATAGTTACTGTCGGCACCGGCCAGACAGCCAGTATAAGTCTGCAGCTTGGCCAGACCACCGTTATGGCATCGGAAGTCATTGTCGGCGCGGCGCTCTACAAGCAGGACAGGCTTGAAGTTCCGGTGACTGCCAACGTGGTTTCTGCCGAAAAAATCAAACAGGAACCTAACCCGACCCTCGATCAGGTAGTTGAGGACATCCCTGGCGTTGTTGTTACCCGTGCAGGAGGACAAACAACCTCCACCCTGCAGATCCGCGGATCCAACACTTATCAGGGCGGTGCAATCGGCACCCGCGTGCAGGGCTTCTATGACGGGTTCCCGCTCAACAGCCCGGAAACCGGTGAAGTTGTATGGTCTTCGGTCAACATGAACGCAGCCGACAAGGTCGAGGTGCTCAAAGGTTCAGCAGCAACCCTCTACGGATCGGGCGCCATGGGCGGCGTGGTTAACGTGTTCGGCCACCTTCCGGAAACCCTTGAAGTGAAAGCCGGATCAAGCGCAGGCTTTTACGATGCGCCTCCTTCCGGTGACAAGAGCGTTTACCGCGACGGCTACACCCCGTGGTTCTGGAACAGCTATTTAGGCATCGGCAACAAGAGCGGCAAGCTCAGCTACAGCCTCCTCTACTCGCACAGCGAGGACGACGGTTACCGCCAGAATGCACAGACCCTGCTGAACGACGTCAAGCTGAAAGCGCGCTACGACATCGATGCAAAACAGTACCTGCAGCTCAGCGCCTTTTATAACGAAACGGAGGGCGGCTACGCATACACATGGCCTTATGACGCGACAGTTGCAACCGGAACATTCATCCCTCACCCTGAACTTGCCTACGATGTTTATGTGAACGCCCGATTCCCTGCAGCAGGGCCTTACACGAAATACGATGTCTATACAGACGATCTCATCAAGCGGAAGAACGCTCTGGCGGGCCTGAACTACGTAAACTTGCTGAGCGACAACCTCACCCTTGACACTCGGCTCTACTACACTCGCAACGCAACCACTTACGAGTATAACAATACGCCGGCAAATCAGATGTATGCAACCGGCGCCACCCGCTATCCGGGTGAATTCAATGAAACCAGCTCGAACCGGTACGGAGCAGGTGCAAAACTTGACTGGAGAGTAAGCGACAGCCATCGCCTTCTTTTCGGTCTTGACGGCAACATTATTGACGTTCAGTCAACGCAGTACACAGGGGAAATTCCCTCGGCACACCCTTTAAGCAATAGTGACCTCAACGATATACAGGAAAAAAACTTTGCCGCATTCGTGCAGGACGAGTGGAAACTCACTGACAAGCTGACTGCCCTGCTCTCCCTGCGGTATGACTGGAGCGGTATCGATGCTGATGAGGTTACGTATGTTGACTACACAACTCCTGCTCCAGGTTTTCCTCCATCATATCCGAATACGCCAACTGAATCAATTGAAAACCCGTCGGTCGATGCCATCAGCCCTCGTATCGCGCTCAACTACAAGGCCACGGACGACATGAGCTTCCGCGCATCGTGGGGTACAAGCTTCCGCGCACCGACGCTTGCAGAACGGTTTGTCCGAGATGCCGGAATCCTTAAAGGCGTACCGAACCCGGCGCTCGACAAGGAGACCATGACCGCCTACGAGATCGGCGTCTACAAGCAGTTCGGCGACAAGGTCTCGCTCGACGTGGCCGCATTCCTCAACGATTACGACAACCTGATCGAATCGGTCAAGCTGCAGGGGACAACATTCGAATTCCAGAACATCACGAAGGCCCGTATCTGGGGCATCGAGACCAACCTGAACATCCGCCCGAATCCTTCGTGGAACGTCAATCTGGCTTACACCTACATGAACGCCAAAAACACCGACTACAAGCCAAGCACCCCTGCGGTTGCCATCGACTCCAATCCCGATCCGGAATGGCTGCCCATGCGGCCGGAACATACCGCATCAGTTGGCGTAACATGGAAACCCGTCAACAGGCTCGCACTGAACCTGAACGGACGCTATGTCGGCGAGTACAAGGCCGTGAATCTCTATACAAATACCGAAGGCAACAACTACCCCGGCGACTTTATCGTCTTCAACGCCGGCGCGAAGTACAAAATCACCGACAACATCGGAGCTACATTCCTCTGTAACAACATCGGCAACGTGCAGTATGAAGAAGCCGAATGGTTCCGTGCTCCGGGACGCAGCTTTGTTGCAGGAATGGATTTCACCTTCTAAAGAGATCCGTCAGCACAAGGCCATCTAAACCAGAAGCCAGCCCCTCCTCGCGAGGGGTTGGCTTTTTTAATTCGTTAGCATACATCAAAGGATTTTATTACATTTTGCAATCCTGTTAAAACCACATCAAACGCACATCTTTTTGTAATTCTATGCACGATAAAATCAGAATTGCCGCTATTGTCGGGATGGAGCAATGCAACCAGCGGGTATGGCGCGAGGTGACTGCAAAAATCGCGGCACATGCAGAATTGACCCAATGGACCGATCAGGATCTCGAACATCAGAACCCTGAGGCTGCCGAAGCCATCCGCAATGCCGACTGTATTTTTACCACCCTGATCCAGTTCAAGGGACAGGCAGACTGGCTGCAGGAGCAGATCGAACAATCGAAGGTGAAGACTATCTTTGCC
Source organism: Pelodictyon phaeoclathratiforme BU-1 (assembly GCF_000020645.1). Classification (GTDB taxonomy): domain Bacteria; phylum Bacteroidota; class Chlorobiia; order Chlorobiales; family Chlorobiaceae; genus Chlorobium; species Chlorobium phaeoclathratiforme. Next base: position 2,650,223 of record NC_011060.1, read on the forward strand.
TATGAGTCGATGCCGGAAGTCATGCAGATGACCAAAATAGGCAATTACGTGGTCTCGGGAGATGGCAGCGGCATGCCCGATATTGTCAAGAAAGTTGCAAAAATGCTGGTGAAAGGGCGCGACGAGGATGCGCTCTACGGCTACATGAAGCTGCTGAAAATCATGCGCACCATGTTGCCGCTGATCCCCAAAAAGGCAAAGGACTTCAAGAACTGGATGCAGGTCTACACCTACTGGATGAACCCGACCACCGACAATCTGGCATCGATGTTCAACTACATCATAGCCGAATACTTCGAAGTTGAGGTCAAAGTCGAGAAGGTGCAGGAGGTGCCAACCATGGGCTTCTACCACCCGGATGCTCCGGAATACCAGAAAGATCTGCACCATTACGAAAAATGGCTCCACAAACGCAATAAAAATTCAGCAAAACAGCGTAACATCGGGATGCTCTTTTTCCGCAAACACCTGCTGCAGGAAAAAGAGTATATCGACAATGCCATCCGGGCCATCGAAGCCAAGGGTCTCAACCCCCTGCCGGTCTTTGTAATGGGTGTTGAAGGCCACGTTGCCGCCAGAGAGTGGTTTACACACAACAACATCGACATGCTCGTCAACATGATGGGCTTCGGTTTTGTGGGCGGCCCTGCAGGAGCAACCACACCAGGCGCATCATCAGCCGCACGTGACGAGATTCTGGGGAAAATCAACGCCCCCTACGTTGTCTCCCAGCCGCTCTTTATCCAGGATTTCGCATCATGGAAATCGCAAGGTGTTATCCCGCTTCAGTCAGCCATGACCTACTCGCTGCCTGAAATGGACGGCGCCGTCTGCCCGGTTGTACTCGGAGCCATCAAGGATGGGCGACTGCAAACCGTTCCGGATCGCCTTGAAAGGCTGGCCGGTTTTGCCAAAAAATTTTCCGACCTTCGCCAGGTACCCAACCGCGATAAAAAAGTTGCCCTCGTCGTCTACGACTATCCTCCAGGCATGGGCAAAAAAGCCAGCGCCGCCCTGCTTGATGTACCAAAAAGCATTTACAACATCATCACAACGCTACGCTCCGAAGGGTATGATGTCGGCGAACTGCCGGAATCACCTGAAGCGCTGCTGGCCATGCTCGACAAGGCAACCGATTACGAAATCCAGGCACATGAACAGGAGTGCTTTGCCATTGACCGTGAAGTGTTCAACAGCATCACCAGCTCAAGAGAGCGCGAGCGCATTGAAGGACGCTGGAGCGGCTTCCCGGGCGACATTGCGCCAATCAAGCCCGACAAGCTCTTTATCGGCGGCATCACCCTCGGCAATATCTTTATCGGCGTTCAGCCGCGCCTTGGCATACAGGGTGACCCCATGCGCCTCCTCTTCGACAAAGAGAACACACCGCACCATCAGTACATCGCCTTCTACCGCTGGATCAGCCGCATCTTCCAGGCAAACGCCCTGGTGCACATCGGCATGCACGGCACGGCAGAATGGATGCCCGGCCTTCAGCTCGGCGTCACCGGCGACTGCTGGTCAGACGCACTGCTCGGTGAAGTGCCCCACTTCTATATCTACCCGATCAACAACCCGAGCGAAGCCAATATTGCCAAACGCCGCGGCTACGCCACCATGATTTCGCACAACATCCCCCCACTCGCACGGGCAGGACTCTACAAAGAGCTTCCAGCCTTCAAGGAGATGCTGAACGACTACCGCGAACGCGGACTTGAAAAGATGGTGGATGTAGAGACCGAAGAGGTTATCATCACCAAAGCAGAGCAGCTCAACCTTACCGATGACTGCCCTCGTGTTGAGGGAGAGAGCTTCCCGGACTATATCAGCCGCCTCTATACCTACATGATGGAGCTTGAAGGACGCCTGATTTCAAACTCGCTGCACGTCTTTGGCGAAACACCGAAACTGGAAACCCAGGTCACCACCATCACCGAGTACCTCAAGGTGCGCGGCAACGAAAAATCACTGCCATCAATCATCATGCAGGCCATCGGTGAAGATAACACCTATGGCGATTATGCCACTCTGGCCACCCGTGCCCGCAAGGGAGAACCACAAGCCCTTAAAACACGGGAAACGGTTGACGAACATACCAGAGCCTTTATCGAAAAGAGTATTTTCGGCCAGACCAATCCGGCAACCGTATTCAGCACCATGACCGGTGGCGGAAAGGCGACAAAGGAGATGGCAGAGGCCATCAACAGCGCACTGCAGGATGGTGTAGCCCTGAAACGCGCACTCGAAGACAACCGCAACGAAATGAAGGGATTCCTTCGTGCCCTTTGCGGCGAGTACATTCCCTCAGGCTCCGGCGGCGATCTGGTGCGTGACGGAGCAGGTATTCTGCCAACCGGACGCAACATTCACGCCATCGACCCCTGGCGCATCCCTTCAGAACTGGCCTTCAAACGCGGCAAACAGATTGCCGACAGCATCCTCAGCCGTCACGTAGAGGAGAACAACGGCCAGTACCCGGAGACCATTGCACAGGTACTCTGGGGTCTCGATACCATCAAGAGCAAAGGTGAAGCCGTTGCCGTCATCATCCACCTCATGGGCGCCGAACCAGCCTACGACGCACAGGGCAAAATCAGCCACTACCGCCTCGTACCGCTTGAAAAACTTGGTCGCCCAAGAATTGATGTCTTGATCCAGATCAGCTCCATCTTCCGCGACACCTTTGGAGTGCTCGTCGATCATCTCGACAAACTGGTCAAGGAGGCTGCAAAAGCCATTGAGCCGCACGAGATGAACCATATCAAAAAGCATGTGGACGCAGCCCTGAAAGAGGGAAAAGATTTCGAAAGCGCCACATCGCGACTCTTCACCCAGGCACCCGGAGCATACGGCTCACAGGTCGAAGAGCTGGTGGAAGATTCAGCATGGGAGTCGGAAGAGGATCTCGACAACATGTTCATCAAACGCACCGGCTTTGCCTATGGCGGCAACCGCTACGGCGACCAGCAGACCGATATCCTCAAAGGGCTCCTCAGCACCGTTGACCGCGTCGTACAGCAGGTCGATTCGGCTGAGTTCGGCATTACCGATATTGATCGCTACTTCTCCTCTTCAGGAGCGCTGCAACTCTCGGCACGACGCCGCAACCCGAAAGGGGACAATGTCAAACTCAACTACGTCGAGACCTTTACAGCCGATGTGAAGATTGACGATGCCGACAAAGCGCTGAAAGTAGAGTTCCGCAGCAAACTGCTCAACCCGAAATGGTTCGAAACCATGCTCGACCAGGGGCACAGCGGAGCCGCTGAAATCAGCAACCGCTTCACCTACATGCTTGGCTGGGACGCCGTCACCAAAGGTGTTGACGACTGGGTTTACAAAGAGGCTGCCGAAACCTATGCCATGGATCCGAAGATGCGTGAGCGACTCATGAAGGTCAATCCGAAGGCCTTCAAAAACATCGTCGGGCGTATGCTCGAAGCAAGCGGACGCGGCATGTGGAGCGCCGACCCCGACATGATCGAAAAACTGCAGGAGATCTATTCAGACCTCGAAGACCGCCTTGAAGGCATCGAGATTTAACGGTTACGACACAGAACGCTTCTTTCAAGAAAAAAGCACGGCTCGCCCCCGTGCTTTTTTCTTGACCCCTGTCGGAAACAGATCCCGCCACACGGGGAAAGAGAGCTGGCAAAAATCTCATCAGAAATACGACAATCCATCTCCCCGGTTTTCTTATTGCCAATCCATTTGGTATATTTCAGCAAAACCATTCAGATGAACCAAAGAAAATGCAACCTGATTCGCTGTGCCTGTCGCTCTCTTGAGGTACTGCTCTTCTTTGTGATTTCTGTCGTTGGTTTTAACCTCTTTGCAAAAACCACCTCCTTCAACACCAAAACCAAGGCCAGGTCACTCTCCGGCAACCCGGTAGCCCCCCGTGAGCTCTCACTCTCCGGGATAGCGCCGCACGGCAACCTGAATCGCCTCTACAGCCTGTTTCCTTCACCAAGGCAGCAACAGCCCGCTGCATCTACCCTTTCCGTTGCTACCCATGCAACTCTCCTGCACCACCAACCTCTCCCTTTATCCTGTTGCAACCGGGAGCAGAACCATCAGCCCATCACCTCCCCACTCTCCACACCCGGTAACCTCTTCCAGCAAAACCCCATCCTGCTGATTTGATACCCCTCTCCTTACCCTGATCAGGAAAGCTTTTGGCGGGAAAGCAGCAGATTCAGCTCCGGCGATTCCGAAATGCCAAAGCGCAATCGGAAACGACTGGCAATCATCACCTATTTATTGAGGGGTTACCATCTATGCATTTTGTGTTCCTTACCATGGAGGCCACCAACAACAGCGCACTGAAAGCCGCTGCGGGTGAGCTGAACAGGAAATATAAGGTCGGACTGGAGGTTTCCGTCTTCAGTCTCGGACTTCATAACAGCAAACAGCTCTGGGAAACGCTGGAACAGACTCTTCCGGTTGCCGATTTCCTCTTCGGTTCAATGCTCTTCAGTGAAGAAATTGTCAGACCACTCGAAAAACTGCTCGACACACTGAGCTGCCCGATCTGCATCATTACCAGCAATCCGGCCCTCGTCACCCGGACACGAGTGGGAAAATTTTCACTCCGCAAGCCAAAAAACGAGGAGCCAAAAGAGAGCAGCATCTTCAAACAATGGGCGTCAAAACTGATGCCAAAGCAGAGCCACGGAGAGAGCCAGCGGCAACTTGCACTGGTCAGAAGTGTCGGCCAGCTGATGAAACACATCCCCGGCAAAGCGCGTGACATACACACCTTCATTGCCGCCCACCAGTTCTGGCTGAACGGTTCACAGGAAAATATGGAGCGCTTCCTCTCCCTTCTCATCGAGCGCTACTCTCCAGGCTGGAAAGGCAAACTGCCCCAGGAAGAGCCCCTTTTCTATCCTGATGCCGCCATCTGCCATCCGGAGGCCTCCGAACCCTTTTTCTCTGCCCGGCAATTTCTTGAATGGCAGCGCAAAAACAGACCAAACCCCGACCAAAAAGCGGTCATCATTCTTGCCATGCGCTCGACCGTGCTGAGCAAAAACATGGCCCATCTGAACGCGCTGGTGCAGGCGTTTGAATCAAAAGGAATCAACAGTTCGATTGCCTACAGCGGCGGTCTCGATTTCCGGCCTGCCCTTGAACGCTTTTTCAACCCCGACACCCCCGGCTCACTCAAGCCATCTCTGCTGATCAACGCCACCGGCTTTTCACTCGTTGGCGGCCCTGCAGAAAACCGGGCTCCCGAAGCGGTCGAAGTGCTCAAACAACTCGATGTTCCCTGTCTGAATCTGATCCCTCTCTCCTTTCAGCCCATTGAACAGTGGCGAGAGAGCAACCTCGGCCTCACACCGCTGCAAACCGCACTGAGTGTGGCCGTAACCGAACTGGACGGCTCCATTGAACCACACATCTATGCCGGCACCGAAAGCGGAAGTGAGCGAACGATAGCGCTTGAAGGTGAGCTGCGTGTCATAACCAGCCGGGTAGAGCGACTCCTCCGGCTCCAGGAGAGAGCGCCTTCCGAAAAGAAAATTGCCATTATCCTCTTCAATTTTCCACCCAACCTCGGCAATGCCGGCACAGCAGCATACCTCAATGTTTTCGAGAGCCTGCACCGACTGCTTGCAGAGATGAAAACAGCAGGTTACCGGGTTGATCTGCCCGAAACAAGCGAGGCACTCCGGGAACGGCTGCTTGAAGGCAACCGCCTCATCTATGGCACCGACGGCAATGTTGAAGCACATCTGCCAGTCGAGGAGTACCGCAAACGCTTCCCTGCCTACGAAGCCATCGAGCCATTCTGGGGCGATGCTCCGGGTGAAATCCTCAATGACCGCACCCGTTTTCATATTCTCGGCTGCTCACTCGGCAACATCTTTATCGGCCAGCAGCCCAGTTTTGGATACGAACGCGACCCGATGCGCCTGCTCATGGCAAAAGATGCCGCGCCAAACCACGCCTTTGCCGCCTTCTACACCTGGATAGAGCAATGCTTCGATGCCGACGCCGTACTCCACTTCGGCACACACGGCGCCCTCGAATTCATGCCCGGCAAACAGGTGGGACTCTCAAGCTCATGCTGGCCAAAACGGTTGATCGGCAGCCTCCCGAACTTTTACTGCTACTGCGTCAATAACCCAAGCGAAGGAACAATCGCCAAACGCCGAGGCTTCGCCACCCTCATCAGCTACCTCTCGCCACCGCTTGAACATGCCGGACTCTACAAAAACCTGCGCAAACTCAAAGAGCTGATAGCCGGATTCCGAAACCTTCCTTCAGAAGAGCTGCTCGAAGAGATCAAAGAACTTGCTGCAGCAACCGAAATTGACGGAAACAGCGAAGAGAGGCCCGCCGAGGAGTATATCGCGAAGCTCAACAACGAGCTCTACATGATTGAGGAGCGCATGATTCCACTCGGACTGCACATCATGGGCCAGGCGCCAACACCCGAAAGCGTCAGCGACCATCTGGCCCTGCTTGCAGCACACCGTCGGCCCGAGCTTGACGGAAAATCCCTGCCCGAGCTGCTCTGCCACCACCTCGGCTACGATTACGAGGAGCTGCTCGATACCCTTGGCAGTGACAGGAAAGCGCAGGAGCGATGGCAGCGGGTATCGGCAATAAACCGTGAAGCCGTCAAACGTTTTACCGGACACTTCGACCCGGAAAAAAGTCCCGGTCTGGCAATCGCAACCCTGCTCGAAGGGAGCCTTGTCGTCAGGATGGCCGCAGCCAACGACTATCTGCATCGAGAAGCAGGCACAAAGGCGACAGAGCTCCATCGTCTCTGGCACTTCCTCAACACCGTCCTCGTCAATCTTGCTGAAAACCATGAACTGCAGGCCGTACTCCACGCCCTTGAAGGAAAGTATACCCCCCCATCGCCAGGCAACGACCTTGTCCGAAACCCCGACATTGTCCCGACAGGCCGAAATATTCACGCTCTTGATCCCTACAGCATCCCCTCATCCTTTGCCCGGCAGGCAGGAAAACTATCGGCTGAAGAGCTGCTGCTGCACTATCGCACCGAGAGTGGAGAGAACCCGGAATCCATAGCCCTCATCCTCTGGGGAACCGATAACCTGAAAAGCGATGGCGAAGGAGTTGCCCAGGCACTCGCCCTCATGGGCGCAAGGGTCAAAAGCGACGAACTGGGCAAAATCGCTGATGTAGAACTGATACCCCTGGCCGAGCTGGGCCGCCCCCGCATTGACGTGGTCATGACCATCAGCGGTATTTTCCGCGACCTCCTCTCCCTGCAAGTCAAACTGCTTGACCGGGCAGCCCGTATGGCCGCTGCGGCGGAGGAACCCGACGAAATGAACTTTATCAAAAAACATGTCCGCCAGGAGATGACCCAGAGAGGCTGCACCCTTGATGAAGCCTCAAACAGAGTCTATTCAAACGCACCCGGAAGTTACGGCGCCAATGTAAACCACCTGGTCGAAAGCAGCACATGGGAAGAGGAGAGCCAGCTTGCCGATGCTTTTGTCAGCCGAAAGAGCTTCGCCGTAACTCCTTCCGGCCAGTGGGAAGAGTGCCCCGAAGCTCTCCGTTCCGCACTGAAGCATGTCACCCTCACCTTCCAGAATATCGACAGTTACGAAATCGGTATTTCTGATATTGATCATTATTATGAGTATCTTGGCGGAGTTTCAAAAACTGTAGAACAGCTCAGCCAGGCAAAACCAAGGGTAATGGTTGGCGATATCGACGGCACAGGAAAAAAACAGCGAATCTGTTCACTCGAAAAGATGGTCTCCCTTGAAGCACGCACCAAACTGCTCAATCCGAAATGGTACGACGCAATGCTTGAACATGGCTATGAAGGAGTGCGGGAGATAGAATCACATCTCAGCAACACCTATGGATGGAGTGCAACAGCATCAGCAGTCAAAAAATGGACCTACGACCAGTTCAATGAAACCTTCCTGCAAGACAAGGCCATGCTTGAACGGCTTCGGGAACTCAACCCCCACGCAACCATCTCCATGACAAAACGATTGCTCGAAGCACACTCCCGAGGATTCTGGGAAGCCGATACCGCCACCATTGAAGAGCTGCAGGAGCTCTACGCCGATCTTGAAACAAGAATTGAAGGGGTGCAGCAGTAAGCGCCCGGCTTGAAGATATTTTTTACACAGTCAACCACGCAACCGTCAAACCAGTACACTATGAGCAGCTCATCTTTCAATGCTGAAGAACACAAGAAAATGCTCCGTTCCTATTTCAATGGCCAGGGCTTTCAGCGATGGGCATCGATCTACGGCGACGACAAACTCTCCTCCGTACGCAACACCGTGCGTCAGGGCCATGCCGTCATGATGGACAAGGCATTCGACTGGCTGCAGCAGCTCGGACTACCCAAAGGAGCCTCGATACTTGATGCCGGATGCGGCACAGGGCTCTTCAGCATCCGCCTCGCAAAAGCGGGGTACAAGGTAACGTCGGTCGATATTGCCTCGCAGATGGTCAACAAGGCAAAAGAGGAGGCCACCAGGCAAGGGGTAGAGAAAAACATCACCTTTGAGGTCAACACCCTTGAATCAGTAAGCGGCACCTACGATGCCGTCGTCTGCTTTGACGTCCTGATCCACTACCCGGCAGAGGGATTTTCACAGGCATTCCGCAACCTCGCCAGCCTGACAAAAGGATCGGTTATTTTCACCTATGCCCCCTACAACAAAATCCTTGCACTGCAGCACTGGATTGGCGGCTATTTCCCGAAAAAAGAGCGCCGCACCACCATTCAGATGATCCGCGACGAAGAGATGCAAAACGCCATGAAAAAAACAGGCATGAAGGTAAAAACCCGAGAAAAGATCAGCTTCGGATTTTATCATACCATGCTGATGAACGCGTCACACAACTGAGGGTGCAAAAAAGAAAACCCTATGAAAATTGTATAGAATAATTGTAAATTAATGGTTCAGGGATTTTTGAAGCCAATACAGGAGTTCCCTGTTGTTTCACGCTGCAATCCCTATTTTGTAAAAACATATCCGGAGGATGGAAACCGATGAAAATATTGATGGTTCAGCCAAATTATCATTCAGGTGGAGCCGAAATTGCCGGTAACTGGACGCCAAGCTGGGTCGCCTATATCGGTGGGGCCCTGAAACAGGCAGGATTTGATCAGGTGCGCTTTGTTGATGCCATGTGCGATAACCTTGATAACGACCAGATAGAAGAGGTCATCCGCAAAAACAAGCCGGATGTCGTCATGGCAACCAATATCACCCCATCGATCTTCAAGGCACAGGAGATCATGAAGATTGCCAAAAAGGTAGACCCGAAAATCAGGACCATCATGGGCGGCATTCACTCAACCTTCATGTACCCGCAGGTACTGAGCGAAGCGCCAGAAACCGACTACGTTGTCCGCGGTGAAGGCGAAGAGGTGACCGTCAACCTCATCCGCGAAATCGCCGCAGGAACCGACCGGCAGAACCGGGGTGACATTACCGGTATCGCCTATCTCGACGACGAAGGCAACGTCTTTGCAACACCTGCGCATCCCGTCATCGAAGATCTCGACACCCTCTCCCCCGACTGGAGCCTCTACGAGTGGGACAAATACATCTACACCCCTCTCAACTGCCGCCTCGCGGTACCGAACTTTGCCAGAGGATGTCCTTTTACCTGCACCTTCTGCTCACAGTGGCAGTTCTGGCGTCGTTACAGAGCCCGCAGCCCGAAACTCTTTGTCGATGAAATCGAAGTACTCGTCAAACAGCATAAAGTAGGCTTTTTCATCCTTGCCGACGAAGAGCCAACCATCAACAAGCAGAAGTTCGTCTCGCTCTGCCAAGAACTTATCGACCGCAAGCTCGATGTCACCTGGGGTATCAACACCCGCGTGACCGACATCATGCGTGATGCCGACCTGCTCCCCTTCTTCCGCAAGGCCGGTCTCGTACACGTTTCACTCGGCACCGAAGCGGCCAGCCAGATGAACCTCAACCGCTTCCGCAAAGAGACCACCATCGAGGAGAACAAGCTCGCCATCAAGCTGCTCCAGAAAAACGGCATTGTTGCCGAAGCGCAGTTCGTCATGGGACTTGAGCACGAAACCCCGGAGACCATCGAAGAGACCTACCAGCTCTGCAAGGACTGGGATCCCGACATGGCCAACTGGACCATCTACACCCCATGGCCCTTCTCCGATCTCTTCAAAGAGCTTGGCGACAGGGTAGAGGTACGCGACTACTCCAAGTACAACTTCGTCACACCGATCATCAAGCCCGACAACATGGAGCGTGAAGAGGTGCTGAAAGGGGTACTGAAATCATACGCACGCTTCTACGCACGCAAGACCTTCTTCAGCTACCCCTGGATCAAGGATCCCTACGTACGCAAATACATGCTTGGCTGCCTCAAAGCCTTTGCCCAGACCACCATTACCAAGCGCTTCTACGACATCGACCGTGTCAAGACCAAGAACCGCAAGATCGAAATCGACCTCGGCTTCGACAAATCAAGGATTCTGACACAGGAGGAGGTCAAAAACCTCAAGGAGCTGCGCCCCGAAATGGTTGCCGACATGAGCTTTGGCTTGAAAGAGGCTGGTTACCAGCGTGAACACGACGAACACAACTGGGACGAATTCGACGAGAGCACCATCAAGGATCGGAACTCTTCAACCGTCCGCAACTGCTGAACAGATAGTGAAGTTGTGAGGCCTCGAAAAGCCTCGAACCCGTAATAAAAATAGCCCTGCAGCAATGTGGGGCTATTCTTTTTTTATTATTATCAGTACTTGCTATGAGTCACCATAATGACCTCTGAGGGAAAGTACCTGCACAGTTACTACTGCATCAATGATTTTGTAGATGATTCGATCCTTCTTATTCACTCTTCTCGACCAATAGCCCGAAAAATCACCCTTCAGTCGTTCAGCCTTACCTGTACCCGTGGTTGGATGCTCTGAAAGTTCAAACAAAATTTTTTCAATCTTTCTGAGGGTAGACTTATCCCCAATTTTATGCAAAATTCTCAGCTCTTCCTTTGCTTCCGGTGTTAGTATTACAGTATACTTGCCCATATATTTTTCGGGTCTTTAATCTCAGTAAACCTTCCAGCCGCAATATCCTCCTCACCTCTTTTCAATACCTCCAGCAACCTCGTATTGTCTGAGTCGTTATCCTTCACCGTAACTTTTTTCCCAGGCACAATCTCAACAGTCTCACTCTTGTTGAACCGCACCACAACTTTTTCCCTCGTTGCCATCTCCAGATATTTCCTGAGGTTCCTGCGTAACTCTGTTGTGCTGATCGCTATCATGATTCTCTCTCCTGCATTTCGTTACCGTATATCGTACAAAGTATACTCATTTTTCCGCCAAAAACAGCAAAGAGCTGCGCCCCAGGGATGGTTGCCTCCTCATCAGTCCGTAACACTGCTGAACGGGGATGGTGCATCCACTCTGCCCACTGCCCGCACCCATCCTTACGCCGGCCTCACCCTCACTACATCAAACTTCCAGAGCCACTGCAACGCTCTCACCCCGGCAGATGTTGCAAGTCCGGCAGCTCCAAGCAGTTCATTGACGCTTGGCAGTGAGCCCTTTTCCAGTTCAGCCAGCAGCGCCATCAGCGACTCCTTCGGAAGCAGAACCGCATCAAAAGCATAACCGACCATCGAAAGGGTGAGCAGGTCATGCAACCGTGTATGGGCGCCCGGCAGCATCTCTACAATCCAGCTCCCGCCCAGCGTCTGGGTGGAAAAATGGGCAAAGCGGGCAAAGGGATCCGCCCGTGTCGGCCACGGCTCAACAGCGCTGCCAGCAGCTTCCGTACGAATACGCCCCAACGTATCAGCAAGCGCCGCATAACGATGCAGAATCACCGACCAATCATACCCTTCACGCGCCCTCTTCAGGCCTGCAGCCCCCATTGCTCGCCGTTTCTCACCATCCAGAGCCAGGGTCAACAGCGCCCGGGCGAGAGCCGTCGGTTCAACCACCGTCGCCATGCTTGTTCGCCCGATATAAAAATCATAAGTATCCATCCCCAGCGCGTGACGTACCGCCAAATCACGCCCCACACCTGCAGGAGGCAGAATGGTCGCCACCCGAAAACCATCAACTCCGTCACGCACCGTATCCTTGTAGCCATCCCAGTCACTCACCACCACCGGCAAACCTGCCGCCATCGCCTCCACCGGTGTCAAACCAAACGTCTCCTGAATATTATCCGAAACCGAGACAAAAACATCCGCCCCCTGCCATGCCTGCCGGTAACGCGGCTCATCCTGCCCATCCACCAACAAGAATCGCACTGAAGGCGCCAGAAGCTTCTGCGCCTTGATATAGGCCCCTTTTATCGCGTCATTAGGAAAAACACCCGCCTCGATACAGGTAACCGGCACCTGCTGTGCAACTTTTTCCAGCGCCTGATAGAGAGGCGCCTGATTAGCCTTGGCATGAAAGGAGAGACGACCGGCAAAAAGAAAAACGCACTCCCCATCTCTAAACCCAAGGGTTTGCCGTGCAGCTTCGCGTCCGCCAGACTCAGGAGCAAAGGCTGACACATCAACACCAAGTGGAATAATGGGAAGCTCTACCTGCACAAAACGGCTTGCTCCCGTCTGCTCACGCCACCACTCCCGCACTTCAGCCTGCAACGTGCTTACCAGGGTATGCGCTGCCCGGGAAGTACAGATCAGCGCATCCCACGGCTTGAAGGGCGGAAGCACAAGATTGGCAATCTGGTCCATCGCTATGCCGGAGCTGAGGGTATGGGTCACCCCCATCAGACTGTAGGCATCCGGACGCCAGAGATTTCGTGCAGCAGCAAACTCTGTGGGAGGAGGCGCCGGATAATAAAGAGCGCTAACTGAATCGACGCCCCGCCAGTTGGCAAAATCGTGCCACCGCAACTCACCCGAAAAACCATCCCCCCTGAGTTGCCTCACCATGCTCTCTGCTGTTTTTGCATCCGGCGCCACCCCATGAAGCAGGCCTGAAGGCCAGGTACGCGCAACACCGCGCATAAAAGCCTTCCCGGCGCTCTGACGACCCATAATTTTCTTCGCCGTCGAATAGGCATCACCCGCAAAATATATGGCAAAATTGTTTTGCTGCATCATACACTACGTTTACGATTCACTAAATCCAGGCCAGCAATTCAACGTTACCAATCACCTGAGGCTCACAGTTCAGGAGCAATCGAAGAGTCCGGTTTCTTGTGAACAAAATAGCGCTTAAAACTGAGTACAGGCCGTTCAAGAAAATAGAAAGAGAGCACCGCGATCATGAAGGTGATCAGAGAGCCAGCAATCGTTATCGTTAAACGGTTATATCCCAAACTCTTTATTATGCAAAATACGGGATGGTGCCAAAGATACAATCCGTATGATACAGAGCCAATCCAAACCAGCCATTTCCTTGAAAAAAAGAGCGCAAACGCCCCCTCTTTATTGGTGACTATTTCAAGGATCAACACGGCTGTGAAGATTTCGACGGCAAAGAATCCTATGTAATACATGTTCTGATTGCGCCAATCAGCATTGCATACAAACAGGGATAAACAAAAACAAGAAAACAAGGCAGTAATAAAAAGCTGTTTTCTAAACCGCGCAATACCATTTTTTCCAGCAAGCTCCAGACTTAAAAAAAGCCCAAGCGCACATCCGGCAATCAGGGCGTCAGCTCTCGTATCAAGTCCGTTATACAAGCGTTCAACCGGTGCACCAATAAATGAGAGATAGATCCTGAATAGCGAGGATGAGACTGCAAGAGCAACCGTTATAGCAAAAACAGTCTTTCTGTTCTTCAGCAAAGCAAGCATCAACAACAACATAAGCGGCCAAAGGATATAAAACTGTTCCTCAATGGATAATGACCATGTATGGCCAAGAAAATCAGGAGGATGCACAGAAAAAGCGCGCGCCCAGTTCGAAAGATAAGCTAATGAGATAAGGGCATCGATGTAGTTACTTTTTGCCTTTGCTTCGTCAAGGAAGAACAAGCTGTACAAGCAAAAGGTAACTAATAACAGAAGCAACGCCGGTGCAAGACGCAACACCCTTCTCGCATAAAAGTTTTTCAGTGAAACAGAGCCATATCGCTCATATTCACGTACCAAAATAGTTGTAATCAAGAATCCGCTGAGTACAAAAAAGATATCGACACCAATAAAACCACCCACAAAACAGGGTACCTCCGCATGAAACAACATCACAAAAAGGATGGCAACTCCACGAAGACCATCAAGTTGAGGAGAATAGTGCATGTATGATTGGCTGATCAACGAAGTGCGACTCATCCTGAGATCCCCATAAATAAAGCTCCCCGCCACAAACGACGGAGCACTGTTTTTTTAAAAGAAACTTTACAAACCTTCACCGCAGTTCAAACAAGACTCATTCTGTTCAAGCCAGTGATTGCACCCACTCCAACTGCCGTGGCAGGCAGACCATATTCAGGTCATAATTGCTCCGGGCAAAAGCACGGGCATTGGCCCCAAGCCTCGCCCTTGCCCGAGGATCATCGAGCAGCGAACACACCGCATCAGTCAGAGCCTCCACATCAAAAAAATCAATGAGCAACCCCGTCTCATCATGCATGATCGCCTCCTGAACCGGCCGCGTATTACTGGCCACAATGGCACAGCCAGCACTCATCGCCTCCAGCAAACTCCATGAAAGCACAAACGGGTAAGTGAGATAGAGATGAACCGTCGAGAGCTGCAACAGCGTAACAAACTCCCGATACGGAAGCTGACCCAGAAAATGAACCCGCCCCCAGTCACCGTCACTGATCAGCGGGCGCACCTCACTGGCGAAAATCTCTTTCCACGTTCCTCCCCCTTCCGGCATCCCGCCATAACTGACCCCATCGCCCCCAACAATCAGTACCCTCGCCTCCGGCCTCCGTTTCAGAAGCGCAGGCAGAGCACGCATAAAAATATGATAACCCCGATAGGGCTCAAGGTTACGATTGACAAAGGTGATCACTTCATCCTCCCGGGTCAGGGATATCTTTCCGTTGATGGTTACCCTGACAGCCGGATTTGGCGCTACAGCATTGGTATCAATGCCGTCATGCACCACCGTTATTCTGGAGCGAAACGGTTCCGGAAAGGTACTTGCCTGCCAGTGAGTAGGAGAGATGGCGGCATCCGCAGACTCAAAATGGAGCAGGTTATTGAGGTTCTTCAGACGCAGTCGGCAGGTAACACCATCATCAGGTAACTGAAATTCAGGATCAAAACCGGTATCGGCTCCCTCGGCAAGGTAAAAAAACTCGCAATAGATGCCAAGAGCAGCGGCTGGCCACACCTCTTTCAAAAACATACTCTCACCCCAGCCAGGATGAGCAATGATGACCTCAGGGCTGAACCCCTCCCTTTTCAGTTGCATTGCCGCCCGGAAACAGGCCTCGGCGCGAATGGTCTTGGTCTCGAAATCGCACAACCAGGGATGTATCGTTGGTGTGCTGCTTCGAGTCGCTTTATAGGTGAAGATCTCCACCCCGCGCCACAATTTTTCGCCATTGAGATTTCGCATCGTCAATGCCAATACCCTGTGCCCCCCTGCAACAAGTGCAGGAGCAAGAAATTTGAACTGAGCAGGGAAATTCTGGTGAATAAAAAGAATGTTCATGATGTGATCAAGCTACTGCAACCCACAATGAGCGGTTAACCATGTTGGAGCCTCTCCCGAAAGCACTTTTCATCTCCGCAAACCCGCATCTTCGTTGTCGCTCACCTCAGTACCGGGGAAAATGTTCTGCCGTCAAAGAGCGAAGATGAGCTTCATCAGCAACGGCAACTGTTGCAAGAGCCCACAGATCGTAAAATGGATGCAAACGCCTGATTGACGCTACCGCAGCAAAACCTGCGGCCTTGAGGGTACCAATCAAAACTTTTTGTGTAAATCCGCACCGGTGTGACATATAGGTGTTTCCTGCTGCCATTGAGGCGCGATGGCCATACAGAATATCAAGCGGCGCAATTGCTCCGGCTGGAGAGGTATAAGCAGGATCAAGCAGTTTATCCTCGGCAACAAGAGCCGCAACCGACTGCAGGTCAGGGCAGGTAATGACCGAAAAACCATCCGGCTTGAGCACCCGCATGAACTCTCCAAGAGCCAGTGGCACTTCGTGTGGATAGAGATGCTCAATATTGTGACTGGAGAATATTGCATCAACCGAACCATCAGCAACTGCCGAAATATCCGTCATGGTACCGATGATGTCTGGTTTCACCGCGCTATCGATATCAAGCCGCAACTCCCTCCAATCCGGAGTATTAAACCCTCTTGTTGTCCGCTCTTTATGCTTGGGGCCGCAGCCAATATGGAGAAAGGTACGCAAGGTATGTACGATTAATGATAAAGCAATTGTTTTACCGGTAAAGTCCGCAATATAGATTTTTTTCTTTTCACAACAGCAGTTCGCCCAACAGCATCCGTACCAACGGAACAGATGGGGTAAAAAAAAGCCCCCCGGCGCTCACGAGGCACCGGGGGGCTTTTATAATCTTTCTTCATTCCTTCCTGAGTCTGATTTACCGAGGTAAACCAGTCTCGGGGAACGAGGCTGCCAACTGAAGCATCCTGCCTTTCGGCTTAGACCGAAGTTCCTTGACGTAAAATCGTATAACATATTGAATTTCGATAAATTGCAGGGAATTTACGTATTTTGTACCCATGTAAAATACATCAAGCCGCTTGTTTTATTTGGGTTTTAGTGATATACTAAACCCATGCACGTTGATATTATTCCAAATAGAAACTCTCGTCCCGCCATCTTGCTCCGTGAGTCTTGGCGTGAGAACGACAAAGTCATGAAACGCACCGTGGCTAATATTTCGAACTGGCCTCCGGAACAGGTTACTGCGTTACGACGGGTTTTGAAAAATGAACCGCTGGTCTCACCCAGTGAGGTATTTTCAATTGAACGCTCATTGCCTCATGGTCATGTTGAAGCTCTTCTTGAGATGATTCGTCTTATCGGTCTTGACAAAATGATCGCTGCCCGACGGACTCGTGAGCGTGATCTCGTTTTGGCAATGATCGTCGAACGCCTGATTGCGCCATCTTCAAAATTGGCCACTACGAGGTTATGGCATAGCACAACTCTTGCGCAGTTACTCAATGTTGAGGATGCTGATGAAGATGAATTGTATGCAGCCATGGACTGGTTGCTGGAACGCCAACCTGTTCTTGAAAAGAGATTTGCAAGCCGTCACCTTGGTGAAGGTCAACACGTATTTTATGATGTGAGCAATAGCTCTTATGAGGGCCATTGTTGTCCCCTGGCACGTTTAGGCCACGATAAACAGGGTCGGCGAGGCAAGCCAATTATTACCTACGGAGTACTGACCGATGTCAAGGGGCGTCCCATAGCTGTTGAGGTTTATCCGGGTAACACTGGTGATCCCAGTACCGTAGCAGACCAAGTGGAGAAGCTGAAAGAGCGTTTTGCCTTGCAGCGAGTGGTTCTGGTTGGAGATCGTGGTACATTGACTCAGACACAGATTGATATCCTGAAAACTCATCCCGGGATTGGGTGGATTTCAGCGTTGCGAAGTGAAAACATTCGCAAACTTGCAGCAAATAATCATTTGCAGTTGTCATTGTTTGATGAAAAAAATCTGGCAGAAATAACTTCGGCAGATTTCCCCGATGAACGCCTGATCGCCTGCTTCAACCCCCTGCTCTGTGATGAACGGAGGCGCAAGCGCCAGGAGTTATTGGATGCAACAGAAAACAAGCTACAAAAAATTGTTGATGAGGTTCATCGTCGCACGAAAACCCCGCTGAGTGCATCGGAAATTGGTCAAAAGGTTGGCAAGGTGATCAATGGGTATAAAATGGCCAAACACTTTGAGCTATCGATTGCTGACGGAGAGTTTTCCTTCAAGAGGAAAGCTGAATCGATCGCACAAGAAGCGGAGTTGGATGGCATCTATGTTATTCGCACCAGCGAAAGCCGACAGAACCTGTCGGCAGAGGATACCGTAAGAAGCTATAAGAATTTAGCAAAAGTTGAACAGGTTTTCCGCACCTTCAAAAGTATTGACCTGCAGGTACGGCCCATATACCATTATTATGCCGAACGTGTTCGTGCCCATATCTTTCTGTGCTTGCTGGTTTATTATGTTGAGTGGCACATGCGTCAAGCACTTGCTCCTTTGCTCTTCGATGATGAAGAACTTGCTCAGGACAGGAAAGAGCGCGATCCGATCAAGCCTGCAGTCTCATCCAAATCGGCAAAAAAGAAAAAAAGTACAAAAACAAACAAAGAGGGATTCCCCGTTCACAGTTTTCGCTCGCTTATCATGGAACTGGGCACTCGCAGTCGAAACCGGTGCAGACTGAAATCTGCTCCAGGAAGCCCTGTGATTTCCCAGGATACCGAACCAACACCACTTCAAACCCGTGCAATGGAATTGATTCGTTTGTACCCAGTAGATGGAAGTTGATTTCACGTCTTTTTGCTTTTTATATAATAGGTTATCATTTTTTTATACAGGGAACTTCGGCTTAGATGAAGTCAGCCAATGCCAAAGCTGGAGTGTTAACAAATACACCAACCAACTCCACTTCACCTGCTGTCAAGGTATTCCCTGTTGCATCTGTGTTGGTTATACGCAAGACGACAGAACCGGTTGAATCATTATCGAGGACCAGCAGCACACTGTCTGCAGGAGTCAGAACGCTATCAAGGTTCGCGATAACACCATTCAATGCACCACCAGCACCCAGCAACTGAGCCTCAAGAGCAGCGTAGTTAGTCGTCAAGTTAGAAGCAGTAGATGCAAGCACATTTGTAAATGCCGCGCTTCCAACTCCGGTTTGAGCGATGAATACGACACCGACAGTGCTAAGAGGGTCAACCAATCCAGCAGCAAACGTCGCAGAAGTGATAACATCAATACCAGTGATGCCATCAGCGTTCGTACCCAGACCGTTCAACAGTGCACCATTGTAATTAAACTTGTCTGTGCCGGAAGCAAAGCCTGTGATCAAATCAGCATGAGCAACAGCGATAACATCAGATACCACAGTATCCTTCACCTGAACTAAAGGCGCAACACCAGTCTCAGTCAAGCTGATGGTGTCAATACCAGCACCACCGTCAACGACATCCTGACCTTCACCGGCAGAGATCGTGTCGTTTCCTGCATTACCGTTAATGGTGTCGGCTCCACGTCCGTCAGTGATGGCGTCACTGTTCTGCGTACCCTGAATCGTCAAGTCAGCGAGGTCACCATTTTCAACCGTAATCACTGCACCACCGGTAGCAAGGTTTGCGTCCGTATCCAATACCGCAGAAGCGTCGAGAGTAAAGCCTGTTGTATTGTCTGTCCATGCGTCAGCGATCGTGATGGTCATGGCTCCCTCAGCACCTCCGTCGTTTGCCGTTGCACCTTCAAGCACCACAAGTTTGTCGAAAGCGCCTGCAGCCAATGTTGCTGCGCTACCAGCATAGCCAGTGTTGATATCGACCAAACCATCAGCATTACCAGCGTTTGTTGAGCTGATGACGTGTGCATCGTTTTCATCCGCGGTGTAGACACGCACCTCAACCTGTGCGCTCTGTGCGGCTGACGTGACCATGTTCAGGATGCTCCCGCCTTTGGCTGCAACCTGGATATCCATGTTTACAAACTGAATATCGGTATCATCGTCTTTGTTTTCGATGTTCAGCACGGTTGCGACCCTATGTGTATGTGTATCAATCAACAGGGCGCCACCTATCGTCTGCGCGGCGCCACCAAAACTATCCGGGTTAACCGTTGGAGCAATCGTGAAGTTGTTACCGATCAGGAGATCAAGCCGGTTATTCTGCTCACCGATCATGCGGATGGTATCCACATTCGTGTTGCCTGCGCCAGTGCCAACCTGTTCGTCGATGGTAATCATCAAGTCACCGTTAGCCGCTGTTGTATCAACAAGAATTGTTTCGATACTGTCGAGCTTCACAAAGAGATCATCGTTGATAACCGTTGATGGGCTCACACCGGCTTTGTTATTTGTGCCGAGGTCATAGTTGCCATCAACAATCATTGTATCGCGACCTTCGCCTCCATCAACAGAGCCTTCAATCCGCGCAACGCCTGTACCGGTTACGGTGATCCTGAGGGTATCATTGTCTGAACCTAACAAGATCTCTGCACCATCGGCAATCAATACAGAAGTATCCGTTGCAAGAGTAACCTTATCTTCTCCTGCCTCAGTGGTGATTGATGCTGTTGCTGCAAGATGATGGGCAGTAACGGAGTCATTGCCCGATCCGGTGTTGAGGTGGCCCGCAAAGGTTACGGCAGGGCCATAGTCACCACCATCATTACTTGTCCAAAACGCAGTCAACACCCGGTCAACAAGCACGGTATCATCATTACTGCCTGTGGTGAATACTGCCGATGCGTCGGCGGCAGCATTGGAGATATTGACGGCAATTTTGCCCTGTGCTGCGCTACCATCAAGCACAAAACCCTTAACACTCCCTACAGAAGCGAGGATAACGGTTCCGGTTCCAATGCCTGTAACCGTAATTTTTTTAAGGCCTGCAACCGAGTCCGGGGTAAACCCATTGTCATGCTCGATAATGTTGTTATTCTTATTCCAATCCTCACCAATGAACAGGTCGCCCAATGCAGTAATGGTCAATTCCAGAGAATTGACAGTAACCCCTGATGGAAAAGTATTTACATCTAAAAGATCAATGGCTGGATCACCGCACGCCCACAGAACGATATTACGCCACTGCCATTCGGTATAACCACTAAGAGTAAGATTATGGGCATAGAAGTCGCATATCAACAGTCTCAGGAGAAATTCAGTTGGCGGCACACCCCTCCAACTGAACGTTATATCTGGAAGGCCCTGAGTGTTGGAAACCGAAAGATTGTTCGCACTGGCAGGAAGATTATCAATAACGAAACCACCAGAAGAGACTCCGGTAACATTAACAGTTGTAAGTGCTTGATCGGCATGTTGCAAATCAAGTCCGCTGAGATAGCTGGTAGCACCGAACTCAACTTCCAGAGTCTTGATATTGTTCAACTCGGGAGCAATAACATAACCTGCATCCGCGTTCGGATTAACAAGCACAGCGGTCAATGTGGCTTCATCACCAAGCCCGGTAAGCTGATCAGAATTTTGCAGGGTGTTGAGCGTTCCGGCAGGGTTGGAGGTAAAATGGTAAGCGCTTTTATTATCCTGGGCAGTGGTCAACGCGTAGCTTTCTACGGGTGTTCCCATACGATTCTCAAAACGGCCATTTGTAATATAGTGCTGTGCTGCGAAATCATTTGCCGCATCACCAGACAGATGAAGGAGATCATAAATCCAGTGCTGTAAATCAGCATTCGCTGCAAGATACGCTGCAGCATCAAAAGTGATGGTACGATCCTCGTGAACCCCATACTGCATGTAATGCTTCGCTGCCGTAACCGCATCAGCATCGGTGACGCCATCAGCGCCAAGCCAGTTCATCAAGTCAGGGTTTGAGGCAAGATACTCCCACGCATCAAAGGTGATGGTACGATCCTCGTGATATCCATGCTCGATGTAATGTTTTGTCGCCGTTGTCGCGTCAGCATGGGTAAAACCATCAGCGCCAAGCCAGTTCATCAAGTCCGGATTTGAGGCAAGATACTCCCATGCATTAAAGGTGATCGTACGTCCCTCACTCCGTGCGTAATTGTTGTAATGCTGCGCTGCCGTATCAGAGTCAGCATCGGTAAGGCCATCAGCGCCGAGCCAATCCATCAAATCGGCATACGAGGCAAGATATTGCCAACTGTCAAGCGAACCAGCAACAATTGAGGTAACCATGAGAGATCTCCTGAAGTATTTGAAAAATATACGTATTCCCAAAAATTAATTAATTTATCGCACCAATGCACATATTTATTTCTCATAAATTAAAAATCAGAAGTCTACTCTTGCTGGACACTCAAGTGCCCCAAGGCCAAATTTCCAGAACTACATCAAGACTCCTATGCACACTTCTACGACATCGACAAGATCTAAACCTGGAACCGCAAGTTCGAGATAGAGTTCGGCTTCGACAAATCAAGTATTCTGAAACAAGACGAGGTCAAGAACCAAAGAGCTGCACCCCTGGGATGGTTGCCTCCTCAACCCTGCGCAAATGCTGAACGGTGATGGTTCATGAAAGCCATTCCCGTGATTGCACCCACACCACAATTGCACAGCCCGCACTTATGGCCTCCAGCCGACTCCATAAAGAACGAAACGGTTCCGGAAAGAGAGACATTGAATTTTAAAAGAGTCCCATAAAAAAAGCCCCCCGGCGCTCGCGAGGCACCGGGGGGCTTTTATAATCTTTCTGCATTCCCGAGACTGGCTTACTGAAGTAAACCAGTCTCGGGGAACGAGGCTGCCAACTGAAGCATCCTGCCTTTCGGCTTAGATGAAGTCAGCCGCTGCCAAAGCTGGAGTGTCAACAAATACACCAACCAACTCCACCTCATTTGCTGACAAGGTGTCCAATGTTGCATCTGTGTTGGTTATACGCAAGACGACAGAACCAACACCATTATCGAGTACCAGCAGCGCACTGTCTGCAGGAGTCAGAACAGCATCAAGGCCGACAATAGTACCGTTCAATGCACCACCAGCACCCAGCAACTGAGCCTCAAGAGCAGCGTAGTTAGTCGTCAAGTTAGAAGCAGTAGATGCAAGCACATTTGCAAATACCGCGCTTCCAACTCCGGTTTGAGCGATGAATACGACACCGGCAGTGCTAAGAGGGTCACCCAATCCAGCAGCAAATGTCGCAGCAGTGATAACATCAGTACCTGCAATGCCATCAGCGTTTGTACCCAGACCGTTCAACAATGCACCATTGTAATCAAACTTGTCTGTGCCGGAAGCGAAACCTGTGATCAGGTCAGCATTGACAAGAGAGATAACATCAGAACTCACCGTATCCTTAACCTGAACTGAAGGAGCAACACCAGACTCAGTCAAGTTGATGGTGTCAATACCAGCGCCACCGTCAACAACGTCCTGACCTTCACCGGCAAGAATCAAGTCAGCACCAAGGCCACCATAAATCGTGTCGTGACCAGCACCGCCATCCAGAGTGTTCGCTGCATCGCTGCCCGTGAGAACATCGTGGTAGTTTGAACCCGTCACGTTTTCGAAGTTGCTGATGGTATCGCCCTGGGCATCACCACCGGAAACAACGTTTGTTGCAAGGTTCACCGTTACCGCCGCGAGGCTCAGGCTGTAGTTCACGGTATCGATTCCCTCACCGCCGTCAAGAACGTCAGCGCCAATCAAACCGGAGATGTTGTCATTACCGGTACCACCGTTGATGGTATCAGCAGCGCCGATAACCGAACGAGCCACGGTTTCAGTAGCCACACTCGGATCAGGCTGAACAAATCCCAGATCTCCAGGGACCGTGCTTAAATTCATTGTCGTCTGTTGACCCGCATAAGTACCAGCAAGGATATTTACTATCATCGGATCGAACGGAGCACCTGTTGGCAAACCTGTTACAGTTACAGTAAGAGTCGCTGTAGGTGTAGTACCTGAAATTACTGATACAGCGGTACATCCAGCTGCTGATACTGCTGCGTCAAAAGCTGTTTTACCAGGGAGATAGGTAATTACAACTTCATTTGGTAATGATTGTTCTTTTACGGTCGCGATTTGGTAACTGGTACCTTCCCATTGAACTTCAACAGTCTCAGTATCATTATCAAAAGGGTTAAGACTCCCAGTACGTGAAACCGTCAAGGTCTGTATCTGTGGCGTGTTGTCACCGGCATTGTTCGTCGTAGCTGTTACCGTGTAGTCTGTACCAGCAACTGCACCGGTCAAACGAAGCTTGTCAGCAGCAGCAACAGCAGTAGCAGAACCAAACTGCGTACCTGCCGTTGTGATGCTATCTGCCAAACCGTCTGATCCAGCACCATCATATGCTGCAATCGCAGTTGCAACTGCGGCACCGTTTACTCCGTCCGTACCGATTGTTGCAATAATGGATTGACCGTTATGCGTAACCGTAATCACATCCCCGGCATCATACGTTGCTGCAAAGGTTACAACTTCCAGCTCTGGCTGATTTGTTACTTCGTCACCAACGATGATGTCGTTACCGGCCCAGCCATTAATGGTGTCTGTTCCACGTCCGCCGATGATGGTATCGCTGTTTTGTGTACCATGGATCAGCAATGTAGCGGTATCTCCATACTCAACAGAGATTGCTGCACCACCAGTAGAGAGGTTTGCGTCAGTATCGAGCACTGCCGAGGCGTCTACGGTAAAGGTACTGCCAGTCCAGCGATCGGCGATCGCAATGGTCATGGCTCCCTCAGCGCCACCGTCGTTTGCCGTTGCACCTTCAACCAAAACGAGTTTGTCGAAAGCGCCTGCTGCCAGGGTAGCTGCGCTGCCAACATAGCCGGTGTTGATATCAACATTTCCATCACCGGTACCAGTGTTACTGGAGCTGATGACATGTGCATCGTTTTCATCAGCGGTATAAACACGAACTTCAACCGTAGCCGTCTGTGAGCCGGAGTTGACCATGTTCATAATGGTACCACCTTTGGCTGCAACCTGGATATCCATGTTTACAAACTGAATATCGGTATCATCGTCTTTGCTCTCGATGTTTAATGTGGTCTGGGCAAGGTGTGCATTCAGATCAATCAGCAATGCACCACCAGCAATGTTCTGGGTGTTGACCGTTGAACCAACCGTGAAGTTGTTACCGATCAGAAGATCAAGCCGGTTATCCTGGTTACCGATCATGCGGATGGTATCCACATTCGTGTTGCCTGCGCCGGTACCTGCCTGCTCGTCGATGGTAATCGTCAAATCGCCGTTTCCACCGTTGTTAGCTGTTGCCGTGTCAACCAGAATCGTTTCGATGCTGTCAAGATTCATAAAGACATCATCGTTGACAATCATTGAAGGGCTGACACCTGCGTTGTCGTTTGTGCCGAGGTCATCGTTGCCATCAACAATCAGCGTATCGCGACCGTCGCCAGCGCTGACAGTGTCGGCACGGTTCAATGCAGATACCGTGTCATCCGAACGAACATCATCCAGACGCATGTCGATGATGTCTGTACCGGAACCTGTTGCAATGTTGTAGTTGTTGTCGACATCCACGCGCAGGGTTACGTTTGCAGCAGTTACTGCTGTACCTGCAGCATTGTTGACGCGGATAGTGTCAGCATTGACGTTGTTGACCTCAATGCCTGCGCCGGCAGCAGCGCCAGAGTTCAGGGTGAAGGAGGTAACAGCGGTGGAAGAGACATCACCTGCAACAAGTGGAGCACGGGTTGCGCGGAAGTTAAAATCACCAAAACCATTCATGTCTACTGAGTGCGCATTGGCATCAGAGAAGGTGAGGGTGAAGTTCTCAACCAGCGTTGTATCATCGTCGGTTGTTGAAGCTGCGTTACCAACGGTATCGGTAGCAACATGCGAATCAACATTCAAAGAGAGGTCGAATGCTTCTGCGGCATTGATGGTCAATGCTGCGGCATCGTTCAGGTCACGCGCACCATCATAGTTAATGTTCAGGTAAACGTCTGTAGCTGGCGCATTCGTGGTAATCGCGCCGGTTACCTGTACACCACCCGTAAGCGTGTCCTGATCCGTTGTGCTGATTGCCAGAACGCTGTCATCAACAAGAGCGCCACCGGTGACACCGGTTGCTTCGAATGCTGAAAGTGTCAAAGCTACGCCTTCACGCATGTTGTTCAACGTGAATGTGGTCTTGGTACCAGCCTCGTAGCTTTCGGTTGCCGGACCCGTTTCCAGCCATTTTTCCTGTGAGGCAAGGTTAATGGTTGCCAATGCTGCATCAAAACGCATAACGTCTGTCGTGATTGCGCCATCTGTAGCGTTGTTGTCATTTACAGCATGGAAACCGTTCGTGTGCTGTACAATGGTATCAGCCGTATCGGTATCCTCGATCTGGTTCGCTACCGTCAAATTCAGGATTTGGGTACCGATAATGTTGACGTTGAGGTCTGTCTGTGAACCAGCCATCGTTGTATCCTGATCCGCCATCGTGGTAAGAACATCAACATTGACATCATCAAGTGCCGTCACGTTCATGGTTTCAGCACCACGAAGCTCTGCATCACGCCCTACAATAGTAAATGCAGAACGGGTTGTCTCTGTCGGAGCGGAAGACATGGTATCGGCAATACCGGCATCAGACTCTGTGAAGTTGATCACGTCGTTTGCACCAGCGCCCAAATCAACGATAGCGCCGAGACGATCAATAACACCAAGCGAGGAGACTTCATCGGTGTATGCGTTACCGGAGTCGCCATGTGTAGCATCGACAAGGGTCTGTACATCTGCATCGGTATCTCCGGCAAGAATAGTAGCATAATCTGTCAAACCAGCGCTTACCGTATCGTTATCAGCTCCGGTATCAACCAAAGCGCCTTCAGCAACCATGGTAAAGATGACTGCATCTGTGCCTGTACCCGTGTTTACAATTGCGCCGATCTTCTTCTGCTGGTCATTTTTGTTACCGTCAGTCAGGGTAATGTTGTCCCAGTCGGAACCGCTTGTCAAGCTTGTTACTGTAACAGAGTCGTTGCCATCGCCGGTCACAATCGAAGCTGCTGTTACATCGTCAAAACCGGTGTTGTTTGATTCGTCCTTGTCATGAGCTGTCACCAGCAATGATGCGGCTGTTACGCTATCGTTACCGGTACCGGTATCAATCTGCGATACACCTTCGACGTCGGCGGAACCCATTTCACAACCACGGATAGCAACAACGTCGTTACCAGAGCCGGTGGAGATATCGCCTGCAAGCACACCGTAAGTGTGAATCTGGTCATTGCCGGATCCTGACGTGACTTTCAGATCTTCGTCTGCACGGAATGCGTAGAGTGTCGAAGGGTTACCATCGGAAGGCGTTTGAACACCAAGTTTCAGGTTGCCGGTCATGGTACCTGCGTTCACGGTCAGCACTACTCCGGCATCCTGCTTGGTGGTATCGAGGCCATCAATCATGACGTTGGCTGCGCCGGAAATGTTCACAGTTTCCAGATCGTTTGTCGAGATACCATCGTTGCCTGGAGATAAGGGAAGGAGTTTGTCTTTGACGATATCAACACGGTGGTTCGCGACGATGTTGATGGTCTCCAGACCATTTGCCGTCAGTTGGTTGATTTCAAGGGAACCCGCAGCACCGACTGAAGCGCCGGCTGTAATGCTCAGTGTCTGGGTTGTTGTGCCAGAGGGTAAATCATTTTGCAGATCTTCGCGTGTGTTAGCGCCGATCGTCAGCGCATCAACGTCGTTCGTGGCGTTCGATGCCATGTTGATGGTTTCGTAGTAGAAACCAAGGTCAGCATCATTATCGCCACCCTCGTTCAGCGTCACTTTGTGAACACGAACATTGTTCACACCGAAGGCCAGAACGTCTGACGTTCCTGTGAGAACCTCTTCTCTTGTAGTGAAGTCAACGGTTCCGGAACGGGTTGCATCGTTCAGGGTAATTGTTGATACCGTAGCGCTCAATTCAGTATGCTTGACAGAGGCATTGGTTGCCGTGATGCGTGTAACATTCAATGTCTGCAGCAAATCTGCATCAGCGAGAATCAATTCTGTAACATCATCACTCGTCCAGGCAACATTAACTGTAGTAATGCCATTGAGTGTTGGCTGAATCATGGCCTCCTCTGAAGTGAAATCAGTCTGTGTGCCAATTTCAACATTCAGCGTAGGGTTGGTGCCGATACCTGTCAAGACGTCGTTGTCTGAAAGTGTCGTCAGGTAGCCTGTGCCGGGAACCAGCTTTGGCGCCGAGTTGAACACATTGGCTGTTGCGGTATCATCATCAGTCGTAAGCGTGAAGCTGTTATCGAGTCTCAGGAGACGACCAGGAGTGCCGGCTGCAATTTCCGCACGACCGAACTGAATGTAGTGTTTGGCCGCTGCATCATAATTGGTAGCGCCAAGCCAATCTCTCAAATCAGCATTTGCTGCAAGATAGGCTGCAGAGTCAAAGGTGCCCATTGAACGTCCCTCAGCCGCACCGTTCGTAATATAGTGCTGTGCTGCCTTGATTGCGTCAGCATCGGTAATGCCGTCAGCACCAAGCCAGTTCATAAGATCAATGTTCGATGCAAGATATTCCCATGCATCAAAGACAATTGAACGATTTTCTGCACTGGCATGCATGTTATAATGCCATGCAGCATTCGTAGAATCAGCCGCATTCAGCACGCCATCAAGCAGCGCCCAGCCCCTCAGGTCACCGTAGGAGGCAAAATACTCCCAGCTTTCCAATGAACCTGTCGTAATTGAAGGAGGAATTAATGACATAGTTTTATCTGTTTATTTATTTATGTAGAACAATGAAATTTAATGCTATGGAAACCGAAATTCCTGCTTTTTGCCGCCCAAAACACACCAACCAGCCTATACGCGCCAGAAACCGCACCTTACCCTCATGCTAACCAAAATCCCTGTTTGAGCAACATTCACCCGGATAATGTATAAATTAAAAAGTAAAGAAAAAAAGAAACGGGGAAAAAAACGAATTAGCCCCTGATTCAATGTTCACTCTCCAAGCAACCATTCCACCCGGCAGGAGCAACCGGGCCGCTCTTCAAATGCCACAAAAATATCCATCTAATTTCAACAATAGTAAATATACTGCTCTTGAACAAGAGTTTGTCAATAAAATAGCATTTTCATGGTTTTTTATAGACGGCAGTTATTAAAAAAAGGGCACTCGATACTCATCTATCACTCTTATCGGTGACAATTCTTTTGGTTACTGAACATTGCACGAATCCCTTCTTCAAGATGAAGCTGCGCCCGCCAGCCCAGTTTTTGTTCTGCTTTTGAAATGTCGAGGAGGCAGCAGTCCGGCAGCGTTTGATTTTCAGGCAGTTCTTCACTCTGAATAGGCAAGTCAGAACCGCTTATTGTACGTATCAGAGCAAGAATTTCCATGACGGATGTTTTTTTTCCGCTGCCGATGTTGAAAATATCAAAGGGTGCGGGATTTTTCAAGGCCAGAACAAGGGCTTGTGCTACATCTGATACGTGAACATAGTCCCGAATGTTTTCAGGGTTTCCCAGCAGTCGCAACGGCAGCCCCATGGTGGCTCTTGAAACAGCAGTACCAATTAACCCCTGCATTCTCAGAGGCGGGAGCAGCGCTCCATAGGCATTTGCAACGCGCAGTATGGTTGCACGCAAAATCCCTTTTTCAGCAGCCGCATGCAGATAGTGTTCAATGGCCAGTTTCTGGATTCCATAGATGAGCGAGGGGGTGCAGGGATCCTCCTCTTTTGATGGATGGTGATCGAGGGTGCTGCCATAGACGGCGCCGCCGCTGCTGATATAAATGACATGGGGGCAGCGACCGGTTTTTTCGATTGCCTGTATTAACTGGAGTGATGGAAGCAGATTGACGACGGCGTCAGCCACAAGGTCTTTGCCTCTCATGAGGGGTGTGCTTTCATGCGCCAGATGCATGATCACATCCTGACCGTTCACCAGAGCATCACAAACCGCACCATCCGATAAATCGCCCTTGATGCAGTTCTCTTGTGCGCTGTTGTCTGGCAGAGTGTTCCTGTACAGAAGTGTCAGTTGATGCTCTCCGGCCTGCCTGAGAGCTGTTTGTGCTGCAGAACCAATAAGACCTGCTGCTCCGGTTATTGCTATACGCATAGGGTCTGCTCAAGTTCTGTCTCAATTTGTGAGACCATTTTTTCAAACGTAAACGCTGAGGCCCGCCCGGTTGCGGCTCGAGAGAGTTGCGCACGGAGTTGATCGTTTCTGATCATTTCGACAACCTGGCGCTTCAGGCTTCCGGCATTCCCGGCTTCAAAGAGCAGCCCGGTTTGCCGATGCCCGACAATTTCAACATTTCCTCCTGCTGCGGAAGCAACGGTGGGGATTCCGGCTTCGAGCGCAAGGATCAGGGTGAGGGAAAAGGGTTCGTAGAGTGAGGGAAAGAGGTAGATATCGAATTGCTGGAAAAGATCAAACAACCCGGTCTCCGGTACCGGCTGACGAAAGATCAGTGACTGCTCAAGCCCCAACCGGGCGGCAAGATCGTCAAGGCGCTTTTTATAGCTCTTGTCCTGTGTGTCGCCAACAATGGTCAGGGTAACCCGTTGCTGGCGGCAGGCACGCTGAATGCCGGCAAGCGCTTCGAGAGCGGTATGCACTCCCTTGATATCAACAATTCGACCGGCAAAGAGAAGGCGGACTTCACCCTCTTTGACAAAGGTTGTCCGATCCTTGCGTTGGGCTTCGGGTTTATGCAGAAAATGCACTCCGTGATAACAGATGGCGCTCCCCTCCTGAAAGGCGCATGAGGCGTCTTCGTAGAGATGCATCATAAATTTGCTTGCAAAAATTGCACGTCCCTTGATGCTCATGACGGTGTTGCTGCTTTTTTTCTTTAAACCGCCAGGGAGCATTCGGTTGATGATTCGAGTGATAACTTTTTTTTTAAAGACCTCTCTGGAAAAGTACTTGCCTATGAATTCGGGATTAAGAAACAGCAGCATCCAGTTGTCGGTCAGCAGGTAGAGTTTCGGAAGTGCGCTCTGTTGAATCAGATCAAGAAAACCATGATTGAAAAAATAGAGGTTCCAGACAAAGAGCAAATCGGGTTCTGCCTCCTCAACAAGCTTGCAAAACTGCTCTTCATTATGTCGTTCCCATTGGCCCCGTTCTTCGAGTGATGCTTCGAAAGGCTTATAGATTGCCCCTTCAGTTGCAAAGAGTTTCAGCGTCCTGATGACCCGTTGTCCCCTGATTTCCTCATGACCTCCTCCATAACTGCTGGTCAGAACGGTAATGTCGTGCCCGCGAGCGTGCAGCGCCGATGCCATGTCAAAGCAGAGGCGTTCATATCCTCCAATCACGTTGGGCGGGTAGAGATTGCTGATGAAGAGAATTTTCATTGGCACAGAGAGGGACAGAGAGATGATTTCACCCGTGAGTTTGTTACCGGTGAATATATAAAATGAGAGCTTTCAGAACAATGGAATTGCATCTGATACTCTTCCCGTTTTGCGGCAGAAAATTTTTCGGTTCATTGTTCTCTCTTTAATGTTTTGGTTTGTATTTTCTGCAACTGCATCTGTTGCTGAAAGAGGGAAATAACCGGAGTCGGGATAAGGTTCGGTGACTGGCCGTTTACGGCGCTGGCGGATGTGATCGTCATATTATTTTAAAGCGTTAGCCAACATCATGGAAGAGATTCTTTCACAAGCTTCACTGCTGCAACCACACCATCTCCAACTGCCGCTGAGCTGGGCCGGGCACATCCCTTTGGCCTTCTGGCTGATTGATGTAACAAGGCCTGCTCTTTTTGTTGAACTCGGCACGCATACGGCCAACTCCTATTTTGCTTTTTGCCAGAGTGTGCAACAGCACCATCTCTCTACGCGATGCTACGCCGTTGATACCTGGAGAGGCGATGAACATGCGGGCTTTTACTGCGATGAGGTGCATCAGATGGTGGAGGCTTATAACCAGACACACTACCACGCCTTTTCGTCGCTGATGAGAATGACTTTTGATGAGGCGCTCCCCTTTTTCAATGATGGATCAATCGACCTGCTTCATATTGATGGTCTGCACTCCTATGAGGCTGTCCGTCACGATTTTGATTGCTGGCTGCCGAAAATGTCGGAGAGGGGGGTGGTGCTGTTTCATGATATCAATGTCAGGGAGAGGGGATTCGGGGTCTGGAAGCTTTGGGATGAGCTTTCGGCTCTTTATCCGAATTTCTCTTTTGAGCATTCGCATGGTCTCGGGCTCCTCTTTACCGGAACAAGAGAGTCTGAGAGGATGCGCAGGGTGCTCGAGGAGTGGGCGTCGGATGAGAGGGGCGTTCTGGTCAGGAATTTTTTTGCTACGACAGGTGAGCGCATTGTGCTGGGTTATCGTACCTCTGAGCTGACAGAGAAGCTGAAGCAACTTAGCCGTGACCATGAACAGCTTACTCGTGACCTTGAGGAGCGGGAGAAGCAGATCACAACTCTGGACAGCAATCTGCATCTGCTGGAAGCCCAATTTACGACTTTGAAAAACGATTATAACCGGGTCATCCGCTCAAGCGCATGGAAAATGACTAAACCCGTTCGAAAACTATCGAAATCGTTTAAAAAGCGATCACGAAAAGTGCGAAATGTGCTTTTTACATTCCTTGCCAAGCACTCTCTTACAGCGGGTTACCTCTCGAAGCTTGACCCCCTTTTTCATCTGCGGCGGTTATGCCAAACATTGTACAAAGATGTGACTGCCCGGAAAATTGTCGTTATTGATGCTTTAACCCCCACACCAGACCAGGATTCCGGATCGATCGATACGTTCCTCTCCATGCAGGCGCTGGTCGAACTTGGCTATGATGTCACCTTTATACCCGCAAACCTTCTCTACCGGGAGAGGTACACTGATGATCTGGCATCGCTCGGCGTTCATTGCCTCGACAATCGCAATATCAGTTCCATTACCGATTTTTTTGTCGTTGCCGGACAATATTTTGAGCTGGTGATGCTTTACAGGGTGAACGTTGCTGATGCTCACCTTCCCGCTGTACGTAAACATGCTCCACAGGCCAAAGTCATTTTTAATACGGTTGACCTGCATTTTTTGCGTGAAGAGCGGAGTGCCGAGCTGGAAAATTCCAGCCAGCTCAGGAAGAGGGCAAAAAAAACAAAGGCGCAGGAGTTCGCGCTGATGCGCGCTGCCGACGCAACCATTGTTCTGAGTTCTGCAGAACTTGAACTTGTCCTGAAAACGGATCCTTCTGTGAAGGCTTATCTCCTTCCCTTTTTTCGTGATCAGCCGGGCCGCACTCTTCCTTTTGCAGAACGGCGCAATATTGTCTTTATCGGCAGCTTTGAACACCGGCCAAACGTCGATGCTATAACTTATTTTATCAGTGCAGTATGGCCTCTTGTACGCCGAAATATTGCTGATGCTGACCTGCTGATCCTTGGCAGCAATCCCTCTGAGGAGGTTTATGCGGCGGCGCAGGGTGACCCCCGGATAACGGTCGTTGGCTTTGTACCTGATTTGGGTGATTATTTTCATTCCTGTCGTCTCTCTGTTGCACCGCTCAGGACAGGAGCCGGCATTAAAGGGAAAATTGTCACAAGCGCCAGTTTCGGCGTGCCTTGTGTAGCAA
The DNA here is from genome assembly GCF_000020645.1 of Pelodictyon phaeoclathratiforme BU-1. Lineage (GTDB taxonomy): Bacteria > Bacteroidota > Chlorobiia > Chlorobiales > Chlorobiaceae > Chlorobium > Chlorobium phaeoclathratiforme. The sequence continues at coordinate 2,683,368 of NC_011060.1, forward strand.
CCTCCCTCGCTGTAGAAGGAATGGGGCTGACTGCGGGCAGAGAAATTCTCGTTGCCGATGGAGATGAGTCTTTTGCTGACGCAGTCGTCAGGCTTTATACTGATGCGTCGTTATGGCAGGAAATCAGTGATCATGCTCTTGTTTTTATGGAGCAACAATTTTCCTGCGCTGCAGGAAAAGAGAGACTGAAGGCGTTTCTCGCTTCCCTGCTTTCCGTGAAGGAGGTGCAACAAGCCTCTGAAGCGCTCTCCCCACACTCTGTTGCATTTGCGTCAAACGATGCATCGTGTAACGCTCTCTCTCTTCCTTCCCCGGTAGCAAACGATTCTGACAAAAGAATGAGGATTGTTGTGGAGGTACCCTCTTTTGAGAGGGGCTCTCTTGAAAACCCGCTGCTCGATATGGTGCTTGCTTTTGATAAAGCGCTCTTCGAGTGTGCAATTCTTACACCAGGAACAATGGGTGACTTCAGCGCAAAAGCAGAATCAGCAGGAATTACGGTTGTACAACTCCCGAAAATCAAGAGCGCTTTTGCCTATAACCGTTTTTTGAAAAAATATTGTCCGCAGTTGTCGATATCGCAAGGTTCGTATCTGGGGTATCCGTTTTTTGAGGCCTTGTCGATACCAAATATCACGCTTCTTGATGATGCCTTCGTGAGTGACTGGCAGCGGAATGATTTTCCCGGATTCAAGCCCTGTGTTGATACCTATGTTGCTGCTTCACGAAAAAAGGCTGACTCTGCAGAAAAGATCCTTGGCATTCCTGGCGAAAAAGTTGTTGTAGTTCCCAATGGGGTAACTGTTTGCGAAAATGAGGGGAGCGAGAGTCAGAACGCAGACCACCACGATTCATTTAAGGATGTTGTAGCGCAATACGAGAAGTTGATGATCAATGTGATTCACAATAATCATGTCCCGATATGACGCACATGGATAACCCGTCAATCAGTGTTGTGCTGCCGTTGTACAACCATGCTCACTACATTGCTTCAACGTTGCAAAGTGTTTTGGAGCAAACTTCTCCTGTTGATGAAATCATTCTGATTGATGACGGTTCAACCGATAACGGCTTCAGCATAGCATATAAAATGCTGAGAGATGAGCCAAGGGCAACACTGTTGCAGCAAGAAAACTGCGGCGCTGAGAAGACGTTGAACAGGGCAATAGGGCTGTCGCAAAGTGAATTTATTGCGGTGCTTAATACCGATGATCTTTTTTTGCCAACCAAAATAGAGCGCTGCCGGAACATTATCTGCAATCATCCGGAAGTTGATTTTGTCTGCGGCGGAATCGGCATCATTGACGAAAAGGGTGGGCGGCTCTCTGACGGTGAAACCGTTGAATGGCTGCAAAGGGCATCAGCATTCCAGAAAAAGTGCAGGACTCTTGATCTGGCTTTTTTGAATGAAAATTCGGTGACATCGACGTCGAATATGTTTTTTTCGCGTGAACTGTGGAGAAAGTGCCAGGGATTTCAGCCGTTGCGCTATTGCCATGATCTGGATTTTCTTTTGACTGCACTCTGCCATCACTGCGTCATGATCGACATGGAGCAGACGCATATCCTTTACAGGGTACACCGAAAGAACACCATCAAGGAGGATCTCCTGAAGGTACGCCTTGAAGTGGCTGCTGTGATGGCCAATACCATGAAAACAAACAGTGCCCGATTACTTGATGCTGAGCGCCTCTCTTCCGACCTCCCGCTGATTTCAGAAATACTGAGGTCAAAAAACAATGCTGCACTGCTCGCGACGCTCCAACTGCTGCGCAACAACTGTTCTGACCGTCACGATTTTTATACGCTGCTCAAGAATCCAAAAACCTCGGAGTGTCTGATACAACAGTTTATGTAGACGTATGGAACCATCCGGAAACGGACGCATTCCTGCAAATCAGAGCGGATGATGGTATCCGTAATATTTCAGAATAGAGCGTTGCGTTCATCAAAAGATTTCGTTTACAACTCCATCCTTTTCCACCGGTTGTGCAGCCAGAACCACTCTTCAGGGTATTGATAGATAGAGCGCTCAAGTACTTTGGTGTATCGGCGGGCAAGTTCTTCGGCGTCCTCTTTGCTGGTACCGAGATCGCTGTATCCAATCTCTTCATAATCGACCTTATAGCGGCCATCTCCCGTTCTGCGGCACATGGCAGCAAAAAGCGGTACCCCTGCTTTAAGGGCAAGCCAGGCGGGCCCGAGAAAAACGGAGGTTCGACGTCCAAGGAACCCGGTAATAAAGGAGCCCCCGGGTGCAGACTGGTCGCCAAGCATGACAAGAATCTCTCCCCGGCGGAGCGTTCTCAGCCCCTCGCGAAGAGCCTGCCCGTTGTAGATGACCCGGTTGCCTTGCATGGTTCGCCAGGCGTTGATCTGGCTGTCAATCCGGGAGTTTTTCAACGGTTTTACTACGATGGTCAGAGGAGCAACCAGCAGGCCGGAACAGAGACCGAGCAGCTCCCAGTTGCCAAAGTGGGCTGAAACGAGTACTCCTCCTTTTTTATTGCCAGTGGTTTTTGCAAGAAAATCAGCAGCATCAACGTTGAGGAGATGGCGTGCATCGTCCGCTGTTTTGATCATGGGAAGACGAAGCATTTCAATAATATTTTCAGCCTGGTTGCGATAAACCCTGGAGGCAATGGCTTTGATTTCCGCGCTGCTTTTTTCGGGAAAGGTGAGCGCAAGATTCCCGGTCACAAGGGAGCGCCTTGTTTGAAGGATGTAAAAAACAAAATCACCGAGGAGATGGGCTATGGCGGTTGAGCGTTTGCGACTGATGTTTCTGACAAGCGCTCCAAGCATCATGATGAGCCAATAGAGGGCTTTCTGTGAAAATTCCCCGTTGTTTCTCCCTCTTCGCTGCATAACAATGATCTCTGTTTTACCATGCGGACAATCGAAGAGTATACGCTAAATTGGAAAAAAATATCAGATATTTATCTTTTACAGCACTTGCCGTTCACGGCTGCAGATAACGTGACCATCATGACAGGATCCAGCAAGGTAATGAGCCCATGTGAGGCGCTTGAAAGAGTGCGGGCATGGCAGGCCTCGGGAAAAAAGGTTGTTTTTTCCAATGGCTGTTTTGATCTCCTTCATGCCGGGCATGTCGAGTATCTGACGGCGGCAAGGAAACTTGGCGATGTGCTGGTCATTGGCCTCAACAGCGACGCTTCGGTTCGTCGGCTCAAGGGGCCGAGTCGCCCGGTCTGCTGCGAAACCGACCGCGCTACGGTGCTCTCGGCCCTGGAGGTTGTTGATCTGCTCACCCTCTTTGATGAGGATACGCCTGAAGAGCTGATTGGCACGCTGCTGCCTGATATTCTGGTCAAGGGAGCCGACTGGGCCGTCGAGCGTATTGCTGGAGCGCGGGCGGTGCTTGAACATGGCGGGGCGGTGTTGACGCTTCCCTTGCTCGAAGGACGATCAACAAGCGGGATAATCGAAAAAATCATCCAGCTCTCCTCTCAATCGGCGCACTGCAGTGGAACAATTTAAACACTATAGCCTCAGAGTGCTGACAGCGTTTTCGGCACTTCTGCTTCTGCTGACGCTCACTTCGCTTATTGTGCTGAACAGCGGCATGGTTGACCGGTTTGCCAGGGAGCGGGTTATCGCTCTTTTTAATGAAAAATTTTATGGGCGCCTTGAGTTGCAGGAGCTGCACCTGAAGTTTCCAAACCATGTTACCCTTGTCAATCCGCGCGTTTATGGCCCGGGGGAGAGGCTGGCAGCTCTGGAAGCAAGGAGGATTTCACTCAAATTCAACATTCTTTCGCTCCTTCAGCCTGAAATCAGAAAAATATCTGTCCGTCGCCTGACGGCTGATTCCCTGAATGCACGGGTTGTTGAGGGAAAGAACGGGAAACTCAATCTTGAACTTGCGTTCAAATCCCGTGACCCTGATTCGACAAAGGGGCCACTCGATCGCATTTTCTGCAAAAACCTGCGCATCACCAACGGAAACCTCTCCTGGTACGGAGCGCAGGGCCGTTCAGGGAGTTTGCCGCTTGAGGTGAAGAGTATAACGGCTGAGCTCTCTTCCTTTACGGTCAAGAAAAAATTTCTGAACGGAACAATTGAAAAACTGCAGCTCGATATCCCCCGGCAGCATCTTTTTCTCCGACAGGCTTCAGGTAAATTTCTCTTTTCTGAAACCCGTTCGGAGCTGCTTGGCTTGAAGGTTGCTGCTAACAGAAGCCATGCGAAGCTCTCGGCCACGATTGATCATTTCAACATTTTTTCACCGCAAAGGAAAAAAGAGCTTGCCCTTGCCTCTTCGTTTCTCAATGTTGAGGAGCTTGCCTTGCAAAGCGATGACCTGAAGCTCTTCTACCCGCCTCTTGTTCTGCCTTCCGGGCTCTATACCTTCAAGGGAAATGCGCGGGGAAAAAAGGAGCATGTTGAGCTCCTCGATGCGCTTCTGACGCTCGACAAAAGCCGCCTGGCCGTCAAGGGTGAGTTGCTGAACCTCTACAACAGGAGCGCCTTTGCTTATGCGCTGCAATGCGACAGCTCAAAAATTGCGGCGCCTCTTGTTGAGTCGTTCCTGAAAGAGGCGCCCCTGAAGGAGATTGCCCACAAAATCGGCGACATTACCTTTCTTGGCAATGCAAAGGGTACCCTGCAAGCGGTCAAGGGGGAGATGACCACTCTCTCCCGGCTCGGAGAGCTCTCGCTGAGTGGCGAGGCCTCAGGGGTGGCGCCGGATGCTTTCACCACCAAAGGCACCTTTGCGTTGAAAGGGTGCAAGCCGCACCTCTTCCTGCAACCGGAGAGCGGAAAAAGCCTGCTGAACACCTCGGGCAGTTTTGAGGCTCAAGGAAGCAGCCGGGAGATCAGCCAGTTGGCGCTTGATATGCAACTGACGGACTCTTTCTGGCTGAATCAGCCCATTAAAGAGGGCTCCATCGTGGCAAAGTATGAGCGCCGGTTGCTCAATAGCTCTCTCTTTTTGCGTAATAATCTGACCACGCTCAATCTTGAGGGTGAGATCAACTGGAAGGAGGGGGTGCCGCACTACCAGGCTTCCGGTAAAAGCACAGCGCTTGATCTGTCGAAACTCTTTGCTCAAAAGGTGGTTACAACCGACCTGAACAGCCATTTTGCGGTGCAGGGGTCAGGATTTGATCCTGAGATGCTCAATATTGCAACCACGTTGCAGTTTTCACCCTCTTCCATTAACACGCTCCAACTGAAAGATCGTTCGAAAGTCTCTGTTGCCATTGTTCAGAATGCCACCTCTTCGCAAACGAGCATCAGAAGCGATTTTCTTGATCTGCTTGCTGAGGGGGATTATAGCTTTAAAGAGCTGATGGCTTTTGGTGATGTTGCCATGTCAGCCCTCAGACGGGAGATAGCGACACAAAATATCTGGCAGGCAGCTCCTCCTCTGCCTGTTACCGGAATAGAGAGGCTCCGGAAGGCTTTCACGGTCAAATACAGCGTCACGGCAAAGGATATCTCACCATTGGTGCTGCTCTTTCCTGTTCAGGGGCTTACCTTGCAGGGAAGCGCTGAGGGAATTGCTTCATACCGTAATGGCCAGTGTTCAATCGGCAGCACAATAAACCTCCGCAGGTTGCTCTCCCATGAGGATATGGCGGTTGAAAATCTCTCCATGAAGGCCGATCTGGTTTGCCAGGGCAACGGGGTTCCGAAAGCCTCTGTAACCGGCAGGGCTTCCTCTATCACCATCGCCGGTAAAAAAGCTGGTGAAACGACCTTTTCCGGCCTCTACACGCCATCGTCTCTTGCAGGTACCATTGAGCTTGCCATACCCGATCCTCTGCAAAGACTCTCAACAACATTTACCGTAACAAGAGGAAACCTCAACTATGACCTCCTCTTTTCGCGCCTCTCCCTGAAAGATCATACCGGTATCTGGCAGGCGGAGGAGAACTCACATCTCCTGATCGGAAAAAACGCTGCCCGCTTCAACCGTTTCACCATCGCCAAAGGTCAGCAGCGGGCCGTATTGGATGGCGAACTGAGCAACGTCCAGCCGGGCAGTTTTCAGTGCACGTTGTCTCATATGGAACTGAATGAACTGCAGCGATTTGCCCTTGATCCCTCTCTCGACAAACTTTCCGGAACCATCAATGGCTCTCTGCTGGTCAGTGGAAGCCCTGAGGCAAAAACAAGCAAGCTTACCCTGAACGGGCAGAATATCCGTTATGAAGAGATCATGATCGGTACCCTGCAGGCAACAATCATCCATAGCGGAAAGCAGCTTCGTTTCGACTTGCAAAGCCACATCCCGAAAGGTGACAGCAGCAGCGGAGAGGTAAAACCCTCCATGAACACTCTTGAAGGCAGCGGAACCATTCCTCTTGCCATCGGCTACTATCCCCTCTCTTTTCGTCTGACGGAACAGGCGCCCATCAGTGCATCGTTTCGTTCTGACAATCTTTCGGCACAGTTTCTTGAGTACCTGCTCCCCTTCTTTGAATCGGCAGAGGGTATTGTGCCGACAACACTCAAAATCGAGGGCAGAACACCGAAACCGGAGATCTATCTGAGCAGCCGCCTGAGCAATACCTTGATTAAAATAGCGCCCACGCAGGTCTCCTACCGCCTCAACGGCGAGATTTATGTCACCCCGAAAGCTGTTGAACTGCGCGAAATGACGCTGCATGACAACGGCAGTGGAGCGGGTGTCATCAATGGAGTGGTGCGACTTGAACAACTCAAACCAACGGGGCTGGAGCTCACGGGCCGATTGAACAGGCTCCTCCTGTACAATAAAAAAGACAAGGGAGATGAGACCTCGTTCGGCACCATCACCGGTTCTACCCGTAATATTGTGCTTCGCGGCACGCTCTCCGAACCCGTTATCGAAGGTGAGCTGAGGATTGATGCCGCTGATTTCTCACTCTACCGAACGGGAGCAAATGAGGGGACAAAGTATGTGGGTGTTGAAAAGTTTATTGAATTTATACCCCGATACCCTTCAGCAGCAGCTTTGGAGAGCAAAAACGGGACAAGAACAGCAGAACCTGCAGAGTTTTATCACTCTCTGATCGATATCCTGCAGATAAAAAACCTGCGGCTCAGCAGTAGTGAACCACTCAAGTATACGGTTATTTTTGATCGCCTCAGAGGCGAACAGCTTGAATCGTCCATCAACAACCTCTCACTGATGGTGAGTAAATACAACCAGCGCTATCAGCTCTTTGGTTCGGTCAATATTATTGGCGGCAAATACAAATTTTCCAACTCGAACTTTGATTTGCAGGATGGAGGAAGAATAAGCTGGAACAGTGTCGATATCCGGAACGGCGTGATGGATAATCTCTATGGCAGTAAATATGTAACCGCATCAAACCAGCAGAGCGGTGATCGCGATAATGTAAAACTGCTGCTTGCCATTACCGGTACACTGAATGAGCCTCAGATCGCCATGGGCTACTACCTTAATGAGCAGTCGCTGCCCTTTGCATCGCTCAACATGATCGGCGGGCAGACGAGCCAGATCGACCAGAACGCGGAGCTGAATGTTATCTCTCTGCTGCTCTCCAAACAGTGGTATGTCCGGCCGGGCAGCAGCCTGCAAAGCGGAAATCTTGCCGTTTCAACCGCTGGCCTCTCAGCCGGTACCGGAATTTTGTCGTCAAGGATTTCACGCTTCATTCAGGATATCGGTGGACTTGAAAGTTTCAATGTCAATGTTGGCGTCGATAAACGCGGCGCCTTGAGCGGACTCGACCTTTACCTTGCTCTCAGTGTTCCGGGTACGGGCGGAAAAGTGCGCTTTATCGGGACGGGAAGCTCTCCCGTCAGCGGGGAGTCAACTACTGCAGATTATTACGGTACGGCTCAGAAGATTGAGTACCGTATTACTCCAAAAGTCTCTCTTGAGGCCTCCCGTTCTTATGGGCAGAATGTCAGTACAACTTCGAACAGCAATCTGCAGAAGCCTGCCGAGACCTGGGGAGTGAGCCTCTCCTACAAAGAGCGTTTCCAAACCTGGGATCAATTCTGGAAACGCATCTTCCCCTCTTCCGACAAGAAGAGATAAATTCCTTTCGGTTTTTGTAAATTGGCGGAAAGAACCATTCAGCAACAAACTCCGGGGGTAACCATCTTGAGGGGAAAAAACATCATCGTTGGCATTTGCGGAGGCATTGCTGCCTATAAAATACCGCAATTGGTCAGGCTGTTAAAAAAACAGGGGGCCAACGTCAGGGTGGCGCTGACGGAGGGTGGCGCCCGTTTTGTGAGTGAACTCGCACTTGCAACCGTTTCGGAAGAGAGGGTCTATCGCAAAATCCTGCCCCCGCTGGAGGAGGAGGGGATGGATTTCACGCGCCATATCTCTCTTGGGGAGTGGGCCGATGCCCTTGTTATCGCACCGGCTACGGCAAATACGCTTGCAAGGCTTAGTGCAGGTCTTTGCGACGATATGCTTGCCGCTCTTTTTCTGACGCTTCGTCCAGCCAAACCGGTGCTGATTTTTCCGGCCATGGATGGCCAGATGTTTCTGTCACCCTCGGTACAGCGGAATATAGCAACCCTTGCAGCCCAGGGCTGCCTTGTCACCAACCCTGAAAGCGGTGAGCTTGCCTCAGGGCAGTGTGGCGTTGGCCGAATGCCCGAGCCCGAGGCCATCCTTGCCGCTCTTGAGGCGGCGCTGCACAACTCCGGAAGCTCTCCGCTTCAGGGAAAATCGGTCGTGATCACAGCAGGGCCAACTCGCGAAAAAATTGATGGCGTCCGTTTCATCTCCAACTACTCTTCGGGAAAAATGGGTTTTGCCATCGCTCGTGCTGCCGAAAAACGCGGAGCCCTCGTCACGCTCATTACCGGACCGGTTCATCTTCCTGCACCTCCCGGCGTAGAGCGTCTTGATGTTGAAAGCGCTCTGGAAATGAACGCTGCTGCCGAAGTTTTTTTCGGAAAATGCGACCTCTTTATCGGCGCGGCTGCCGTCTCCGACTATCGCCCCGCAACACCCATTGAGGGAAAAATTAAAAAGGGTGCTGAGAATATTGAGCTGACCCTTGTTAAAAATCCGGATATCCTTGCCGGATTTGGTCGGCAGAAAAGCTCCGCTCAGCTTGCGGTGGGATTTGCCCTTGAAACCCGCACAGGCCTGGATAATGCACGCAAAAAACTGGCAGAAAAAAATCTTGACCTTATTGCCTTTAATTACTTCGATCGCAAAAATTCGGGTTTTGATGTCGATACAAATATTCTTACCCTGATAGGATGCGATGGGATGACAACGGAGCTCCCTCTGCTGACCAAAGATGCTGCTGCTGAAAAACTTCTTGACGCCATAGAACAGCTTTGCCTCGAAAGAGCCCTTAACCTCTGAAATAATTGATCGTCATGCCACCTGTTTCATGTGTAGAAGAGCCAGCTTCATCATCGCAGGAGCTTGCTCTGCTCTTCGAAACTGCCAGGAAATGCAGAAAGTGCCAGCTTGCTGAAACAAGACTGAACTTTGTTTTTGGTGAGGGAGACCCTGCAGCAAAACTTGCCGTTATCGGCGAGGCTCCAGGAGCCGAAGAGGACGCTTCAGGCAGGCCCTTTGTTGGACGTTCAGGCCAGCTCCTCGATAAAATCCTGCAGGCTGCCGGATTCAATCGGCCAGAGGTCTATATTTGCAATATCCTGAAATGCCGCCCCCCCGGAAACCGTAACCCTTTACCGGATGAGATTGAGAACTGTATCCCCTGGCTTTTGGAACAGTTGCAGATAGTCAATCCAAAAGTGATTCTGATTCTCGGCAAGGTTGCGGCAAACACCATTTTTGAAAACAAGCTCTCTCTGGGCTCCATGAGAGGAAAGGCAATAAAATGGAAGGGGTATGACTGTTTTATTACCTATCATCCGGCGGCTTTGCTGCGTAACCCTGAGTGGAAAAGGGGATGCTGGGATGACATTCAATTGATGATGCGCCATTATGCGACAATCTGCTGCCAGAATAACTGTACCTGAACATTATCATAAACCATGATCAAGAAAGCGCCGCCTGCCATAGATTTCAGCAAGGATATCGATTTCAGCAAGGAGAGCCGTTTGCCTCCCTACTCAACGGAAATTGAGCAGGAGGTTCTTGCCTGTATTCTGCTTGAAGATGAGCCGATTGAACAGGTGATCCAGATTTTCGGCGATAACGGTGAGGAGGTCTTTTATGAGCGGCGCCACCAGATTATTTTCAAGGCGATGATGCAGCTCTACCATAAACGGCAGGCTCTCGACATTATTACAGTCAGCGAGGAGTTGCTGAAAATGAACGAGCTTGAGCCCGTCGGCGGACGCCACTACCTGGCTGAACTTTCGGGCAAGGTAATCAGCGCTGCAAATATTGAATATTATGCGCGTCTGGCAAAGGAGAAGTACCTGTACCGGCGCATGATCTCCATTTCGGCTAAAATTTCCGGTGTAGCCTACAGCTCATCGATGGATATTTTCGATCTTGTCGAACATGCCTCACAGCAGTTTTTCAATATCTCCCAGGCTGGTATCAAAAAGAAGGCATCGCTGATCAAGGAACTGATCAAAAATGGTATCCATATGCTTGAGAGCCTCAGGGCATCTCAATCTTCCGTCACTGGCGTTGGATCGGGATTTTCCGAGCTTGATCAGCTTACAGCCGGATTTCAGCCCTCCGACATGATTATCATTGCAGCAAGACCTTCGGCGGGAAAAACGGCGCTGGCGCTTGCTGTCGCCCGTAATGCTGCCGTGGATTTCGACACCCCGGTGCTTTTTTTCAGTCTTGAAATGGCTGAGGTACAGTTGGCCATCAGGCTTATGTGTGCTGAAGCCTATGTTGAGTCGCAGCTTGTCCGAACGGGCCGGATAACGCCTGAGATGATGGGCCGAATCATCAACAGCATGGACAAGCTCAATGAAGCGAAGCTTTTTATTGACGATACCGCCGGTATCTCCATTATGGAACTTGCCGCAAAAACCCGCAGGATGAAGCAGGAACACAATATTGGCATGGTTGTTGTTGATTACCTGCAGTTGGTCACACCGGTCAGGGATGGCAGAACAAACCGCGAACAGGAGATTGCACAGATATCCCGCTCGCTGAAGGCGCTGGCAAAGGAGCTGAATATTCCCGTCATCGCCCTGGCACAGCTCAACCGTTCTGTCGAACAGCGCTCAGGAGACCGCAGGCCTCAGCTCAGTGACCTCAGGGAGTCGGGCTCTATTGAACAGGATGCTGATGTGGTCATGTTCCTTTCCAGACCGGAAATGTATGGCAAACAGACTTTCGAGGATGGCTCATCGACAAAAGATGTGGTCGAAATAGTCATCGGCAAGCAGCGAAATGGCCCGATCGGAGATATACGATTGTTGTTCCTGAAAAATTATGGCCGTTTTCAATCCACAGCCAACAGCTATGTTACCGGTGGCGAAGGATCGACAGCTTCCGGAAATCAGGATCATCATACAGCCGCATTGCCGGAAGCAGGAAAATCAGTTATCACCCAGTTTATCTCTCAAGACGACGCACCTTTTTAAGCCGCCATTATGCCTGAAAATAAAGAACAACTGAACTCCGGATGCGAAACACCAAAGGAGGAGCCCACTGTGAAAAGTACCGAAACGACCTACACCGGAATTGGCGCATCGAGAGGAATTGCTGTCGGAGAGTGCTACAGCTTCGTCAAGGAGGAGAGTAATCATGAAATCAGGGAGCTGAATGACAAAAACACGGGTGAGGAGATTGAGCGTTTTCTCTCTGCCCTGCACCGGTCGGCACATGAACTGAAGAAAATTGAGCAGGTAACGATAAGAAAACTGGGAAAGGGCTACTCCAATCTCTTTGAGGCCCAGATCATGATACTGCAAGACCCGGTGCTGATTGATGCCATTGCCGGACGTATTCAATCAGAACACAAACCGGCGCATTTGGTCATTGAGGAGGAGTTCGATCAGTATCTTGAAAAATTCAAAAATTCCGACGACCTGATTTTCCAGGATCGGGCTGATGATCTGCACGATATCAAAAACCGGATTATCAGAAACCTGCACGTCAGAAAACTGCATTCATGGATACCTGAAGGGGTAATTGTTGCTTCAAACACTCTCTCCCCTGCTGATATCATTCTTTTAAGCCGCAGCAATATCAAGGGATTTATCACCGATACAGGGGGGAAAACTTCGCATATCGCCCTGATATGCCGCTCTCTGAACATTCCCATCATTGTCGGGCTTGGCAATATCTCCCAGAAGGTATCGACCGGAATGCCGATGATCATTGATGGAACGACGGGAACCGTGATTACGAATCCTGAGGAAGAGACTCTTGCTCGCTACCTCAGAAAAAATGAGGAGGCTCAAAAAAGTGATGCCGACAGCTCCCTGATGGCCGCGCTTCCTGCTACAACAAAGTGCGGTGTCAGAATCACCTTTTATGCCAATATTGACTTCAAGGAGGAGTTGCAGGCTCTGACTGCTGCCGGCGCTGAGGGAGTGGGGCTGTTCAGAAGCGAAAATCTCTTTACCGAGGGAACAAAAGTTCCCAAGGAGTCTGAACAGTACCATTATTACCGGGAAATGGCTGAGGAGATTGCTCCGATGCCTCTTGATATCCGCCTCTTTGATATTGGGGGTGACAAGCTGATGTACTCTCCGGTCAAGGAACAAAATCCGAACCTCGGCTGGAGGGGTATCCGGATCCTGATTGATCTGCCGGAAATACTTGATGCACAGATCCGGGCTGTCATCCGGGCTAATGTCCATGGAAACCTTGATATCCTCATTCCCATGATCATCTCGGTCGATGAGGTACTTAAAGTAAGGGCAATTGTCGATCGCCACTATGCGGAGCTTTCCAGTGAGTGTAATTCGCAGGTTGAAAAACCGGGTATCGGCGCAATGATCGAGGTACCTGCGGCGGTCGAACTCATTGATGAAATAACGCGGTGTGTTGACTTCATCAGTATCGGCACCAATGACCTGACGCAGTACACGCTTGCCGTGGACCGCAACAACGTTATCGTGCAGGATCTCTTTGAAAAATTTCATCCGGCGATTGTCCGCCAACTGCACCGGGTGATAGCAGTTGCCCACAAAAACCATTGCAAGGCGATGATTTGCGGCGATATGGGTTCCGACCATCTCGCCCTGCCTTTTCTGCTGGGCTGTGGACTCAGAAAATTCAGTGTTGTCGCTTCGGATATTCCGAAACTCAAATCACTGGTGTCGCGCTACTCCATTGCTGAAACGGAAGCACTCGCACGCGAGTGCCTCACGTTTGGCAGCTCAGCCGAAATCAAAGCCTGCATGGAGGCTTTCGAGGCAGCTCATTAATTCGAGATTCGGCCCCAGGGATCGATAACTTTCTTGCGCAATGATGCAATATACTCCGCAAAGAGCTGCTCCTGTTTTGCCCGGAGCAGTTGGGGGGCTATAGCGCTTTTTTCAGCCTTTCTGTTCAGCCCTGCGGGAACTGTTTTACTCGACAACAACACAAGCGCGGCACCATCGCTGGTTTTCAGTGGAGCCGAGAGCTTTCCGGGAACAAGAGCCGACATGCCTTCCACCAGGGAACGGTCAACACCATAGCCGGGGATTGCGCCGTTGCTCCACCGGATACTGTCGGCCACCACAACCTTCACTCCGGCATGGGATGCCGCTATCTTTTCAAGCGTCACTCCAGGCACCGCTGCCATTGCTGCAAGTTTTTTCTCCAGCAGAGCCTCCTTTTTCTTCCGCACCAATTCGGCTGTAATCCTTGCTTTCAGCTCCTTGTCAAGCAGACGATATCCGGTATCATTCTTGCCGGTCAGACGCATGACATAAAAACCTTTTTCCGTTTCAAGAACATCCGAAAGGTCACCCTCTTTTGCCTTGAATGCAAATGTTGTCACCGCTTCTCTGTAGCCAATCTGGGGAATCGGCATATGCTTGTTGAAGTCGCCGGTCTTGCCGATGGGCAGCTTTGCGCTGGCAGCGCTCTTGTCGAAGCCCTTCTCAGTGGCATTAATCTGAAATGCCGTTGCAAGACGCCGTCCGCTGTCGACCGTCTCCGTCGATGGCCTGATGTTGCGCACAATCTCGGAGCAGAGGGCGGCTTGCGTATCAAAACCGGTCACCTTGATAATATGCAGGCCAAACTGGGTCTGAACAGGTCCGATGACCGAACCGGGACGCGCACCAAAAACTGCTGCCGCGAATTGCGGTACCATCCGCTCCTTGCTGAACCATCCGATATCGCCTCCATTAAGTGCGCTGACAGGGTCGGCAGAATATTTTTTCGCCAGAGCATCAAAAGGAGTACCTGCCTGAAGCTGTTTGAAAATAAGCGCTGAAAGCTGGCTCACTCGCGCGACATCTTCACGACTGGCCGGGTTGAAGTGCAAGAGAATGTGCGACGCCCTCGCAACCAGCGGAGCGGATGCGGAAATTTGCCGGATCTTGATCAGACGGTATTCACCCCGGTCGGCTATCGGACCAACAATGGTTCCCGGCTTGAAATTTGGGGAATTAAAAAAGACATCACCTGCTGCCGGTGAAAAATCGGCACGGCTGTACACTTTATTGATCCCTGCAGGACGATCACTCTGCACTTTGACATAGTCGCTGTCATTGACCGATGCGGAAAACTCGGCACGAATGGTTTCAAGTTCAGTGCGAACAGCAAGACTGTCTTTTGATGAAGGAATCAGAGGGAAGAAGACAAAATCTGCTTTTCTTGAATAAAATTGCTTTAAAAGCTCTTTATGTTCGTCGTAATACTTTTTGATCTCTTCTTCCTTTACCGGAAAGTTACTGTCAGGCCCCGCAAAGCTCAGGGGAAAGGGGATAAAGGAGGCTGAAAAGAGGGAATACTGCCGATTGACAATATCGTCAAGCTCCCTGTCGGTGACATGGACAAAGGTCTGAAGAGCCCTGAGCAGCTTGTTCACCTCAAGTTCACGACGGACAATTTTTTCGATCTGCAGCCATAACTCCTTGTTGCGAGGGTCACGACGGATACTTTCGAGTTTGGCTCGATCAACGGCTCCTGTGGCTGGATTGGTGAAATTCTGGCGAATCACCTGGGGGGGGTTGGTGGCGCTGCCCAGGGCATCAACGACCTCCTGATCCTGAACGGTGATACCAAATTTTTTGAGCTGCTGGTCGAGGAGGGTCTGTTCAACCACCGTATTCCATGCCTGCTCCTGAAACTCGAGTTCGTTCTCCGGCATCACTTCAGCTCCCGGATTGCTTCTCCGGAAATTCTCGGTTACCGCCTTGTATATCTCCTCATACTGGCTGTAGGGAATAACCTTCCCGTTGACCTCACCGGCCTGATTCTGTTTCGTACCGCTGTTTCCGGTAAAATCCATACCCCATTCGAAGACAATCAGCGCAAGAAACGCTGCCAACAGGGTGTAGAGTATAATATGAGTTTTATCCCGCAAGCTGGACATTACAGCCATAAATCATCCCTTCTTTAAGATTTTGTTAAAAAACAGTGTCGTCCCAACCTTCCCTGCCAACCAGCGGCACAAACACAAAGCGCTCAAAAAGTTCTCTTTTGAACTCGCCCTCCTCTCTCTTGATAACCGTCATCTGCTGTGCATCACTGCCGCCAACAGGGATAATCATACAGCCGTTTTCGGCAAGCTGCTGCAGAAGCGACTCCGGCGCTTTCGGAGCGCCTGCCGTTACCACAATGCCATCAAAAGGGGCCTCATCCTTCCAGCCAAGCGTTCCGTCGCCAAAACGGCAGGCTATATGCAGACCAAGCCTCGAAAACCGCTGTTGCGCACGCTCATACAAAGCAACTATCCGTTCTACACTAAAAACAGAATATCCGAGGGCATCAAGAATTGCTGCCTGATAACCCGATCCTGTACCAATTTCAAGCACCTTGCCCGAGGGAGAACGCTCAACAAGCAAGCTGGTCATGAAGGCAACCGTATAGGGCTGGGAAATGGTTTGCCCGAACCCGACAGGATAAGCGCCATCATTGTAGGCTGCATCCCAGGCTTCGACTTCAAAAAAGAGATGACGCGGCACCTCCAGAAACGCTTTGAGCACCCGCTGGTTAGTGATACCATAGCGTTTCAGGGTTTCAACCATCTCCCTGCGCCTGAAGTCCAGAAGTTTTTTCCCCTCTTGCATCGATAAAAAGAGAACCCGTTGAATTGTATCTTGCAATCCACCAGACAACCTTCCTGAATGGCTAATATTGCATCAAAAAGAACAAAAAACAATGTCCACAGAGCAGTTTACCATTTTTGGCAGTAAATACCGCTCAGGCTCCTATATCCTCCTGATCCATCTCTCATGCACGCTGCATCTTGCATTCGGCAGGTTTCAGCAGGGAAAACCCTTCACCTTGCCAGAGGGCGACTATCTTTATATCGGTTCCGCTTTGGGCAACAATCAGAATGGGTCTCCGCTTGCAAGGCGACTTATCCGCCATGCATCACGATCAGGGGGAAAAGCGCCCCATGCCATCCAGGCTGCAATGATTAAACTCTTTTCTGAAGGGCATTTCACCGGAAATGGCGCCATTGAAGCCACAGACAAAAAACTGCGCTGGCATATCGACTATCTTCTTGATCACAAAGAGGCGGAAATCGACCATGTCGTCATTATCCGCAACCCGCTGAGAGTGGAGGAACGGCTGGCGGAGTTTCTTGAATCCCTCCCTGAAACCGCTCTCATTGCGCCGCGCCTTGGTGCACAGGATACCCGAAACAGCTCTCACCTTTTGCGGATCACCAATCGTGAACGGATACTTGAACTGCTCCGGCAATCTCTGCCGGAAATGGTGTGCAGCGGGTAACGAACGCTGAAATGAAGGGGTCCCTGCACTGCCATCTGGTGAGCTGTTTATTTGAGTTCCCGTCCCAGAAGTGCTTTGACAAACTCTGCACGATCGAAGAGCTGAAGGTCGTCGATTTTTTCACCGACTCCAATATATTTGACCGGCAGCTTCAGTTCACGTGAAATAGAGAGCACAATCCCGCCTTTGGCCGTTCCATCAAGTTTGGTCACCACAAGACCGGTCACCTTGACAAATTTCGTAAACTCCCTTGCCTGCAGCACGGCGTTCTGGCCGGTGGTACCATCGAGCACCAGCAGCACCTCATGCGGAGCTTCAGGAATCCTTTTTTTGGCAACCCGCATGATTTTGGCAAGCTCTTCCATCAGGTGGCTCTTGTTATGCAGCCGCCCTGCGGTATCAACCAGCACAACATCAGCATTTCGCGATACCGCAGCGCTGACGGCATCGTAGACCACCGAGGCTGGATCGGAACCCTGTGCCTGGCCAATCATGGGAACCCCTGCCCTGTCGGCCCATATCTGAAGCTGTTCGTAGGCTGCGGCCCTGAAGGTATCGGCTGCCGCGATAATGACTTTTTTGCCTGCCTTATCATAATTATGAGCCAGCTTGGCAACACTGGTGGTCTTTCCCGCGCCATTTACTCCAACAATTAAAATAACATACGGTTTTGCCGGAAGAGGCGCATCAAAATCGAGCGGATGCTCCTCTCCTGTCTCTTCAAGCAGTTGCTGAATCTCCTCCATCAGCATTCTGTTGAGCTCCTCTTCCGAGCGATAGGTCTCCTGTTTTGCCCGTTCCGTAATGGCATCAACAATTCCGAGTGTGGTCTCGACACCCACATCGGCTGCAACAAGAATGGTTTCAAGCTCTTCAAGAAAGTCGTCGTCGATCTCCGTTTTCCCTTTGGTAATGACGGCAAGCTTTTCGCGAAAGGTGTCGCGGGTTTTTTCGAGCCCTTCCTTCAGTCTTGAAATTTTGAATTTGTCAAAAAAACCCATAAAAAGCGGATATTGTCTTTCTGTTATTGAGAATCAAACCCTTGCTGCGTCACGTTTCGATAGAACGAACCACAGCACAGGTCATAATGAATTTTAATTTACGTAAAAATATGTCATATACAGCTATTTCCGGAATCGGAGAGTTCGGCCTGATAGATAAAATTGCCACCCTTGCCAACAGCACCCTTCCTGCCGTGCCGGAACTCCTGACGGGAATAGGAGATGACTGCGCGGTTTTCCAGCCTTCGGCTGAACTGCTGCAGGTGGCGACAACCGATATGCTTGCTGATCAGGTGCACTTCGATCTCCTGACAACCCCGCTGAAACACCTTGGAAGCAAGGCTATCAGCGTCAATGTCTCCGATATCTGCGCCATGAATGCCCTTCCCCGCTATGCGCTCATCTCTCTTGCCATTCCGGCCTCATTCTCCATTGCCATGATTGAAGAGCTCTACCAGGGCATGAGCCATGCAGCAAGAGAGTACGGCCTGGCCATTGCCGGGGGAGATACCTCTTCATCACGCTCGGGTCTGGTTATTGCAATCTCCATGATGGGAGAGGTTTCACGCGAGCAGCTTGTGCACCGCAGCGGCGCAAAACCGGGAGAGCTGCTCTGCATCACCGGCGCTCTTGGTGGCGCAACGGCTGGTCTCAAACTCCTCATGCGCGAAAAGGAGATTATGCTGAACCATATCGAAAACAATGAGAGCTACAGCAGAAGCGCCATGGCTGACCTGAAAGAGTACAGCGAATCGATACAGCAGCAGTTGCTCCCCCTTGCCCGCCTCGATATTGTCCGGTTTTTCCATGCGCACCATATCCGCCCCACGTCGATGATCGACATTTCCGATGGTCTCAGCTCCGATTTGCAGCATCTCTGCCGACGCTCGAAGATCGGCGCCATGATTCAGGAGGCCCGTATTCCAATCCTCGGAAGTACGCGCCGGATTGCCGATGAACTGCAGGATGATGCCCTGACCTGGGCATTGACGGGGGGCGAAGATTACCAGTTGCTCTTCACCATCCCGAAAGAGGAGTATCCGGCCATTGCCGATAACAAAACGATCGCAGTTATCGGCGAAACCACCGATGTGGAGGAAGGTGTGCAACTGAGCGATATTTACGGGATGAAAATTGATCTCTCCTCAATCAGGGGATTCGACCATTTCAGCTCGTAACGGCCTCCATCTGATGGAAAAAAGGGTGTGCGGGAAAGATTTATTTTTTTTGGGAAACCGTTCGAAGATGGTAAATTGTTCGTCCTTTCATGTTAACAACGGTATGCCGAAGTGGCGGAACTGGTAGACGCCCGGGACTTAAAATCCCGTGTTCAGCAATGGACGTACGGGTTCGATTCCCGTCTTCGGCACTAATCTTTCCTTTTTTTCCTTGTATTTGCAGTTATTAATCTTTTGTATAAGGCATCTATCTTTTAAAGAGACAAGCCTGTGACAACACTCGGACGTATAAATCTTGAGGGATTCAAGTCCATCAAGAAGACGGATATTGAGCTGCATAATCTTAATGTTCTTATTGGTGCGAACGGGGCAGGCAAAAGTAACATCATTTCGTTCTTCAAAATGCTCAACGAAATGATGGGAGGACGCCTCCAGGAGTATATTGGTGCCTCTGGACGAGCTCAATCCCTTTTACACTTCGGGCCGAAAATAACACCACAGATCACAGCCCAACTTGAATTTACAGCAGATAACGGAATTGATACCTATACCATGCAACTCTTCCATGCCCCGGGAGATACGCTTTTTTTTGCCGAAGAATCCGTGAGTTTCCAACGAACCGGTCATCCATCGCCAAAAAAAGTCAGCTACGGTACAGGACATCAAGAGTCACGAATTGGTGAGTTTACGGAAAAAAATCAAGATCAAATATCCAAAACACTACGCTTTTTTCTAAACCGTTGCAGGGTATTTCATTTCCACGATACGTCATCAACGGCGCGGATACGCCAGTTCTGCTACATCAACCATAATCACTTTCTGATGCCTGACGCAGGCAACCTGGCTGCGTTACTTTACAGGTTTCGTCATGACAATAATTCATCGTATAGACAAATTGTAAGTACAATTCGTTTAATTGCACCATTTTTCGACGATTTCGACCTTGAACCCTCTGGCCCGGGAAATACTGAAGTTATTCTTAACTGGCGAGAAAAAGGGTCAGATCAGGTATTTGGACCCCATCAACTTTCGGACGGAACTTTGCGGGCAATCTGCCTTGTCACCTTGCTTCTTCAGCCAGAAAATGAGCTTCCAGGCCTTGTTATTGTGGATGAGCCGGAACTCGGACTTCATCCATACGCCCTCAATATTATTGCCGCGTTATTTAAAAAGGCATCTCATTACACTCAAGTACTCATCAGCACACAATCAACCACGTTCCTCAACAACTTTGATAGTGAAGATGTAATTGTGGTAAGCCGAAATGGTAAAGGATCACAATTTGAGCGGCTTGATCCAGCAATACTGCAAGCATGGCTGGAAGAATACAGCCTTGGGGAGATTTGGGAAAAGAATATTATTGGCGGGGGACCACACTGATGGTACGTCTCTACATTTTCGCAGAAGGACAAACAGAGCAAACCTTTGCAACAAATGTACTCAGACCACATCTTGCCCACTTCGGAGTGTACATGCAAGCTGCGATACTTATTGCACACGCAAAGAAAAAGGGTATTGTCCATCGGGGCGGCGGGTTAGGTCCCTGTTATCTTCCCATGAAAAACGATATTCTGAGATTGACTGCCCAGGAAAAAGCTCAGAATGTTTTTTTTACAACCATGATCGACCTTTATGCAATTACCTCTGATTTTCCTGGGTTGAGTGAAGCCGAAAAGCTGCGTCATTTACCCTTTCAGCGTACAGAAGCACTTGAACGCACGTTTGCCAATGATATTGGCGATCCTCGTTTTATTCCATATATCCAGTTACATGAATATGAGGCATATCTGTTTTCCGATCCTGAACAGCTTGCTTTCTTTTATGACCATCATCACAAAGAAATATCAGCACTTAAAGCCATAGCTGCAGGGAAATCAACGCCGGAATTGATTAATGATGGGGCACATTCCGCTCCGAGTAAACGCATCATTGCCGAACTTCCTGACTATGAAAATGCTAAATCTGTTGTGGGACCACAGGTAGCCGAACTAATCGGATTGAAGGTCATTCGAAGCAAATGCTCACACTTCAATGCATGGCTCTCAAGACTCGAACAACTTTGCTGAATAATAGCTAACAACAAACCAGAACAATCATGAGTTCGGAATTCACGAAGATCCTGCTGAACGAGGATGAGATGCCTCGCCAATGGTACAATATTCAGGCTGACCTGCCTGTTCCGCTGCCGCCACCTTTGGGGCCGGATGGGAATCCGATAGGCCCTGACGCCCTTGCAAAGGTTTTTCCGATGAACCTTATTGAGCAGGAGATGAGCACGGAACGGTGGATCGATATTCCGCAGGAGATTCAGGCTATCCTGAAAATCTGGCGTCCCTCTCCACTCTACCGGGCCCACCGACTTGAGGCCGCATTAAAAACTCCGGCAAAGATTTTTTACAAAAACGAAGGGGTCTCTCCGGCAGGGAGTCACAAACCCAATACCGCCGTGGCACAGGCCTGGTACAACAAGGAATTTGGCATCAAGCATCTCATCACGGAAACCGGCGCGGGTCAGTGGGGAAGCGCACTTGCCATGAGCTGCAAGCTTGTCGGTATCGACTGCAAGGTCTTTATGGTACGTATCAGCTTCGATCAGAAGCCGTTCCGCAAAATCATGATGAAAACCTGGGGAGCCGACTGTATTGCAAGCCCCAGCACAGAGACTGCTGTTGGACGCAGGATTCTTGCCGCCATGCCCGATACACCGGGAAGCCTTGCCATTGCCATCAGCGAAGCTATCGAGCAGGCTGTCGAGCATGATGACACGCGTTATGCACTTGGCAGCGTTTTAAACCACGTGATGCTGCACCAGACCATTATCGGCCTTGAGGCCCGCAAACAGCTCGACAAGGTGGGGCTTTATCCCGATATCGTCATCGGTTGTGCCGGCGGAGGCTCAAACTTTGCCGGAATAAGCTTTCCGTTTATTTGTGACAAGATTCATGGCCGTGAGGTTCAGGTGATTGCAACAGAGCCTGAAGCCTGCCCGACGCTCACCAGAGGCCCCTATGTTTACGATAACGGCGATGAGGCTCAAATGACACCGCTGCTGGCGATGCACAGCCTCGGCCACGGCTTTATTCCTCCAGCGATTCATGCCGGGGGGTTACGCTATCACGGCATGGCCCCGCTGGTCAGCCATGTCAAGCAGCTTGGATTAATTGAGGCGACCTCCCTTGGCCAGACTGAATGTTATGAGGCAGCCATGCTTTTCGCCCATACTGAGGGGTTCATACCTGCTCCGGAAACAGCACATGCTATAGCCCAGACCATCCGCGAAGCCAAAAAAGCAACCGAGGAAGGAAAGGAGAAGGTTATTCTCATGAACTGGTCGGGTCATGGATTGATGGATCTGCAGGGTTATGACGCTTTCATGTCCGGAAAACTGAGTGATTACGCACTTCCTGAAGAGCTCCTGCAGCGCTCACTTCTTGCAGTGAAAGATCATCCGCCTGCTCCGCAAGCGTAAAAGCAAATTCCCCGTTACTCTCGTTGTTTTGCAAAAAAGCACAGGGTAACGGGTTGTCTAAAACAGCAAAGAAAATCCTTTATCCTTTTGCTTAAACTTTTTTATCTCGGACTTATAGAACTTAATCTGTTGACTACAAATAAAATCCCTGAATATTGAAATATCCTCAAGCTCTTCGGTTTTATTTAATGCGTCAATATATTCAGCTCTATCCTCTGTAAAAATTTTAATTAAAGGCTCTTGATGATACATTTGTATGTAATTCATCATTAATCTTGATGTCCGCCCATTTCCGTCCCCAAAAGGATGAATATTAACCAAATTATAATGAATATCAGCAGATAGCTTTAAAATCTCATTATCAGAAACTTTATAGAGTCTTTGGTTAACATTGTCAATAAGTTTAAGCAACAAATTTTCAACCTTGGAAAAATCAGGAAAATATTTTCTGTCTACATAGACTTGAGCCTTTCGAAAATCTCCCAATGAAGTATCAAATGTCCCTGACATTGTATTGACCAATCCACCAGTATGTTTCATGACAAGTCCCGCAACTTGTTTTATCAAATCAATACTTATCTTTTGTTTCTGCTTTGAAATCTCTTTAAGAAACATAAATGCTGCATAATGGTCTTTAACCATCATGTGGTCAGTCAATGGTTTTCCTTTTGCTGTAATATCATTCTCCAACAATAATTTAGTATCATTCTCAGTTAATGAACAGCCTTCAATTTTGGTGGAATTATACACAATCGAAATCATTGAAAACTTTTCATAATCAATGGCCTCTGATAATCCCATTTCAAGATATCTCTTTTTTATTATCTCTAATTCTTCCCACATCATACTTCTTCGTCATATTCTACCGTTGATATCAGCTCATCTTCGGCGAGTTCATGAAAGCTGAAATTCATCTACCAAACCGTTGATTTTTGAAATTATAACCCATCCAGGTCTGGTCTGCTTTTCCCTTTGGGAACACTACCCTTATTCAAGCAGTGTTCCCGGGCAAGAGAATAAAACCGACTGAAAAAAGAGATGATTTACTCCTTTTTCGCCAGCCCTTCTCCTTCATTGACCGGAACCGCCCCATCAAGAAAGGTGAGGACATTCTCCGTTTCATCGAGAGCAATACGGATGACGCTTCCTTCGATAAATCGCCCTTTGAGCATCTCTTCGGCAAGGGGATCTTCGACATACTTCTGCAGAGCCCTTTTCAGAGGACGGGCGCCATATTTCTGGTCATAGCCTTTATCGACAAGGAACTCCTTGGCTTTTTCATCAATTTCAACCTCGATACCCATGTCATGCAGCCTTTTGAAGAGCTTGCCGGCAGTAATGTCGATGATTTTGAAAATATGCTGTTTTTCAAGCGGATGAAAGACAATAATGTCATCAATACGATTGAGAAACTCGGGGTTGAAAACCCGTTTGAGAGCATCCTCAATGGTTGATTTCATCGCCTTGTAATTTCCGGTTGCATCATCAGGCGCGGTAAAGCCCATGCCGGATCCTGCTCCGAAACTCTTGATGTCTTTGGCTCCGATATTCGAGGTCATGATGATGACGGTGTTGCGGAAATCGACCTTTCTTCCCATGCCGTCTGTCAAAACCCCTTCATCAAGCACCTGGAGCAAGATGTTGAAGACATCAGGATGCGCTTTTTCAATCTCATCAATAAGCACAACCGAGTAGGGCTTGCGGCGCACTTTTTCGGTCAGTTGACCGCCCTCTTCATAGCCAACATAGCCCGGAGGCGCTCCAACAAGACGACTGACGGAGAATTTTTCCATATACTCGCTCATGTCGGCGCGAATCAGTGCATCTTCGGTGTCGAACATATAACGGGTGAGCGCTTTGGCAAGCTCCGTCTTGCCGACACCGGTAGGACCAAGAAAAATAAAGGAGCCGATCGGACGTGAGGGATCTTTCAACCCTGCACGTGTACGCTGTATCGCCTTGGTGATCTTTTTGATAGCCTCGTCCTGACCAATAACCTCTTTTGTAAGATCGGCCTCCATGGAGAGCAGCTTTTTGGATTCCGACTGTGCAACCCTTGCCACCGGAATACCGGTCATCATGGCAATCACAGAGGTAATATCAGCCTCGGTGACATCATAAACGCTTTCGGCTGCCCTGTCCTCCCACTCCTGTTTGGCCAGGTCAAGGGCATCAATCAGGTGTTTCTCCTTATCACGCAGCCGCGCTGCTTCCTCAAAATTCTGCATTTTCACGACCTGGTTCTTCTCCGCCTTGATCTCCTCAATGGATTTTTCAAGTTCAAGAATCTCCGCAGGCACATGGATGTTGCTCAAATGCACCCTTGCGCCAGCCTCATCCATGACATCAATGGCCTTGTCGGGCAAGAAACGGTCGGTAATATAGCGCTCGGAAAGCTTGACCGCCTTCTCGATGGAGTCTCCCGAATAGTTGACATGGTGATGAACCTCATACTTCGACTTGATGTTGTTGAGGATCTGGATGGTCTCGTCAACCGAGGTGGGCTCAACCATGATTTTCTGGAATCTCCGGTCAAGGGCGCCATCTTTTTCTATAAACTGACGGTATTCGTCAAGCGTGGTTGCTCCAATACACTGCAATTCACCGCGGGCAAGCGCCGGTTTGAAAATATTGCTTGCGTCAAGGGAACCGGAAGCGCCCCCGGCACCAACAATGGTGTGCAACTCATCGATAAAGAGAATCACATCACGCGACCGCTCCAGCTCGTTCATAAGCGCTTTCATACGCTCCTCGAACTGACCCCGGTATTTGGTGCCGGCAACAAGAGCTGCCAGATCGAGGGCAACTACCCTCTTGTCGTAGAGAACCCTCGATACCTTGCGCTGTACAATCTTGAGGGCAAGACCTTCGGCAATAGCCGTTTTGCCTACGCCTGGTTCTCCAATAAGTACCGGATTGTTCTTTTTACGGCGGCTCAACACCTGGGCAACACGCTCAATCTCCTTTTCACGACCGATGATCGGGTCAAGCTTGTCATCAAGGGCAAGACGGGTAAGGTCACGGCCAAAATTATCGAGTACGGGAGTCTTGGTTCTCTCGCCTTTTCTCTGTTCCGGCCTTTTGGAGGGGCGTTCAGTTCCTCCTGACGAATAGGAACCCTCCATAGGGGGCTCTTCCGACTCACTCCTGCTGCTGGTGATGCTCAGGAGTTCATCGCGGACAAGGTCATAGGTCACACCAAACTGTTCGAGAATCTGGGCGGCGATATTATCATCCCCTTTCATGATCGAGAGCAGCAGATGCTCGGTGCCGATAACATTCGACTTGCAGATTTTTGCTTCGAGATAGGTGATTTTCAGCACCTTCTCAGCCTGCTTGGTCAGGGGAACATTGCCCATCTGCGCCTCGGCAACCCGTTGATGGGTGCTTTCCTCTATTTTCAGTTTGAGGCCAAAAAGGTCTATCTTGAGATTTTTTAATATTCTGGCACCGATACCCTCTCCCTCCTTGATGAGGCCAAGGAGAAGATGCTCAGTACCAATATAGTCATGACCCAACCGGAGAGCTTCCTCCCGGCTGAGGCGGATGACATCCTGTACTCTATTCGAAAAGTTTCCTTCCATTCTTGTCTCTATCGGTAAAATTGTTGTGAATACCCCGTTTCATCATCTCCTGATACGCACACGGCAAAATATAACAGCGAAAAAATAATCCTTAAAGATAGCTACTTTATCACAATTCCATAAAAAAGAGAAAACCCGGGCACTGGATTAAAGGTTCTCTACCCTCAAGGATCAGCCATGAATGTTCAATACATCCTTATTGACGACAACAATGCGGAACACCGCGACCTCTCGATTTACCGTACCGGACGAATAAACCGGGTACGGCTTCAGGACAAAGCGTACACAATTTACAGCACAATTGAGCTTGATGCGCACGACTATGCGGCGATTTTCCATTACGGCATCGTAGAGGCTATGAATGAGCTGCATTTCATCTCTGAATCGGGAAACGGGCTTGACAGTTGGGACGAGGCCTTTCTGCATCACAGCGCACTCAGCGCCCTGCTGCGCATTATCAGAAGGTGCAGCGAGGGCATCGATCCCCAAAAAAAAGAGACCATCCTGCTCGGATGGCAAAATCAACCGGTTGGCGTGGCCTGGCTGCGATTGATTGATCCGGTTAAAACCGCCGCTTTTCTTCGGAAGTTCGATACGTTTATCGTGGAAAGCGAAGGATATGATCTGGAATTTATCCTGTAGCGAAAAATAAAATCCTGCCCGAATTGACATATACGGATCCGGGCAGGATAACGTACTCTTCATGAAAGAAACCAGGCATGTGCAAAGTCATCGAAAAAAGGTCGTTTTGGTTTGAGCAGACGCAACACCTCTACCACCTCACCCGGATAAAAGCCCATTCAAAAAACCTAACGGAACCATCATCTCACTCCCTGTGATTATGTTATCGTGTATTTCAAAAGCCCATAGCAAGCTGAACCGTCACAGCATCGCTGTTGCTCCCGTCATCATTGCTGTTGTGAAGGTATTCGAGAGCCAGTGTCGCTTTTTCAGAGAGATCACAGGCAAGTGTTGCTCCATACTGCTTTTCAACATTAAAATCTTCAGCTCCGGCATAGCGCAAGGCAAGATGGAGGGATTCGGCAAGATCATAGCCTGCCTCAACATTATATGTCGCAGGCTTTAATCCCAACCGCTCCCCATCGACAAAGCGCTTTGCGGCAGCGAGATATTCACTCCTGACCTCAACACTGCCAAACCGGAAACGACTGAATAGACTATAGCCGCCTACATAATCAGCCGTTGTAAAGTGAGCCATCTCAAAATCATCCTGGAGCGTATCGGTATCCCCCATATTGCTGCAGTACGAACCACCGATTTCATATGCAAACCGCTCGCTTGCCTCGCCGGCAATGGCAAGAGCCCCGACAAAAGTATTGATTTCATCCTTCCCCGCTTTTTGCAGATCGCCCTTAAAGAGAGTGAGCGAAGCCGAGACACCCCCTCCTTCATACCCTGTCTGCAGCGATGCGTGATGTTTGGTCTCGCCCAACTCGAGCGTTGTCGGATCCGAAATCATCCCTGTGGCAAAATTTCCAAACGACTGCGTAAAACGACCCGCCTTTACAAAAAAAGGAGAGTCATCGCGCTTCATTTTCATGCTGGCCTCATCAACAAGAATACGATCATCGCCATGCTGTTCGTAGAGAAGAGTGGTGCGGGCACTCAGCCAGTCCGTCGCCTTTGCCTCAACCCCCAACTCGATTGTCGCAAGAGAAAGATCCGATGAGCTCTCCCCGTCAGCATCCTGATATGCGCCTTCTACCTCCAGCAGACCGGAAAAAGAGAGCCCTTTGACAAGAGCGGTACCTTGACCGCTCTCTTCGACAGCAAAAAGAGAGGAAGAAGAAAGAAGAGCAATGCAGATAAAAGCCGTGGATTTCAAAAAGAGGTTCATAAACAGATGATTGGAGTTATCAGGAAACAGTTTTTCGACTTATTTAGATCGATTATAAATAATCTTTTTTAATTTAAAGGTTTGAATCGGGGACAACGCCTCATGAAATCGGCATCGTGCTTGGTTATCCCTACCTATCTGCGTGCCGCATAAAAAAAATCAGGATTCCTCCTCTGATCACTTCTGTTTCAGGCTCTCTTCAACACAGTCGCCAACACATTTTCCGAAAACCTGGAGAGTGAAGCTGCCCAGCTCAAAGCCATTTTCCCTGCACACCTTTTCGAGCAGTTCGGAGACTCCACAGTCTGAAACCTCAACAATATTGCCGCATTTTTCACAGATGATATGCAGATGGTTGGTCGCCCCATAGGATTTTTCATAATGGGCGTGCTTGTGGCCAAGATCAATTTTGGAAACCAGATT
This sequence comes from Pelodictyon phaeoclathratiforme BU-1, assembly GCF_000020645.1. Classification (GTDB taxonomy): domain Bacteria; phylum Bacteroidota; class Chlorobiia; order Chlorobiales; family Chlorobiaceae; genus Chlorobium; species Chlorobium phaeoclathratiforme. The sequence goes on from NC_011060.1 coordinate 2,711,634, forward strand.
AAATTTAAACAGCAGGTTAAGGGTATGATAGACGGTGGCGCGCGAAATGCCTACCTGCTTCTTTTTAAGGCTGATAAAAATCTCGTCGGCGTCAAGATGAGTATTTGATTGATAGAGTTCTCGCAATACGGCAATGCGTTCCGTTGTACAACGCAGCCCTTGCTCTTTCATAAATGACTTGAAAAGGCTTTCGGCTTGTTTCGTTTTGTCGCTCGTCTCTTTCTTCGTTTGTGGCGATATATCAGTCATAACAGGGCTCTCATCGATATAATGAATGGTCAATGCGGCAACCGCAACAGATCAAGTTCCCTTTTTTTATCGGCATTGCAAAAAAAAACAGCCGTAACGGCAGCAGCAACGGTCATGTGCATGGCATAGGCTTCCGGGCTCCAGAGCCATACCAATCAAAAACGCGCGCGCTGTTTCAGCGTCATAAGCCGAAACTGCAGATCACGCAGTTGAAACGGGAAGCCAGAGCATGAAGCTCTCCATCGCTGAATACCCCTGCCGCAAGTGGCCTGAGCGTTCTGTCCGGCCTGAATCGCTGAAGAACAAGACGGTTTCCCGACACAGCCGCCATAGCATCAACATCTTCAGAAGCATGAATCCCCTTCAGAAGGGTACTCCGGAAAACCACATCGATACCGGAACTCAGAAGAAGCGAGCATGAGCGCTCAATACACTTCATCATCGCGCCGGAACAGGGAATCCCGATAACCTCCTCATAGCGCCGGGACTGTAACGGCGCCTTGATATCGAGAGCGACACAGTCAACGAGCCGCTCCCGGAGAAGCAGGTCGATCATATCCGGATAGGAGCCGTTGGTATCAAGCTTGACAAGCAGACCGAGCTTCCTGAACGTCCGGAGCGATTCCGGAAGGGACTCATGCATGGCCGGTTCTCCCCCGGTCACAACAACCGCATCAAGGCAGGAGCGATTACGTTCGACAAGCCGGACCACGTCATGAAACGGAATCTGATGGTTCCCGCCGCTTCTCACCGGATCGACCAGTTCAGGATTGTGGCAGTAGGGACAGCGGAAATTGCATCCAACGGTAAAAATCACCGCAGCTATAAGCCCGGGATAATCGATAAAACTCTGGGGGATATAGCCTCCTACGGGAAGTTCCTGTCTCACTCCCTCGCTTTTAAACGGATGTTTTTGCATCAATGACCCTCCTCTGCACACAGCGACTCTTCCTCGACCATCCCCACAGCAAACAGCTTTCTATCGAAAAACTCGCTCTGTTTTCCCGGATTCCACTGGCGGACAGGCCTGAGATAACCGACAATTCGCGTATAGACGGTGCAACGTCGCTCGATGCCCGATACTGCACATTTGGGACAGCATTCATGCTCGCCGAACAGATATCCGTGTGTCGGACAGATACTGAATGTCGGGGAGAGCGTTATGTAGGGCAAGGTAAAATTATCGGTCACCCTCTTCACAAAACGCTTGACACCCTCGGGGGGAAGCTCGCGTTCGCCGATAAAGGCATGGAATACCGTTCCTCCCGTATAACGCGACTGCAACTCATCCTGAAGCCTGAGCGCTTCGAAAAGATCGTCAGTATAACCGACCGGCAGTTGCGTCGAATTGGTATAATAAGGCTCCGCGCCGTTCTTCACAGCAGATTCGTTGGCCGTAACGATATCCGGGTAACGGGATTTATCGATGCGTGCAAGACGATAAGCTGTACTTTCGGCTGGAGTGGCTTCGAGATTGTAGATAGTGCCGCTCTCCTCCTGGAAAACCGCCAGTTTTTCCCGCATGAAATCCATCACCTGAAGGGCGAATCGGCGACCCTCTGGCTCGGCTATCGTGCAACCGAGAAAGTTCAGGCAGCACTCGTTCATGCCGGTGATACCGATGGTCGAAAAGTGATTGTCCCAGTAGCGGCCGTTTTTCTGGCGGAGATTGCGCAGATAAAAACGGGAGTAGGGATAGAGTCCCTCCTCGGTAAGACGCTCGACAACTTTCCGTTTGATTTCAAGACTGCTTTTGGCCAGTTCCATTGTATGCGAAAGCCGTTCGAACAACTCAGCCTCCCCTTTCGACTCGTAACCGATTCTCGGCAGGTTCATGGTCACGACACCGACAGAACCGGTCAAAGGGTTCGACCCGAACAGACCCCCGCCCTTTTTCTGCAGTTCGCGCTTGTCGAGCCGGAGTCGGCAGCACATGCTGCGCACATCATCAGGGTTCATCGACGAGTTCACGAAGTTAGAAAAGTAGGGAATTCCGTAACGCGCCGTCATTTTCCATATCCCGTCATAGAGCGGGTTCTCCCAGTCGAAATCCTTCGTGATGTTAT